>JABIRI010000328.1 GCA_018667915.1 Opitutaceae bacterium | reverse complement strand
GGCGCGCGTCCGAAGTGACTGTTCCCTTCGGCGTAAAGTTTTCCGCTTTCCAAATTGCGGTTTGCGCGAGCGTAAGCTCAATGGGAGCACCGATTTATGACAACCCAATACTGGCTCGTTAAACAGGAACCCGAAAAATACTCTTGGAGCGACTTTACCCAGGATCGCACCACCGACTGGGATGGCGTGCGCAACTACCAAGCGCGCAACAACCTTCAGGCGATGCGCAAGGGCGACCAGGTTTTGTTTTACGCCAGTGTCAGCGACAAGGAAGTCCAGGGTATCTCGACCGTGCAAAAGACCGCCTACCCCGATCCGACCACCGAGGATGAACGTTGGGTGGCCGTGAAGCTGAAAGCCGGTAAAACACTCCCTTCGCCCGTCAGTCTCGCCCAGATCAAGGCCGAGCCCAAGCTGTCCGAAATCGCACTCATCAAACAGAGCCGCTTGTCGGTGATCCCTTTGCGCAAGGCGGAGTTCTATCGCATCCTCAAACTCGGCGGCGCCTGATCCGGCGCCCTATGGCGCGGGAATTTCCACCAGCACGCGAAACCCGATGTGCCGCGCGCGCTCGCTGCGTTGGGTCACCTCGGAGGGCACTTTCCGGAGCACCTCCGACCCATCGAGGAAACTGCCACCCGCCACCACTGACCACGCCCCGGTCTGATCGGCGCGAGGCGCCAGCCATTCGGCGACGTTGCCCAGCAGATCAAAAAAACCCGCACGATTCGGCGCGAGCGACGCCATCTCTTCACTTTTGGTGCGCTCGGTTTCACCGCCCGATCTCAAATCGATGCGCAACGCTTCGCCCACCGCCACCCGAAATTCGTCCTCCGTGGGCAACCGCACCGGCCACCCCATCACCCAACCGAGCCGTTCGCAAAACGACATCGCCTCGAACCAGTTCACGGAATCAACCGGAAACGCCCGACCCGGATTACGGCTCGGATTGACCCGCATAACTTGCAGATAAATCGACTGCGGGAGTTCGGTGCGAAACAGCTGCAACTCCGACACGCCCGGCAAGGGACGGAGTCGGTCATACACCGCATCTTGAATGTCGCCCAAGCGATCCCTCTGCGCATCCAAAAACCCCAGCTGCAACCGCATTGAAGGATCCAGTTTTTCGCTTTTGGGCAATTGCTCGAACACCGCTTCGAGCCGCTTCGCCACCTCTGCAATTCGCGTCGCCGCAATCGCGGTTTCACGACGCCGCAGGAATCCTTCGATCAAATCGACTTCCTGGCGCAATGCTGCCAACAGCGGCACGCTGGACGCCGTCTGCCGCCTTACCTCCAATTGCTCCACGCGAGGAGAGGAGAGAAACCGACTGCGGTTAAATTCGCGATTCAGGCGTAGTTGGGTTTGGCGAGCTTCCTCATAGGCTAAGACCGCTTCCTCAAATCGCTGCTCCGTCATGGCCAAATCACCCGCTTCCTCTTGCTCATCCACCCTCGCCGCTACTCCTGCGGCATCAAGTGCTTCGATCTTCCGCTCGATCTCACCGAGAGTCGCCAATCCGGCATGACGCGACCGGGGAAATTCCACGTTGAGCTGCAATTGCAGTTCCCGCGCCGTCGAAAGCCCCGCTAACGCCTCCGCCCATTCCTCGGTGTCCATCGCCTCCCGCGACACGCTCATCGCCTCCGCTATTTCCGCCGCCAAGGGAATCGCGAATAGCTCCTGGCGCTGTTGCTCGAACCGCCCTTCCCTTACAAAATTTTTCAGCGCGGAAGTGGCGGTAGAGCGATTGACCTGTTGCTGCAATCGCAACGCTTCCGTCCAATTCGCCTCCGCGGTTACAATCTCGCCCGCGTCACGACTCTTCATCGCTTCTGTATCCAACTTCTGAATTCGTTGATTCGTCCTAACAGCCACGGCGGAGTCGCGGTCACCTTCGAGTTCGCTCAACTTGCGCACTTCGGCCTGATTCGCCCGAGCGCCCAACTTCTCAATCAGACCTCGCTGCTTTTCCACCGCCTCGTCCAACAAAACGATATCAACTGATGCGCCTTCCGCCGCAATCGCTTGCCGTAAATCGGTTAACTGCTTTTGCAGGGCTGCAACCTCGGAGTCTCCGTTCGCTCCGCTCCGGGGTTCATCGGCCACGGCTACGGTCACGGCGCGCGGTCCCAATTGTGTGAGCCACCACCACAATCCCGCCAACGCCGCCAATCCCATCAGAATCAATACAAACAGACGCAGTTTTCCCCAGATAACATAACGGGTTCGACGGCGACGTTGATAAGGCATGCGAAGCTTCACCAAAGGGCTACCCGCCCAAAAATCAACGCGTCAGAACTCCGGCGCTCGAATTAGGCGATGCTCGACAATTCCGGCCCGATACCGTTTCACCAAGACGTGATCGATACCCTCGCCATCCTTGCTCCCGGTTTACTGGGCGCATCCGTAGCCCGCGCCGCCAAAGCACGCGGAGCGGCCCGGCGTGTAGTCATTTGGGCGCGACGACCAGAGGTTCGCCTCGCCCTGGCCGATCAATCTTGGTGCGACGCGGTGGCCGAATCCGCTGAAACTGCCGTAACCGAAGCCGACCTCGTCGTCATCGCCACGCCCGTTACCCGTATGGCCGAAATGATCGACCGCATCGCTGCTCACCTGAAGACCGGCGCGATCGTGACCGACGTGGGAAGTGTAAAAGCCGAGATTTGCCGCCACGGTGCTTCCGCCTTGGCCACCAGCGGCACGACTTTTGTAGGCTCCCACCCCATGGCCGGCAGTGAGAAGACCGGCTGGGCCAATGCCGATCCTGAACTCTTCGCGGGCAAAACTTGTTTTGTCACCCCACGGGAAGATGACAATACGACGGCAACGGAAACGGTCGTGCGACTTTGGCGCGATTTGGGATGCGAGGTGGTTTCAGTCGGAGCCGACCAACACGACGAAATCGTCGCGCACATCAGCCATTTACCTCAGATCCTCGCCACCAACCTCGGCACCTTGCTCGGCAAGCGTCCCGGCCAATGGAGTCAACTTGCCGGCAATGGTTTGAAAGACACCACCCGTATCGCGGCCAGCGATGCGACCATGTGGATAGAAATCCTTGAACAAAATCGCGATGAGATCCTCCGCGCGTTGAACGGGTTCGAGAGTGACCTCCATCAATTTCGCTCCGCCCTTTCCAATCGCGATTGGACGGATCTAAGGACCCGCCTTGAGCACGGTAAATCGTGGCGAGACAGCCTTCGCCCCTAATTCGTTCTCGTGCTCGTTCTCGTTCTTGTTCTCTTCAGTAGGAAGACGTGACCGCATTGCCCGAAGTTCTTCCCATCATTCCCTTCACCGCATCTCCCCGGGGCGAGGTGGTGTTGCCCGGGTCCAAAAGCCTGACCAATCGCGCCCTGTTGTTAGCGGCGATGGGCCAAGCGCCGGTCACGCTGACCGGTGCGTTGTTCAGTGAAGACACCGAACTCATGGCGGCGGCGCTGCGGAAGTTGGGATGCCAAATCGACGCGGACGCCAAAGCCCTGACGTTGCGGGTTTCGAATCAGGATCTCCTTTTTACGGCAACGGACCCCTTCGACCTTTTCGTCGGACTGGCCGGAACCGCCGCGCGCTTTCTCACCGCATTTTGTGCGGCCGCTCCGCGAGGCATCTATCGGTTGGATGGCATTGAGCAAATGCGTCATCGCCCCATGGCTGAACTCATCAACGGTCTGCGCGAAATCGGTGCCGACGTGCGTTGCACGGGAGAGGAAGGATTTTTTCCGCTCGAGATTCACGCGAACGGTCTACGCGGCGGTGCAATCGAGTTGGACGCCAGCGCGAGCAGCCAACTGCTGTCCGCTCTGATGATGGTAGCGCCCTTGGCCACGGAACCCGTAACAATTCAACTCACGGGATCCGTGCGCTGGACCTATGTCGAGATGACCCGGCGATTGATGGCAGAGTTTGGCGGCCAAATCGCTCCAGCCGAATCCGGTCGCTTCGATATCGCGCCCCATGCTTACACGCCACCCGCCCGCCACGCGATCGAGCCCGATCCTTCCGCGGCGAGTTATTGGCACGCCCTGAACCACATTTTATCCGGCGATCTCACATTCCCGGGCTTACGCGCTTCCGGTGAAGGCCTGCAAGGCGATGCCGCGTTCGTTGATGTGCTACAAAAAATTTCGTCGATTCCCGATGACATCGCTCTCGACGAAAATTTTAAAGAAATCTCGGATACCTTCCTCACCCTCGCGGCCATCGCCCCGCTTCGACGTGGTTCCACCCGCATCACCGGTATTTCCCACACCCGCGCCCAAGAGACAGATCGGGTGGCAGGCATGGCCAACGAGCTGCGCCGCCTTGGGCAAGACGTCATCGAGGAAGAAGACGCGCTCACCATCACGCCGCGTCCACTGAAGACCGATCAAATCATCGAAACCTACGGCGACCACCGATTTGCCATGAGTTTCGGTATTTTGGGATGCCATGACCTTCACGGCGACGGCTCTCCTTGGCTCTCGATTCGCCATCCTCACGTGTGCGCTAAAACATTTCCTCACTTTTTTAAGTTGCTGGATACCGTGCGGACAAAATCCTCCGCCGAGTGACCGATCCGTCTTTTATCATCGTTGCCATCGACGGCGGCGCCGCATCCGGCAAGTCTTCCACTTCGCGGGCGTTGAGCGAGCGATTCAATTTACTGCACGTCGATACCGGTTCCTTCTACCGCACGATGACGGCGGAACTGCTCCGCCTCGGCCTGGCCAATGACGACAGCGCGGGCATCGCCACCGCCAGCCAGGAGATCGCCTTGGACACCGAACTGGATGGCCGCCGCGCGCAGATGAAGATCAACGGGCGCATCGTGCCCGATCCCGAGATCCGCACTCCCGAGGTCAACGCCAACGTCTCCCACTTCGCCGCCGTGCCCGAACTGCGTGACGCTCTTCTCGCCTACCAAAGAGGCCAAGTCGACGTCGCCCGGAGTCACGGTTTTTGTGGCTTGATCATGGAAGGGCGCGACATCGGCTCCGTGATTTTTCCCGACGCAGATTTTCGGTTTTTCCTCCACGCCGATCCCGTCGAGCGCGCCCGCCGACGGGCCGCCGAAGGTCAGACTGACTCGATCACCGAGCGAGATCGCCTCGACCGAACCCGCAAAGCCGCGCCGCTGGCTTTACCCGAGGGCGCGACGGACATTGATAGCACCCATCTCAATCTAGAGCAGGTCGTGGACCTGTTGAGCGACAAACTGAGCGATCGCCTCAGCCCGACCTCATGACCCGCCCCTTTCGACAGCTCGAGATGCTGCCGGTTTACGGCTTTTGCCACTACTGGTTCGTGACCCTCCATTCGATGTTCTTTCGGGGCGATGTTTCCGGCGTAGAGAACATTCCCACCACCGGCCCGTTTCTTCTGGCCGGCAACCACGCGAGTCACCTCGACCCACCCGCCATCGGCAGCAATGTGCCGCGTCAGATTTCCTTTTTTGCCCGGAAGACGTTATGGAAAGGTCCTCTGACCAATTGGTGGATGGACCAAGCCGGCTGCATCCCCGTCGATCGGGACGGCGGTGGTTCCGATGTCTCCGCAATCAAAAAGGTGCTGAGAACACTACAGGAAGGTAAGGCTCTAATTCTCTTTCCTGAAGGCACCCGGTCCAAAGACGGCAATTTTCAAGCGCCGAAGTCGGGCGTAGGCATGATCGCCTGCCGCGCCAAGGTTCCCGTCGTGCCCGTGCGTATATTTGATTCCCATCTCGCTTGGGGCCGTGGTCGCTACATGAACCCAGGCGTGCCGGTAAGTATCACCTACGGTAAACCTCTGCAGATCGAGGACATCGAAGATCGCAGCGCGGGGAAACAACGTTACCAAGTAGCCAGCGAACGCATCATGGCTGCCATCGCCAAACTCGAACGTCCATCGGTCACGATAGTTTAAGGTTTTCGCCCAATCCCGCCTTGGGAACGCCGAGCCCCAGCTCGGCCCCACCCTAGTGGCCCACCGCTACAGTTGAGCAAAGCCTCAACCTCAGGCAACTCTCTCACCTCCCGTCTTACTGCTTTTGCCCGCAGTTTGACATCATGATGCCTTTATGATGCATCATGATGCATGAGAACAACGCTTTCGATCGACGACACGCTTCTCAAAAAAGCAAAACAAGCGGCCCTGAACAACAATCGGTCCGTAAGTGCCGAGATTGAAGAGGCCTTACGAATGACCCTCCTCCCGCGGTCAAAATCCGCCCAACAGGCCGCAGCACGTCCACTGAAGACCTTCGCAGGTTCCGGCACTCAGTCTCAAGTCGACCTCCATTCAAACTCGAGTCTCGCTGACTTCATGGAGGGATCATGATCCTGCTCGACGTAAATATCTTGGTGCAGGCCCACCGCGAAGACGCCGATAGCCACGCGGAAGTCAGCACTTGGCTACACGAAAAACTGAACGAGCCAGCAGGTGTCGCAGTCTCCAATCTCGTGCTTAATGGGTGCCTGAGAATCATTACTCATTCGCGCATATTCAATCCCCCTACTCCGCTGGACGCGGCGCTCGAATTCATCGCTGATATTCGATCTCGTCCGCAGGTTCACATTCTCGAGCCCGGAGAAAATCACTGGAAAATTTTCGTCGATTTATGCCGCAAAAATGATGCTCGAGGGAATCTGATTCCCGATGCCTATCACGCTGCCCTCGCAATCGAAACCGGCAGTGAATGGATCAGCCTTGATCGAGGTTTCTCCAGATACAGAAACCTGAATTGGCGCCATCCATTCGATTAGTTTTTCAATCACGCCGTCCTCGGAATTTCGCACCAATCAACCCACTGAGCTAAGTTAATTCCGCAGACTCAGCTTGCTTGGCACAAAAATCCCCGACACCAATATCCTATGAAACGCACAAACTTCCTTTTCGCCCTGGTTGCATTGGTCCTTTTCAGCGGCTCCGCGTCTTTCGTATCCGCCGATCATCATGGTGAGAAAAAGGAATTTGGTCCCTTTCAGGCTGTCGTTTTTGATAAGGAAATAATCCAAGACGTGCGGGTCAAGGGAGACGATATCTTCATCAAGCTCCAACCCGACCACCGCAACGATACCCTGACCATGAAGAACTCTATGCAGGCCGGCGGTCCTTACCGGAAGTGGTTCAATGGCGAGGTCGTATTCGTCGCCCAAGAGAACGCGGGACGCGCTGCCAATACCTGGACAGATCGCATGCAATCTTCCGCGAACTACATCGACTACTACAGCGACGGAAAACTCTTCCTGCGTTTGAAGCGTAAGTAATTGTCCTCCGTTACCCGCACACTTTCTAAAATGTCTCTCCGTCCGCGGTGGGGCATTTTACTTATTCAATGAATAGGCATAGAGTGAACTTACATGATTCACGATAAATCCGCCAAACTGATCAACGAACAGATCGGTCACGAGTTCTCCGCCTTCTACCAATACATCGCCGTTTCAACATGGTGCGACACTGAGGCGCTCCCTGAGATGTCGAAGTATTTCGCGCTACAGGCCGAAGAAGAACGCGCGCATGCCATGAAGATGGTGAAGTTTTTGGGCGATACCGACCGCGAGGTAATCTTTCCCGCACTCAATGCGCCACGCTCCGATTTTAAATCCGTCGAAGAAGTCGTGCAACTGACCTATGATCAAGAGGTCAAAGTGACCGACCAGATCAAAGCCATCTATGACGCTGCGGCGGAGAATAATGACCGCGTGACACAAAACTTCCTGCAATGGTTCCTTGAGGAACAAGTCGAGGAAGTCGCGAGCATGGACACCCTGCTCAAGATCACGCGCCGGGCCGGCAATGACCTCTTCCGTCTGGAAGACTACATCGCCCGAGAAGGCCATCCGGACGCCGCCGGGGCATAACTCATTCTCATCTACTCAAGCCGCGATCAACTGATCGCGGCTTTTTCTCGAATGCCTTACTTGAGAACTTTCAGCCGGATGTTCTGAAAGTAGGACGTGCTCTTGGGATCGTGCGCTTGGATCGCGAATGTTCCCGCGCCGAGTTTACGGCCCGGGTTATTCTTCAGCGAGACGGCAGGATCAAAGTTTTTGGGTTGGGTCCACTGCGCGGTGACCTCACCGTTTACCCGCACCGTGATTTTGCGGCCATTGACCTTAATGTGATAGTTAAACCACTCCCCGTCGGTGCTCGGAGCTTTGTCGACGATATGGTTTTCGAGGCTGCCTGGTGGAACTTTTTTACCCTCGGCGAGAGCCAAAACATTTACGACTCCGTAAAGACTACCGGTCTTTTTGGGATCCGTATGGGTCGAGTTGACTTGGCACTCAAATCCAACCGAGGGCCAACCTTCAGCCTGCTGGGTAGTGTGAAAATACACCCCACTGTTGGCGCCGGGGGTGGTCATGACCCGCAGCTTCAGTTCGAAGTTCTTAATCGCCGGCTCGCTGTCGCCATCACCCACGTAGAAGAGGTGAGCGCGACCTCCGCTTACTTTGAGTTTTCCGTTTTCAACCGTGAAACAATCCGGGGTCTCATCGTTGGACTTCCAACCCGACAGGTCTTTGCCGTCGAAGATCGTGACCCACTCAGACTCCGCGGCGGAGGACCAAGTGAAAAGGACTGCCAAGAGCAGATGGTAGGAGAGGATGCGACGTAGGGTATTCATGGTTAGGAGATGGGATAACTGAAGGGTTTTAGATTATACGATGCCGCAGTTGCGGCGAGCTCGATCGATGACGTTTCGCGCTACGCCGTGAGCCTTCGCCGCCCCGTCTTTCAACACGGCTTCGACGTGATCGAGATTAGCGGCGAGTTCAGTCCGGCGGTCGCGGGCTTCCCGGTAAAATTCCCAATAGTGTTCGAAGAGCGCTTTCTTGAGATCACCGTAGCCGTAACCACCAGCTTTGAGCTGGTTCATGATGTCTTCGTAGACATCGGTGGGCGCGAAAAACTTCAGCAGTTGTGAAGCGGGTAATTGATCGCCGTCCGCTTTGGGTTCTTCGCGGGTGCGACTGTCCATGACGATGGACATGATCTTTTTCTTAAGCTTCTTCTCCTCGCCAAAGATCTCGAGCGTATTGCCGTAGCTTTTGCTCATCTTCTGGCCATCGAGGCCCGGGATGACGGCCACGTCTTCGGCGATCGAAGGCTCAGGCACCACAAACGTTTCGCCGTAAGTTTGGTTAAACTTGATCGCGATATCGCGGGTCATTTCGAGGTGTTGCTTCTGATCCTTCCCCACCGGCACGACCGTCGTGTCGTAGAGCAGGATATCCGCCGCCATGAGCACGGGGTAAGCAAACAGTCCAAAGTTGGGCGCAATGCCTTTGGCCGTCTTGTCCTTAAAGCTGTGGGCGCGTTCTAGCAGCCCCATCGGGGTGAGGGTGCCCAGCAGCCATGTGAGTTCACAGACCTCAGGCACATCACTCTGGCGCCAGAATACGCTTTTGGCGGGATCGAGGCCGCAGGCCAACCAATCGAGCGCAATGCCAAGCGTGTTGGCTCGGCGCACCTTCGGGTCAAAGACCGATGTCAGGGAATGATAGTCTGCGATAAAATAGTAACACTCACCCATATCTTGGGCGGCGATAGCCGGGCGCATGGCGCCGAAATAGTTGCCGACGTGAAGTGTGCCGGAGGGAGTGATACCTGTGAGAGTGCGAGTTGCCATGGGTGGTCTGGGATAGACGTGGACGCCCATTAGAGAACCAGCTTCCCCTGAAGAACCAGCCCGTTTTTGCGAATTCACCTGACTAATCGACCAATGGAACGTTCCCTATTATCCAAGCTTGGCACCGAGAAAGCGGTCCAACTACGGTTGGTTCCTAATGCGGTTATCTTCCCTTCGGTTCTCCTGCGTGTTGTGTGCGGTGAGTATAACACCCCTTCTCGACGCCGAAATTCCTCCCCATCTGGGACGGGCGGATAGCCCTTACTACACCGACCACCGGCAACCCGAATTTCCATTCTTCGAAACCACCCTCGATGTGCGCCAGGTCGCTCCGAGGGGCAACGTGGACAATCTCGCGCCTCGGGCCGTCGTCATTCGGGCCGCCGAGAACTTTTACGTCGGATTCGATACGGAGCTGTTGCGCGTCATCGCCATGTGGGAAGGTGACAGCGTCACAGCAAACAGCATGTCAGACCTGTCCTATGCCAAGCCTCTAGCTAAACTAGGTGGAGGAATAGACAAACTACCCCAGCCTGATGGACGCATTTTCGCGGCCACCGGACTCTATCCCGGTTGGCAAACACCGGATCGCCCGAACTTCGTCGATCCTCGAGATCGGGGCATCGATCCACTCGAACTCGGTCGCGGTCCTTTGCCAGCCTCGCAAGGCCGATGGAGCGGAATAACGGATGCCGGAAATGTCGCTATCGCACGGTATTCAGTAGGCCATGGAACCATTGAGGAGACGTTCAAGGCCCGAGTCATTGAGGGTCACAATATTGTCGAACGATCGCTGAACATCACAGGACTCACGGCGCCTTTCGACTGCGTGGTCGCGGAACTCGATCGGGCCACCACCCGGGTGCCCAACTCTTTGCAGGCGGGTGGAGCCAATCTACGGGTAGTTAACTCCCGCTTTGTCGTGGCTTCGATCAAACCGAGTTCCTCTTCCCAGACTGTTTCTATTTTCTACCAGTCTTCGGGTGCCAAACTACCGGACGACCTGAAACCGTCCACCCCCGAGACAATCACGCCCATCAATCGCTCCGCGAACACGGCGCTCACCCAAATGGTTCCGGGCATTCCTCAAGGATCCTACGCGGTCGATGAATTTCACATCCCCTACCCCAATCCTTGGCAGCGTCGTATTCGCCCTACTGATATCGGATTTAATGATGAAGGGGCCGCCTTCATCGTCAGCTTTGACGGTGACGTCTTTCGTATCGACGACATCGATTCGATCGAGTCCGAACCAGTAACAGTTCGTCGCATCGCCAGCGGGTTCTTCGATCCACAATCTATTCTCGTTCGAAACAACGAAGTATTCGTTCTCAGCCGTCTCGGTCTCACGCGACTCATCGATCAAGACGAAGACGGTGACACCGATTTTTATGAGATGGTCTCCAATGATTGGGTGCAAAGCCCCGAGACCCGTTCATTCCCCCACAGCCTCGTAGCAATGTCCGACGACAGCTTCCTCGTTTCTGTCGGCGGCCAACAGGATTCGCACCGCAACCCGCATGCCGGTCGCGTCATTCAGCTTTCTCCCACGGGAGAGTTTCAACGCATCTTCGCCGAGGGTTTACGCAATGCGTTCGTAAGTCGGCTGGGCGATACGGATCGCCTCGTGGCTTCCGACCAACAAGGCCAATGGGTGCCTTCCACCCCCATGCACCACATCGAAGCCGGAAAATTTTACGGCTTTGAGCCCGGCACCGAAAATTCACGCGCCCCCGCCAACGTGCCTATTTGGGTTCCCCATCGCTATGCCCAATGCGGGGTCGACTTGCTCGCCATTGATGATGCTCGATCCGGAAACCTCTTCGGCGGCGTACTGATGGTCGACTACTACAAACCGAGTTTGATCAACATCCTCGGCACCGAGGCGGAGCCATTTGTGCAAGCCGCCGCAGTCCCGCTGCCGATCCAGCTGGAGGTTCCGATTCTCAAGGGCGAAATGAACCCCGCAGACGGCCAAGCCTACTTCGTCGGTATGCAGATCTGGGGATCCAACGGACCTCGCATCGAGGGCATCAGCCGCATCCGTGCTCTGCAATCCACCGACGATTTACCCTACGTAGCGACGGGCCACACCGAAGGCGTTTGGTTGCAATTCCGAGAGCCGCTTTCGGCCGACTTCGCCCCTGATCCCTCCTCCTATGCCGCGACCTCTTGGAGCTACCGGCGCACCGAGAATTACGGCTCGGGCCAATACCGCGCCGACGGCGAGCCGGGGGTCGACCAATGGCCTATCCACTCGGTTCATCTCAGCGCAGATCGCACCGCGGTGTTCCTCGCCATTCCCGACATGGCTCTGACCCAGCAACTGGAAATCCGCTACCGTCGTAACAGCGGTGTCTGGCAAGAGGTGTTCTTCACGCTGAACCAACTTGAGCCCGCCAGCCTCGATCAACGGGCAGCCGTAGGTGTCGACAATTTCTCCACCGTGTTCGCAGCACCTCCTTCCCCCCGTTCTACCCCGTTGGGACCGCCCCCCGTTTCGCTCGAACGGGGCGAGGAACTATTTACCACTTTCGGCTGCGTCGGTTGTCACTCGATCACGTCTTCCACGGAGGGAAAACCGGGACCATCGCTGCACGCCATCGCCGGCACCCAGCGTTCGTTAGCGGGTGACCGAAAACGCCGCGGATCCGACAACTACCTGCTCGAATCGATCGTCAATCCAGCCGCAGATGTGGTGATCGGCTACGAAAAACAAGACGTGGCTATGCCGTCCTTCAACGGTGTGCTCAGTCCCAACGATCTGGCCGCCCTCGTGCTCTACATCAAATCGCTCCAGTAGGCGTCCGAATTCCAAGCCTCACTTCGCCAATTGTCGGGCCACCCAATTCGCAGCGGTGGCCTCGGAAGGCGATGACAACAGCGCTTTCAAGTCGGCCGCATCACGCCGGGTCTGCTCAGATCGATCCGTATCGGCCAGTGCAGATTCCAACTCCCGCGCCAACGCGTCCGATGTCGCCGCGCCTTGAATGTATTCCGGATACATGGCGCGTTTGAGCAGTAAATTCGCGATCCCGATAAACTCCACCTTCACGATCATCCGACCAAGCCAATAGGTGAGCGGATCCGTTTTGTAAGTCACGACACCCGGGATTCCCGCTAAGGCGCAATGCATCGACATGGTGCCACTGGTCGTGAGCACAGCGGATGCTCCGACCGGGTCAGACGATGCATCGGTGCGTTGCAGCGTTAAATTTGGCGGCAGGTCAAACGACTCCACCAATGCCCGAATCTCGTCGCTAGGATAAAGCACCACCGCATCCCTGCCTGCTCCAGACCGGGCAAAAGCGGCCAACATTACCGGCATCAAACGCTTCACCAGCCCTTGACGACTCCCGGGCAAAAGCAGCACCGGGCCGTCCTTATCAAAGGCAACCGGAGCATGATAATCGGGCTCAACAAACGGGTGTCCGACGAACGAAACCGATAAGTCCGTATCCGCGTAGACCGCTTTCTCGAACGGAAATATCGAGGCCAATCCGTCCAGATTTCTCGCCATCTCAAAACGACGCTTAGCCCGCGAGGCCCAAATCTGCGGCGAGATATAATAGACCAGTTTAGTCGGGCCGCCCGCCTTCGCAGCATAACCCGCCGCCATCAATTTTGCCGCGATACGTAAATTGAGGCCCGACGAATCCACGAAGCACACTGCCTTCGGTTTATACTCCCCTACCCACCGCACCACCTCGGCAATCAACGTGCGATAAAATGACAGCCGACCGAATACGGCAAATCCCATGGTCGACTGTGCCGTGAGATCTTCAAGTAACTGCGCGCCGGCCTTCGCGAGTGCCGGACCTCCGAGCGCAGCAACCCGATGTTCGGCTTCGCTGGCCAAAAGCCCCGCCACCATACGACCGGCGTGTTGATCTCCCGAATGCTCCGCCGCGATCACCAACAGATCCACGTGTCCTTCTGCCGGAGCCGGCAACCGAAATGGCAAAGCATTACTCATAGGATCACTCCCTGACTAACCACGGATGCGCCCAGATAAACAGGGATAAAAATAACAGCTCCTGATCTGTGTCTATCCGTGTGCATCCGTGGTTAAAAATCAGGCTGGCCGGCCCTACTTAGCCGCTTTGATTTGGTCGGTAATCGTGATGGCGACTTCGAGCGCTCGGCGACCGAGCGCTCCGCCCACTTTGGGTTGCTGAGCATGGGCCACGCTGTCGACGAAGTGAGCTAATTCGAGCGCCAGCGGTTCGCCCCTCTCGATCGGCACGGGCTCGAGGGGCAAGGCCGTCAAATCCGCCGGATCGACTGCACCGGTGGTCAGCTTGCCCGTATAGTCCAGTAGACCCGTCTTGCGCACGAGGTGTCCACTCTGACGCATCAGATCAAACGAGAAATATCCCGTTTCCTGAAAAACCCGAATCTCCCGCACTTTCTTTAAACTCATCCGGCTCGTGCTCAGGTTGGCCACGCAACCGTTCTCAAATTCGATGCGCACATTCGCAATGTCTTCGGTCTTCGAAACCAAGCTCACACCAACACTTTCGATTTTCGCCACCGGTGAATTCACCAACTGCAGCACGATGCCAATGTCATGGATCATGAGATCTAGGACGACGCCGACTTCCGTGCCCCGGGGCGTGAAAGGCGCGAGGCGCTCAGCAGTGATAAACTTCGGCGCGTTCACTTCCTTTTCCAAGAAACCCATCACCGGATTAAAATGTTCAATGTGTCCCACCTGCACGATGCGGTCGTGCTCCCTCGCGGACGCCAGCACGCGTTCGGCCTCGTCGAGGGAGGCACAGATGGGTTTCTCGATCAGCAGGTGGCATTTTTGGGCCAACAACGTCAGCGCCACCTGTTCGTGCAGATCCGTCGGAACCACCACCGAAACGGCATCACAGGCCTCTCCCAATGCCTGCAGTGACTCATATCGCTCGCAGCCGTGCCGCTCGCAGATCTCTGCCGCACGGGCATCATCGGTCTCAAATACTCCCTGAAACGTGACCCCGGGGAGGTCAGCGTAGATGCGGGCATGGTGTTGACCGAGGGATCCTACCCCAGCCACACCGCAACGAATTTTATCGGAAACCGAGTCAGCGGACATGGCGCTCATGCCATGGCTCCCACCGTCCGGACGCAACCCACGAAATTGGGACAGATTGCGTTGATTCCGCCTCGATCATCGGAGCTTCCTGGCGTCACCTTAAGCCCGACGTTGACAGCCGGGGCCTCTCCCCTATGTGATGATTCTTTTACGTCCCCCGGGGACGAGTCCGATTTCCCTTAACTACTGAACCCTTATGGCAGCAAAAACCACAGCCAAAAAGACCGTCAAAAAAGCGGTCAAAAAGTCCGCCGCGAAGGCCCGCAAGGCCCCCGCTAAAAAGAAAACCGCCGCAAAGAAGGCCAAAACCCAGAAATACGTTTACTCGTGGGGCGATGGCAAAGCTGACGGCAACTCCACGATGAAGAACCTCCTCGGAGGCAAGGGCGCGAATCTCGCTGAGATGAGCCGCATTGGCCTTCCCGTTCCGGCTGGCTTCACCGTCACCACCGAGGTCTGCACACACTTCTACGACAACGGCCGCAAGTATCCCGTCGAGCTCCAGAGCCAAATTGAGACGGGCATCAAGAAGATGGAAAAGAGCATGGGCACCAAGTTTGGTGACGCCAAAGGCTTCCCGCTCCTCGTCGCCGTTCGCTCCGGTGCCCGCGACTCGATGCCGGGCATGATGGACACGATCCTCAACCTCGGCCTCAACGACGATACCGTCCAAGCCCTCGAGACCGCGACCAAGAACCCACGATTCGCTTGGGATTGCTACCGCCGCTTCGTTCAGATGTATGGCGACGTGGTCATGGGTGTCCAAGCCACCGCTGGTGAAGATATCGATCCGTTTGAAGCCGTCATCGACGACCTCAAGAAGGAGCGTTTCGACGACTCCCACGCCGATGACAGCAAGCTCACCGCCGACGACTACAAGGAGCTCGTCGCCCGCATGAAGGCAATGGTGAAAGAGCGCTCCGGCCTCAACTTCCCCGCCAACCCTTGGGACCAACTCCAAGGTGCCGTGGGCGCCGTCTTCGGTTCCTGGATGAATGACCGCGCGATCGTTTACCGTCGCAAATACGGCATCCCTGCTGCCTGGGGCACCGCCGTAAACGTTCAGGCCATGGTCTTCGGTAATACCGGTCCTAAGTCTGGTTCCGGTGTGGCTTTCACTCGTGACCCCGCCACTGGCGAGAAGGTCTTCTACGGTGAGTTCCTCATGAACGCCCAAGGCGAAGATGTTGTCGCCGGTGTCCGCACTCCGGACCCCGTTGCTAAGCTCGCTAAGAAGCAGCCTAAGTCTCTCAAAGAGCTCGAGCGCATCCGCAAGGTCCTCGAATCGCACTTCAAGGACATGCAGGACTTCGAGTTCACTATCCAAGAAGAGAAGATGTTCATGCTCCAGACTCGCAACGGTAAGCGCACCGGCGTCGCCGCTGTTCGTATCGCTTGCGAAATGGTCAAAGAGAAGCTCATCGACTGGAAGACCGCGGTCGCCCGCGTTCCTGCCGAGCAGCTCGAGCAAGTCCTCGCTCCGATCTTCGACTCCAAGGCGGTTAAGTCCGCCGAGCAGATCGCCAAGGGCCTCCCCGCAGGTCCTGGTGCCGCGACCGGCAAGATCTACTTCAACGCTGAGCGCGCCGTCGAAGCTAACGAAAAGGGCGAAAAAGTCCTCCTCGTTCGCGTCGAAACGTCTCCGGAAGATCTCCGTGGCATGATCGCAGCCGAAGGTATCCTCACCGCTCGCGGTGGTGTTTCCTCCCACGCTGCTCTTGTTGCCCGCCAAATGGGTAAGGTCTGCGTCTGTGGCGCCGCTGCCCTGCACGTCGACTACGACAAGCGCACCCTCACCGTCGGCAAGAAAAAGTGGAAAGAAGGCGACTTCCTCTCCATCGACGGCACCTCCGGTCTCGTCTTCTCCGGCGAAGTTCCCACCGCGCCTTCGCAAGTTGTTCAAGGTCTCATCGAGAACAACAAGCGCGCGCAGAAGAGCGGCACCTACCAGAACTTCGTCCAGCTCATGGGCTGGTGTAAGAAGGTCACCCGCATGCAAGTGCGCACCAATGCCGATACGCCTGAGCAAACCGCTCAAGCCGTCGCGTTTGGTGCCGTTGGCATCGGTCTCACCCGCACCGAGCACATGTTCTTCGAAGGTGAGCGGATCGACGCCATGCGTGAGATGATCCTCTCCGACAACCTCGACGCCCGTGAAGCTGCCCTCGCGAAGCTCCTCCCCTTCCAGCGTAAGGACTTCCTCGGGATCTTCAAAGCCCTCAACGGCTTCCCTGCGACGATCCGTTTCCTCGATCCGCCTCTGCACGAGTTCCTCCCTCACACCAAGGAGCAACAACTCGATCTAGCCAAGAGCCTTGGCATCAAAGTCGAGAAGATCATGTCGCGCGTTGCCGAACTCCATGAGTTCAATCCAATGCTCGGTTTCCGCGGCTGCCGTCTCGGCATCCGCTACCCGGAGATCACTCGCATGCAGGCTCGCGCCGTCATCGAGGCTGCGGTTGAAGCCAAGAAAAAGGGCATCAAGGCCAAGCCAGAAATCATGATCCCGCTCGTCGGATTCGCCAAGGAATTGGAAATCCAAGTCGCCGCGGTTCATGCCGAAGCCAAGGCCGTCATGAAGGAAAAGAAGACTAAGGTATCCTACTCCGTAGGCACCATGATCGAAGTTCCTCGTGGCGCATTGACCGCTGATGAAATCGCTAAGACCGCGGAGTTCTTCTCCTTCGGCACCAACGATCTCACTCAAACCACCATGGGCATGTCCCGCGATGATTCCGGTTCGTTCCTCGGACCTTACCAAGAGGCTGAGATCATGGCGAAGAACCCCTTCGCTTCGATTGACCAGACTGGTGTCGGACAGCTCATGGAGTTTGCGATCAAGAAGGGCCGCAAGACCCGCAAGGACATCAAGCTCGGCATCTGTGGCGAGCACGGTGGTGATCCCGATTCCGTGGTATTCTGCCACAAGATCGGATTGGCCTACGTCTCCTGCTCGCCTTACCGCGTGCCAGTAGCCCGCCTCGCCGCCGCCCAAGCCGCCCTCGCCGACGCCTAATCGACG
>JABIRI010000327.1 GCA_018667915.1 Opitutaceae bacterium | reverse complement strand
GTCTTTTACCTGAATGGAACCGAAGTCTTGCGCACCAATCTTCCGGGAGGAGTCATTACAGCGGCGACACGTGCCACAAATAATATTGAGGCCGTCCTCTCGAGCTCCATTCCTCTTCCGCCGGGTGCGGCCGTCGCGGGGACGAATCGGCTTTCGGTCGAAGTCCATCAGACTGATGGCAGCAGCAGCGATATCGTATTTGGTGTGGAGCTCGACATGGCTATCAAAGATCCCGCTCCTGGGTCTGCTCCCCAGATCGTAATCAACGAGATCCCACCCGCGACAGAAGCGGACTTTTGGATCGAGCTGATCAACACGGGCATCGGGGGCGTCGAGCTCGGCGGCATGATCGTTTCGATCGGAGGAGATCCGGCGCGCGAGTATATACTCCCCGCGCAAACGCTCGCGTCCGGCGGACTCCTCCTGCTCGATGAGGCCACCCTTGGATTTCGTCCCGCAGATACTGAAAATGTTTTCATATATGATGTCTCGGGGTCTGTCGTGCTCGACGGGCAAAAGCAAACCGGACGCCTGAGAGGTCGCGCTTCGGAAAAGGGCGGCGCTTGGCTTTATCCTCCGAGTGCCACACCGGGCGCCCCGAATGCATTTGCTTTCCATGATGAGATCGTCATTAGCGAGATTGCCTACAATCCTCCCGCGCTCTCAGCGATCCCGGATACCCCCGCGACCTACGACACGGTCGAGTTATTCGGGTTCAACGTTAATTGGCGCTACAACGATGGCGACGAAAACCTGACGGCTGACTGGGCTCGGACGAGTCACGTGGTTGGCGGCAACTGGAAGTCCGCCGGTGCCCCGATCGGTCGCGAATCCGGAGTGCTCGCCGAGCCCCTCGTCACTGATCTTTTTGCGACCTATAGCTCCTCAACTGTCACTTATTATTTCGAGAGGGAATTTGATCTGACTGCCCAGCAACTTGCGGGCCTCGACTCGATGGAAATCACCCACCAGATCGACGACGGTGCGATTTTTTATATCAATGGAAATGAAGTTGGAACCTTTAACCTATCAAGTGGAGCCGGGCCCGAAACCCAGGCCAATCCGAGCGTAGGCAATGCAACGATACGGACGCTTGCCATCCCGGGGGGTGCCCTTGTCATAGGCAGTAACCGTATCTCGGTGGAAGTTCATCAGTCCTCGACCGGTTCCAGCGATATCGTCTTTGGCATGAAACTGGACGCGCGCTTTGCACTCACCCCTTTCATTCCCGGTGCGCCCCACCGAAATTCAGACAACCAATGGTTGGAGATCGCTAATCGCAGCGGAGCCCCGGTCGATCTGGGCGGATGGGATTTCGGAAACGGAATCAGCTTCGAGTTCCCACCTGGAACCAATCTGGCTGCAGGGGAACATGCCTGCATCGCACGTAATGCGGCCGAGTTTTCCGCTGCGTTTCCGGGCGCGCGCCTGCTAGGTGAGTTTGGTGGAACCCTCGCGCGCTCCGGTGAGCATCTTCTGCTACGCGATCCCGACAACAACTCTGCCTTTGAGATGCGCTACTTCGATGGAGGGAGATGGCCAGATGCCCCGGACGGCGGCGGAGCGACTCTAGAACTTCGCGATCTTTTTGCTGATCCAAGCAACGGGGCCTCGTGGGCTGCCAGTGACGAGACCGTCCAGACAGAGTGGAAAACTTACACTCATAGCGCGGTTCTCGCTGGAAGCCGTGGCCCGGACT
The DNA here is from genome assembly GCA_018667915.1 of Opitutaceae bacterium. Classification (GTDB taxonomy): domain Bacteria; phylum Verrucomicrobiota; class Verrucomicrobiia; order Opitutales; family Opitutaceae; genus Actomonas. The sequence continues at coordinate 6,828 of JABIRI010000327.1, read as the reverse complement.
CGAAGTGGCGCGAATTCAATATCGGTCTACTCGGCGATGGTGAACTCCTGATTGACGATATCAGCGTGATCGAAAATGGTTCGACGCAAAAACTCAGCAATACTGATTTTAGCCGCGGCGATACCGGATGGAGATTCCGCGGCACGCACCGGCACAGTGAAGTGATCGATGATCCCGAGGCACCTGGCAACAAGGTATTACGCCTCGTCGCCACTGGCGGCACCGGCCACATGTCTAATCAGATTGAAACGACGCTGCTAAGTTCCGCAGTCAATGGTAGGACCTACGATATTACCTTTCGCGCACGCTGGGTGAGAGGGTCTAACCAACTACACACGCGACTCTACTTCAACCGCATGCCGCACGTGACCGTGGTCGATCGGCCGCAGCACGTCGGAACGCCCTCCGCTCCAAATTCACGCGCCGAGTCCAACCTTGGGCCAACTTTCACCGGGACGATCCATTCTCCCGCTGTTCCTGCTGTGAATGAATCCGTTAAGATCAAGACCCGTCCGTCTGATGCAGATGGTCTTGGCACGATCCAATTGTTCTACTCGGTCAATGGCGGCGTTTTTCGAAGCACCACTATGGGGATTGGCTCCGGTGGCTTTTACGAAGGCATCATTCCCGGGCAAGCCGCATCAACTGTAGTACAATTTTATGTCCAGGGAACCGACAGTCTAGGAGCCACTGCAACTTACCCAATCGCAGGCCCGGAATCCCGCGCCCTGTTCAAGGTCGATGACGGACTCGCCGAAGACAATGGGCAACACAACTTCCGCATCGTCGTCACCAACGCCGACCGTGATTTTATTCACCAACCGACCGAGGTGATGAGCAACGATCGCATCGGGGCAACAATCATCGACCGTGAGAGCGACATCTACTACGACGTAAAACTTCGTCTTAAAGGGAGCCAACGGGCACGTAACCAAGTGAATCGAGTTGGATTCAACATGCGATTCGGCTCTGACCAACTCTACCGCGGCATTCACAAATCACTCGCGATCGACCGCTCAGAGGGGGTCGGCCAGGGACAGTTTGAGATCCTGTTCGACTTCATGATTGCCAACTCCGGAGGGATCGTTTCACGCTACTACGACTTTGTTAATGTGATCACACCAAAGACCGTACATACCCGGTCGGCGGTCTTGCAGATGGCACGCTACGACCCGGTTCTCCTCGACTCGCAGTTCGAGAATGGCTCTGACGGTAACCTCTACGAGTATGAATTGCTTTACACCCCAAATAATGCCGATGCGAACGGCTTTAAGCTGCCAAACCCCGACGGGGTTACTGGCGTCAACGTCAGCAACCTCGGCGACGATAAGGAGAAATACCGGTGGTTTTTCCTGAAGAAGAATAATAGGGAAGCGGACGAATTTGCACCCATCATCGCCTATAATAAAAAGTTTAGCCAGAGCGGCGCGGCTTTCGAAGAGGGTCTCGAAGACGTCGTTGATGTTGATGCCTGGCTGCGGGGCATGGCCTACGCAGTTCTCTCGGGTGCAGGCGACAACGCAGGTGCCAATAGCCAACACAATGGGATGTACTATGCCCGACCGGATGGACGTGTCATGTTCTTGCCGCATGACATGGACTTTGCCTTCGACGCCGGAAGGACGATCTTTGCCAACAGTCAATGTTCAAAATTGACTGCAGACCCTGTCCGCCGCCGACTTTATCTCGGACACCTGCACGATATTATCAGCACTACCTACAATAGCAGCTACATGTCGATGTGGACGAGCCATCTGCAATCGCTCGACTCGTCCCAGCCGTGGAATACGCACCTAAACTATATCAACTCTCGATCGAATAACGTTCTGAGCCAGATCAATAGCCGGGTTGCACCGACCACCTTCAACATCACCACCACCAATCCGCACAACGTGAATGGCAGTACTGCGACCCTCTCCGGTGACGGATGGGTTGATGTCCGCAGCTTCCGTCTCGCCGGGGGCGGCGTCCTCGATGCGACCTGGACTGACAACAACAGTTGGCAACTCACCATTCCGGTCTCACTTGGCGCCAACACGATCACGATCGAAGCTCTCAATTTCTCAGGAAACGTCATCGGCACCGAATCCATCATAATCAACAATAGCGGTTCCGTCGAACCAGCTTCGGCGGCCAATCTAGCCATCTCCGAGATTATGTATCATCCGGGTGCCCCGACCCCATCCGAGATTTCCTCTGGCTTCACAGATGATGTCGCGTTCGAATTCATCGAACTGATGAATATCGGTGACAACGAAGTGGACCTCACTGGGGTGCAGTTCACCAGCGGTATTAACTACACGCTACCAGCAATTGTCATCCCGGTTGGTGAAAGAGTTGTCATCGCTCGAAATCGGTCCGGATTTCTGAGCCGCCATCCAGGGGCTGCAGCGAAACTTCTTCCTGGCGAGTATGGCATTGCCGACACCAACAAACTTGCCAATGGTGGTGAATTGATTGTCCTATCCGATTTTTCGGGAAGCGACATTCGGAGGTTTGCCTATGACGACGATCTCCCTTGGCCAATGGCGGCCGATGGAACCCGGTTTAGTTTGGTTCTGATCGAACCGGGGACTAATCCGGATCATGGACTGGGCACCAACTGGCGATCGAGCACCGGTTTGGGCGGTAATCCAGGTTCGGATGACAGCCTTGAATTCTCGGGTGATCCTGATGCAGATGACGATGGTGATGGCTTGTCAAACTTACTCGAGCACGCCCTGGGAGTTGACTCTCCTGCAATCGAAGCAGGCGCTGATCCAAGCGTAGCTGGTGGATTATTGGTTCTGTTGCCTCGAAATCTTGCTGCTGACGACGTGCTGATCGAAGTTCAAAGCTCAAGTGATTTAAGAAATTGGACGACGACTCGATCAACAAAGATTGAATCGGCGAACCGGGGCGACGGAATCGCCATCGAGACTTGGGCGATTGCCCCAAACCCTAGATCACTTGGAAGATTATATCTGCGGGTGGCGGTAAGCTCGCGCTGAGCCCCTGCAGATATCGTAAAGAAATGCCCTTTTTTCAAAAGTCGCCACTAAGTGGCTGTCCACCAATCAATCATTCGCGTTGTCCTCGGAGTTGAGCGGCACCGATCCCAATAAGCTGAACAACGACCTTTGAGCATCCGCAGAATGATGATCCGCCGAGTGACCTGAGCGGTTTCTACGAGTGGTCGCCGAATCTCAACGACTGGTATGCCAGCGGCAGCGGTCCGGGGGCTGGGCCGACGGTGAGCTTTGTGCCGAACACGGTGGGAACGACCACCACCGTGACCGCCACGGCGAGTGAGGCACTCGGCAAACTTTTCCTGAGGGTGAGGGTGATGCAGCTCCCTTGAGAAACTTTCTACAGGTAATCCAAAAAAGACGGCGGTTTCCTGCGGGAGGCCGCCGCTTTCTTCCTACCATTCAGAATGAAGATACGCATGAACGTGGCAATAATGATAAAGAAAAAGAGCTGGCCCGACCATTTTCATCAGGGCAATAATTTCAAGGTCATCGTCTTTCGTGACTATCCGGTGAAGAAATCGTCGACTGAGTCATAAGCACAGAAAGAAGAGGGAAAACATCATGAAGAACATCCTTTGTATCCTAAGTGTCTGGGCGATCAGCTTTGGCTTTCTAAGCCCATTGATTGCGCAGGATTCCTCTCCGTCGAAAGCGGTGCCCGGCGGACTCAGCAGCAAGAAGGGAAGCGGGAAGATCTTTCCGCCCAATTCCAAGTTCCTCCGGGTTGCGGGGCACGACGCGTATTTGGCCCTGCCCGAGGGAGTGGACGCTGGGCAGAAGACGCCGTGGCTCTGGTATTGTCCATCCGACTACAAGCTGCCCGGAAAGCTCGAGCAGTGGATGATGAAGCAGTGTCTGGACAATGGCATTGCGGTCGCCGGGATTGATGTGAAGGGGGATTTTGGAACGCCGGCCGGGCGAAAGATTTTCACCGCGTTTCACAAGGAGCTTACCGAGAAGCATGGCTTGACCAGGAAGGCCTGCATGCTGGCGCGAAGCTACGGTGGGACCCAGATGTACAACTGGGCCGCGGAACACCCCGAGTCGGTGGCCTGCCTGGCGGGAATTTATCCGGTCTGCAACCTGGCGAGTTACCCGGGGATGAAATCCGCTGCGGGCAAGTATGGGATGTCGGAAGAGGAATTCGCCAGAGAACTCAAAAAGCATAATCCCATCGACCGCCTCGCTCCGCTCGCCAAGGCGAAGGTGCCGATCTATCACAACACCGGGGACGTCGACACGCTGGTGCCGCCGAAGGACAACTCCTTCCTCGTGGAGGAGCGCTACAAGTCTATGGGCGGGCCGATGACGGTGACGATCTTTGAGGGCCAGGGCCACAATTACTGGACCGGCTTCTTTGAGGATCAGGCCATGGCCGACTTCATCATCAAGCACGCCAAGAAGACTGCCTCAGCACTTGTCGAGCAGCCCCCTGTAAGCACCCGTTCGTTTGGGTCAATGCAGAAGAACTTGGAGCCGAGCAGAGTGCTCACATATAAGACGGTCGGACCGCGGAAGCTGAACCTCCACCTCTTCCATCCCGAAGGCTTCCAGGCCAGCGACCAGCGACCGGCATACGTGGTTTTCCATGGCGGCGGCTGGCGTAGCGGCAGCCCCCGTCGCTTCTACCCCTACGCCGCCAGTCTGGTGCCGGACGGCTTTGTCGGGATCAGCGCGGAATACAGGTTGACTGGCCGCGCTACCACGGTCTTTGACTGTGTCAAAGATGGCCGAGCGGCGATACGCTATATTCGGCGCCATGCCAAAGACCTGGGAATCGACCCGGAACAGATCACAGTCGGCGGCGGTTCAGCCGGTGGGCATGTGGCGCTGGGAACGGCGCTTTTCGATACCGTCGAGCACGCCGATGAAGACCTGGGAGTTTCCTGCAAGCCCAATGCCCTGGTTCTTCTTTTCTCTGTCCTCGACACCTCACCCGAAGGATACGGTAACAAGGTGATTGGCGCCGAATGGAGAACGATCTCCCCACTGCACCAGATCCGTCCCAAGATGCCGCCCACGCTGATCTTCCACGGCGACAAGGACAGTGTCGCTCCCTATCCTACGCTCATGGCGTTCTATAAGAAAATGCGTGACAGCAAGAACGTCTGCGAGCTGGTGCTTGAGCGCGGAGGTGTGCATGGGCATATCAACAACGATATGAAGTTGTTCGACGACGCAGCCAATCGAACTAAAGCGTTTCTCTCGAAACAACAGTTAGGTCCGTCGAGACCTCAAAAAGGAACACAGGCGGATTCGATTCCCAAGGTTTTGATCATTGGAGATTCGATCTCCGGTGGTTACAGCAAATCCCTGATCAAGCTCCTGGAGGGTAAGGCGGAGGTGACCAAGCTGGGTGCGGTGGCGGGATACCGGATCCAGAAGGAAACGTTTTGGCATTCACGGGGGGAGGCGAAGTATCTGGATTTTGGCAGTGCCAAGGCATGCATTGTGGATTTCGAACGTTTCGGGAAGCATTTGGAAGACACCCCTTATGATGTGATCCATTTCAACTTCGGTCTGAACGACATCTTTCGCGGTCGGAACGGAGCGTGGCACAACCCGGTCGATCAATACGCCAAGGATCTGGCCAAGATCGTGACCTTGCTGAAGGCTAATGGAGCCAAGGTCATCTGGGCCAACATCACCCCGATCCCGGCCAATGCTCCTCATAATCCCGAGGGCGACGAACTCATCTACAATGCCGCGGCCGCCAAGGTGATGAAGAAGCACGGAATCCCGATCAACAACCTGCACAGCGTAGTGACGAAGTGGGAGGGATACGCTGAATGGAAGGGAGGAAATGATGTGCATTTCTCTGGAGCGGTTTACTCAAAGCTGGCTGAGCAGATCTCAGAGAAAATTCTGGCGGAATTTGAAGTCTCAACAGAGAAATAACATTTCAAAATATACCGCAAAAATGAAAATAAGTTTACTGAAAAATCGTTACTATTTAATCGGGTTTTGTGCGCTCGCACTTCCAATTGGGATTCCGGATGCTGCTGCCGAGAAAATCGCCAACGGTGCGGACTTATATTTTAGACTCACCCCTTAAGGTGTCGTAAATCAGCGAAGCTATTCTGTGAATAAGGGTCTGCTTAATACACAATCCATTGAAAATTCTGCGTATTTGCGTAGACCGAGCCGAATAGCGCCTAGACCGCCCGTCCATCCCGAATATGAGATTTAAGAAACATCGGCCTCACTTTGTTCCCCTAGCGTTGATCGCTGGGATTTTAATGCTACTTGCCGGTATCCTGATTGCAGAAAATAAGCCCGATGCCGATACCGCTGTGCCGAAATCAGCCGGGAAAGAGATCCCGCAAGGAAAAGCGGGCTTCGAGTCTCATATCAAACCCTTTTTCAAGGTGAACTGCCTTAAGTGCCACGGCCCGGATAAGAGCAAAGGTGAAATCACGGTGCACAGTCTGGACGGCGATCTCGCTGCCGGGCAGGAACTTGAACGTTGGGAGCACATACTCGATGCCCTTGCGCACAAGGACATGCCACCCGAGGAAGAGGATCAACCCAGTGCGGCCGATCGCGCTGCCGTGGTCAAGTGGATCGAATCCGGTCTGCGCGATTATGTGAAAAAGCAGAGCAAAGTCGCGACCGCGACAACAACGCGTCGGCTGACGAACTTCGAGTATCAAAACACGATGCGTGATTTGTTAGGTTTCGAATTGGAGTTGGCCAAGGATCTGCCTGTCGATCCGGATAAGCCGTACCATTTTAATAACACTGCAAAATTCATGATGATCGGGCCGGATCAGCTGGTTCGCTATAAGGAGGCCGCGATCAAAGCGATGAACAGTGC
>JABIRI010000324.1 GCA_018667915.1 Opitutaceae bacterium | reverse complement strand
CTCGTCGAGGAACTCTACGACTTGCGCAACGATCCCGATCAAATGGTCAACCTTGCCGAAGACAAGCGCTACACTGCAGTTCTCCACGACATGCGCATGCGCGAAAGCCAATGGCAGGCCGAGAATCGGGACTACGGGCTCATTGATCTAGGTCGTCGCACGCCGGCAACGAATGTCGGCGCTCAACAGGTGCGAGAAGCCGTGAAGCAGAACGCGCCCGATCTCTGGGCCCGACTGGAAAGCGGTGAACTGATGGCGACCCAAGCTTGGAAAAAATATCTACCGAAGAAGAAACCGGTGAAATGAATCAGATCCATGGATCATGCCGGTTAATCTGCCCTTCAATATTTCTGCTTAAACGGATGGGCGCCCGCGTCGTCGGGTGCGCGGAAGACGTAAGCTTGCCATGCGTCTAGGCGGGCCTGCCAACCTTCGATTGATCTCGTCGGGTAGGTGTCGGGACGACCACCGTAACGGAACTCATCGGATACCCCTTCGTCGCGGATGAATTCCCGCCAAACGTTGAGACGGGACAACAAATCTTTGCGAATTTTTTGGTGCGCGGAACTGCCGGCGAGGTTGTTCAGCTCGTGGGGATCTTCCTGTAAATCGTAGAGCTCGAATTCGGATTTCGAGGGTTCGAAGAACTTGACCTGATCTTCGTTCAATTTGCCCTGCAGGTAGAGCACACTCATCTCGGCGAGCATGGGGTAATTGTCCTCCTTGTAGCCGCTGTATTGCAGCCAAGCGCGCTCCGGCATAAGGTTATGTATGAGTTTGTAACGCTCGCCCCGCGCCACCCGCATGGCGTCGTGGGTAAGTCCCATGCGGCCACGAGCGGCGAAAATATGATCACGGTCCATCACGTCCTGTGACCAAAGGTTGAGGCCGTGGACCTGCGGGTCGGACTTCACTCCAGCGACATCCAAAATCGTCGCGCTGACATCGATCATCTGGACGAGTTCACTGCGACGTTGTCCGGGATCAATCTTACCGGGCCAACGCATGATCAATGGCACCTGCAGGCCGGGCTCATACATGAATTGTTTCCCGCGGATGTGGCAGCGACCGTTGTCGCCGATCACGATGACCAGCGTGTTGTCTGCGATACCTTCGTCTTCGATACGCTTGAGGATGTCCCCGACCTCACGATCGCAAATTTGCATCTGTTCGAGACCATTGGCCCAGTCGCGCCGAGCCAGTGGAGTATCGACGTAGTAGGGCGGCAATTCGACGTCGGCCGGATCTATGGGATTGAGCGGATCGCGACTCCAAGGACGATGAGTTCCCGTGAGCGTGATCTGGGCGAAGAAGGGTTGGCCGGGTTTACGCTGACCCCAGTCGTCGCCCATGAAACCGAGCTCCTCGTCGAAGTTGTGGTGGGTCTTGGCTGACTTCATGAGGGCCGTGTAGTAGCCCGATTCCTTGAGTTTCAGTGGGATGGGTTTGATCCCATAGGGAAGGGGACGACGATCATCACCTCTGGTATCATGCTGATGTCCGCCGACGTAGTTTTGATGAAACCCCGTGAGCATCGCGGAACGCGAAGACGAGCAAACGGGCGCGGTGCAAAACGCGTTTAAGTAGAGTGAACCCTCGGTGGCGAGTCGGTCGACGTGGGGTGTCTCGATTCCCTTGGTTCCGTAGCATCCGAGGTCTGGGCTCCAATCCTCGAGCATGATCCAAACGACGTTTGGGCGGTCGGCAGCGTTCGATGTGATGGCAGTCAGCAGACTGGCGATCGCGATGAAGGCGGCGACACTCAGGGGCAGCGGACGGAATCTCATGGGGGTGAAACGACCGAACGCAGCGCGATTACACGAGCCGAATCTTGGTCAATGGTTGAGTGGCATCGGGCGTAGTCCTTAGGCAGGAAATTTCTCCGGTGGATCGATTCTGATGGATAACCGATTCAGGGCAAACTACAGCTCGGGCCATGAGACGTTGTTTGTTGCTACCCCTTGTAATGCTCAGTTTTGCCGTATCGGGCATGTCGGCCGGAGAATGGACGCCGATATTCAACGGTAAGAATTTGGAGGGTTGGATTCCGAAGATCACCAAACACGCCGCGGGGGTGAATCTGCACGATACCTTCCGAGTCGAAGACGGGATTCTAAAGGTGTCCTATGAGGACTACCCCGAATTTGATGGCCAGTTTGGGCATCTCTACTCGGAGAAATCCTACTCTCACTATTTGCTTCGCATGGAATACCGATTCGAAGGAGGCATGATGCCCGATGCGCCGCACTACGTGAATCTCAACAGTGGTTTCATGGTGCACGCACAGTCGGCGACTGAGATGAAGTTGAATCAGAATTTTCCAGTGAGCGTAGAGTTTCAATTTCTGGCCGATGAGGGCAAAGGGCATCGCCAGACCGGTAATGTCTGCACGCCCGGCACCTTGATCGAAATCGAGGGCGAAACCATCACGCAGCACATCGTGAAATCCACCGCGCCCACCTTTCCGGCGGGTGAGTGGATCTCGGTGGAGATCGAAGTGCGCGGCAATGACAAGATCATCCACCGGGTGAACGGCGAGGATGTGTTAAGTTTTCAGAAACCGTCCTTGGATCCCAACGACGAGAAGTTTGGCGCGCAGGATCTGATCAAGGCGGGGAAACCGTTGAAGATCGGATCCGGTCATATCGCCTTACAAGCCGAAGGTCAGGGTGTGTGGTTTCGGAATATCGAACTTAAGCTGCTCGAACCTTAATCATGGCTTACGGTATAGAAATCAGTTCGCGGATTGTCGGGCGTAAAGCCCGACCCACAATTTGGATGCGGGGGTTTGGCGTGGGTCGGGCTTTATGCCCGACAACGAGCTCGTTAACAATCGCCCTTGTTGGGCTGGGCTCCTTCGTTGGGCTTTCATCACTCGGAGCGGAGTCCTTTGAACTAAAACTGGAGTTTCCGCCTCCGCTTGTGATCAGCACGCCTGCTCCGATCAAGGTTCCGCATTTGGAACAGCCGGGCATGAAGCCACCCAAGATCATGGTGCCAAGCGATGTCACCAATGTCGCCGCGGGCAAGTCCGTGTCGTCGAGCGACCCTTATCCTATTCTCGGTGAACCCGATTTTATCACCGACGGCGACAAGGAGTCTGAGGATGGTTACTACGTGGAGTTCGAGCCGGGACTGCAGTGGGCTCAGGTCGATCTGGAAGGCGCGCATGAACTCTTCGCGATCGCAGTGTGGCATTATCATATTCAAAAACGCGCGTATCACGATGTCGTTATTCAGATCGCCGATGATCCTGAATTTACCGATGGTGTGACGACCGTTTTCAATAACGACCACGACGATTCCTCGGGTCTCGGCCGCGGGAGCGATCCTGCTTATATTGAAACCAATCGCGGTCGTTTAATTCCGGTGAACCGAGTTGCGGGTCGATACGTGCGAGCCTACACCAATGGAAACTCTACCGACGAATTGAACCACGTTGTGGAGATCGAGGTCTTCGGTCGTCCCGCTTCGTAGTCTTAAAACCACTCAACCCCTACCTCAAAGCCATGCTCCAATCCCGCCGATCTTTCGTTCGCGCCGCCGCTACCTCGGTGGCTGCCGCTAGTGTTGTCTTACCTCACCTTCAAGCCGCCCACCACGGTGGCGCTAAGAAAGTGAAACTTGCCGTCGTCGGCACGGGTGGCCGTTCCCGCCGCGATATTCCTAATTTCATCAAAGGCTGTGAACTCATCGGCCTAGAGGTGGATATCGTCATGCTTGCGGATGCGTTTGAGGATATGGTTATGGAAGCCGCCGAATCTTACGGTGTCCCCAAAGACCGCTGCGTGTGGGGCTGGGAAGCCTATAAGAAAGTGGCCGAGTCGGACGCTGAATTCGTGATGCTCATCACGCCGCCGTTGTTCCGTCCGTTGCACTTCGACATGATGGTCGAGGCGGGCAAACACGTCATGCTGGAAAAACCGGTGGCCGTCGACGCACCGGGTTGCCGCCGCGTGATCGCGGCCGGCGAGAAGGCCAAGAAGATGGGTCTCGCGGTTTTGGCCGGCACCCAACGTCGTCATCAATTCACTTACCTGCGCAATGCGGCAAAAGTCGCCGCGGGGGCGATTGGAGACATCGTGGGCGGGCAGATCCTTTGGAATACGACGGTGCCTTGGATCAAGGATCGCAAGCCAGCCTGGAGCGACGCGGATTACCTCGTGCGCAATTGGCTCAACTGGGCCGAGATGAGTGCGGACCACCTCGGCGAGCAACACGTGCACAACATCGACGTGGCCAACTGGTTCATTGGACGTCTCCCGGTTTCCGCCATCGGTTACGGTGGACGGGCCCGACGCGAATCCGGTAATAATTACGATTTCTTCAGCCTCGATCTCGACTACGGGAAAGGCCTTCACATTCACAGCCAATGCCGCCAGATCGCCGGAACCTACTCGCGGGTGGGCGAAGCGTTTGAGGGCACCAAGGGCGAAGTTCTCGGCGGTGGCAAAATTACCGGCGACGACGTATCGATTCCAGACATCTCGGTGCTCGACCAAGATGGGTCCGTGCAGGAGATGATCGATTGGGTGCAGAGTGCTCGCAGTGGCAATCCGCTCAACGAGGCGCAGCAGATCGCCGAAGCCACTGCCGTTGCCGTGATGGGACGTTACGCGGCCTACACCGGCGAATTCGTCCGCATGCGCGATCTCATGGCCAATGCGTCTTCTCCGCACTATTCCTATCAAGTGAGTGTGCAGCCCGAGGACTTCGAACGCGGCAGCGTGGTCATGCCTCCAGAAAACGTGGTGGCGGTTCCCGGTAACGGCGATCCCATTAGACGTCGCTAATCCAGTGACGCGTTTTCCGAAAAGCGTTTGCGCATTCCTCGCCCTCTCACTGAGTGCTGGCTTCGTGGCCGGCGCGGAGTGGCGAGATCTGTTCGATGGAAAATCTCTCAACGGTTGGTTCTTCGATGTGAAGGACTACACCCATCCGCACGAGATTTACTCCGTGCGTGATGGCGTCCTGCACGTCGCCGGAGCCGATCGAACCGTAGCCGTCGTTCGCACGGTCGAAGAGTTTGGCGACAGCTATGATCTGGAGGTCGAGTGGCGTTGGCCGGATGAGCCGGGCAACAGCGGCTGCCTGTTGCATTGTTCCACTCCTCGCTTCATGAATGTATGGCCACGATCTCTTGAGGTTCAGCTGCAAAGCGGCAATGCCGGGGATTTGATTCACATCGGCGAAACAATCACTACGCCCGCCGCTCAGATCCCGACCGACTTCTCCGGTCGCAATCAGTGGAAGGTGCGCTTACGCCATAATCTGACGGATGATTCCGAAAACCCGCCGGGTGAATGGAACTACATGTTGATCAAGGTTCGCCGGGATGAAATCACCGTATGGGTGAACGAGGTGAAAGTGAACCACGGGACCGAGCTCTCCGCGCGGGGTGGAGCTATATGCCTCCAGGCCGAGGGAGCCAACGTCGAATATCGCAAAGTGCGGATACGCGAATGGTAGTTTCTTCAGCGAATAAAATTGGGACGGAGGATCCTCCTATGCCTGCAGCGGTGCAGTTCGGAGCGAAAGTGTTTTAAGATCGATTCAACGGTTTACCAAAATGCTTTGTTTTCGGGGTTTTAGGGAATGCAATTGCATCGTAGTTAAGTAGGAACGCTCTACGTTGTTCAGAGCAGGTTTTAGGGAATGTATCTCCTCGTCTCCCTATGAAGGCGTCCTCAAACCTTACCTTTCTACCCTTATGATTTCCGAAGCCCTCATGAACCGCATCAACGACGCCAAAGTCGTTGCCGGATTTTCGGTCGAAAAAGTGGAACACGCCGTGCCGCTTTGCCGCGCTTTACTGGCGGGTGGTATATCTGTAATCGAACTCACTTTACGGACCGACGCAGGACTGGCGGCAGTGAAGGAAATTTCGACCCATGTCCCGGGAATTTTGTTGGGAGTGGGCACGATTCTCACGCCTGAACAAGCGCGGGCAGTGCAGGAAGCGGGAGCTCACTTCGGAGTCGCTCCAGGGCTTAACGTTGAGGTGGTGCGGGCAGCCGATGACGTTGGACTTCCGTTTGCCCCAGGTATTGCCACGCCTTCGGAGTTGGAAACCGCACTGTCACTCGGCTGCCGTTGGGTGAAACTGTTTCCGGCCGAATCACTGGGCGGTTTGGGTTATCTGAAAGCGATGGCAGCGCCGTATACCCATCTCGGCGTGAAGTATTTCCCCTTGGGGGGCATCAATGCCGATAACATGATCGATTACCTTGCACGGTCCGATGTGCCCGCAGTGGGTGGTTCCTGGATCGTGAAGCCGGACCTTGTTCGAGACGGAAAATGGTTTGAGATTACAGCACGCGCGGCCGATGTCGTGCAGCGCCTTTCCCGTTAAACCCTCAAAGACTAATTTATGAAACCCGTCGTTTGTTTTGGAGAAATCATGGGGCGCATGGCTGCGCCGGACAATTTACGCCTGCGGCAAACCCGCAACCTCGAGGTGACCTATGCGGGGGCCGAGGCGAGTGTAGCGGCATCGATCTGTAACTTCGGGGGAACGGCACGCTACGTGACCGCGCTTCCTCAACACGCCCTGGCGGAGGCGACCATGGATTCGCTGCGGGGTGTCGGCATCGACACGTCGCACGTGCTTCGTCCCAAGAAAGGTCGGCTTGGGCTCTATTTTCTCGAAACCGGCGCCAATCAGCGTCCGAGCAACGTCATCTATGATCGGGAAGATTCCGCCATCGCGATTACCGAGGCGTCGGCTTACGATTGGGAATCGATTTTTTCTGGGGCCCAGTGGTTGCATCTGAGTGGGATTACGCCCGCATTGTCGCGCACCGCAGCCGTTGCCACGCGGGTCGCGGCGGAAGCGGCCAAGGCGGCCGGTTGCCAAGTCTCCATTGATCTGAATTTCCGCAAGAAGCTCTGGAAATGGGATGACCGTTTGGGAGCCCGCGAGTTGGCGGAAAAAACCATGCGCGAAACCCTACCCTTTGTGGATCTTGTGATCGCCAACGAAGAGGACTGTCACGACGTCTTGGGTATCCACGCAGGTGACACCGACGTGGAAGCCGGCGCATTGGATACGAGCCGATATCCCGATGTCGCCCGCAAGGTTGTTGCTCTGTTTCCCAACGTGAGCCGGGTAGCCATCACGCTACGCGAAAGCCACTCGGCCAGCCACAATAACTGGGGCGCGATGTTGTTCGAGGCATCCTCAGACTCTGCCCATTTTGCGCCGCTTGATAGCGCGGGCAACTACCGTTCCTATCAGATTAAGAATATCGTCGACCGGGTAGGCGGCGGCGACTCCTTCGCGGGCGGGCTGATCTTCGCATTGACCACCCCGGAACTTTCCGAACCAGCGGTCGCACTGAAATATGCGGTCGCCGCTTCTTGTCTGAAGCACTCGATCAAGGGCGATTTTAATTTCTCAACCCGAGCTGAGGTTGAGGCCCTCATGGGCGGCGCTGCCTCCGGTCGAGTGGTAAGATAGCCACCCCACGCCCTCTGTTGAAACGTTGCGATGATCAGGAACGCAGGCTCTCGCGGTAGTGTGCGGGTGAGATGCCTTTCGTATTTTTGAAGGTGCGCGAAAAGTAGTTCTGGGACTCATAGCCCAGTTGGAAGGCGATCTCCTTTATGCTCAGTTTAGTGTTTTGCAAAAGACGGCAGGCGCGCTCGTGCAGGAGTTGCAAGCGGTAGCTCATCGGGGCGATGCCATATTTATCCCGGAAGAGTTTTCGGAACCAGCTATCACTCATTCCGATGGTTCGGTGGAAGTGACGCACAGCCCCTTCATCAAGGAAGTGCTGTTCGATGAATTTTTTTGCCCGTTCCATCGTCTGGTGGTGTTGCATCGACGTTGAGTTATTGGCGTCTCTCAGCCGATTCCACATCGCCTTAGCCGTGAGGATTACCTCTTTGGCGTAGTGGGATAATTGACCCTCCGGCAGATCCACGGACAACGCTGTGATCCAAATTGCCGCCAATGGACGTCCTTCTTCGTCGATTACACAACTGGCCACGCAATTCACGCCGTCGACATATTCGCCCACGTCGAATACACAGCGGTTTTGCGCGCAGGTCCGAAGGTGTTTATCCAAGCTCCTCTCGTCACAATAGGTTCGATCCGTGAATCGTTTAAAATCGAGACTCTTGAGAATACGCCGCCGGTGGGTTGTCGGCAGATGCCCGAGCAAGGACTTTCCGGGTGCAGTACTATGGAGATGAAACCTAAATCCTACGCGCGGAACATATCCATGGTCGCTTAAGCCTGGAAGCGAGGCGAGCACTTCGCCTCGGCGTTCAACCTGCGACAACACGGCAATGGCCGCTGTCATGCCGGTTCGATCCCTCAATTCGGAGAGTAGATCAATCGTGTTTTCCACGAGCAGCGTTTGAAAAGTAGGGTCTGAAGGATCCATAACGAGGGTGACCTACAGCTTTGCGGGAGGAAGGGGCGCAGGCATTCGAGAGGAGTTCTTATTTTGAAATTATAATATGCATGGTGGGTTGCGGTATTTGATCCTCCCCCGCAGCTGAAAGGTCGAGCAATTGTCCTACGACTGTTCATAGCAATTCTTTGATTTCTCAAGAATTAGACTCAATGAGACTGTTTTTAGCCTCGTATCGGCCGTATCCTGGTGAAAATGGCCGGAATAGGCCGGGAGTTGACCAACGATTCGATCAAAATCCCAAGAATGACATTTTCAGAATCAAATTGTGCATATACGCTAGGTTCGCGGCACCCTATGATTGAGGAGAATTGAGACCGACATACCCACCTCGCATTTTTATAGCCGAAACTGACGGAAACCTAGTTATTCCAAACGTTTCAGGGCCTGATTCGTTGTCGGTCTTATGAAAGGGTGGATGCTTTTCACTATCAGCACACGCCTAACGCCATCTTAGAAAACTTGATCATGCCTACATTTAAGCGGACTCGCGCTGCATTTGCTTACGCTTTCCTTTTGGGAGGATTGGCTGCTGCTACCGCTGCTCAGAAACCTATCGATTTTATCACGGATATCCAACCGATCTTGGAACAGAATTGTCTGGAGTGTCACGGTCCCGACGAAGCTGAGGCCGAGTTTCGGGTGGATAGCCGTAAGGCTCTCCTCGCGGGCGGAGGCTCGGGCATTCCGACGGTGGTGGCGGGCGACATTATCGAGAGCTACCTGGTCGAGGTCCTGCGCGAAGAGGATGACGAATACCGCATGCCACAGAAAGCGGATCCGCTGCCTGAAGCCCAAATCGCGCTGATCGAACAGTGGATTGAGCAGGGTGGGGAGATTCCAGAGGACTTTGGTGACCAAGACGCTTTTGGCGGGACCGACCTTTGGTCGATGCAGCCCGTCACGCGTCCGCAGGTTCCGGATGTCTCGGACACCGCGAATCCGATCGATGCATTTGTGCGCCAAGCGCTCCACGAAAACGGTCTCGATTTTAATCCTCGGGCCGAGCCGCGAGACTTGATCAAACGCACCTCCGTTTTACTCACCGGGCTGTTGCCGAGTGCGGAAGATATCCGTTCCTTCGAAGCAGCGTCTGCGGTGGATCCGGAGAAGGCGTTTGAATCTTTGGTGGATGAGTTGCTGGAGTCTCCACACTTCGGCGAGCGATGGGCGCAGCATTGGTTGGATGTGATTCGTTGGGCTGAGACCAATGGTTCCGAGGCTAACCTGTATCGGAAAAACGCGTGGATGTATCGCGACTACGTGGTCGATGCGTTTAACGACGATAAGCCTTACGATGAATTCATTCGGGAGCAGATTGCGGGCGATCAATTGGGCGTCGGAGTGGCCACGGGATTCCTCGTAGCCGGGCCGCATGTTCCGGCGGCGACCGTGGGCCGCGAACCGTCGGCCATTCGTCAAGCACGCGCCGATCGTCTCGATGAAATCGCCCAAACCGTGGGCGCCTCGATGATGGGTGTAACCGTCAGTTGTGCCCGCTGTCATAACCACAAGTTCGACCCTATTTCGATCAAGGATTACTATTCGCTGACGGCCGTGTTCGAGGGGATTGAATTCGGGAGCCGTTATCCCGAAAGCACGGTGGATGGCCCTGCCCAGCAGCAGGAGCAGAAGTTGCGTCGCGAACTGGCCGCAACCCGAGCGATTCTGGCGGAATCAGCAGGTTCTTGGCAGGAAGATTGGAAAGGGTGGAATGAAACCTTTTTCCGCCCCGTCACCACGCAGCAAGTGCGTGTCACGTTTCTCTCCCCTCGCGCAAGTGTGGATGAACTCAAGCTCTTCGGGCCGGACGATGATGAGTTGAATTTGGCGTTGGCCGAAACCGGCACCGTCGCGGCTTCGCCGGAACGTTACACGGATTTCCGCGGACCAGTCGAAAACATCAACGATGGCGTCGAGGGCACCATGAACTGGCGCACACCGAAAGGGGCGAAATTCGAGTCGGGTGATTGGCCTTGGGTCACGTTTACGTTTCCCGAAACACGCACGATCAGTCGCATCGCGGTGAGTTCGAATCGCCAGTATTTTCTCGAGACCGATTACCTGAGCACCTACCAGCCGAACAGTCCGAAGGACTATCGGGTTGAATGGATGAATGCTGATGGCGAGTGGGTGGAATCCGTTTCGACCCCGGACCTTCAGGATCGGATTAAGAGCGATGATCGCTTGGCTGCGTTTTCCGCTGAAGTGAGCAACGCCGTGGACGCGGTATTAGGGCAGGGACCCCAGCCCAGTTTCGTCGGGCAATTCATCAAACCCGCCAAGGCGCACGTGTTCCATCGCGGCAGTCCGGAAAGTCCCCGCGTGGAAGTGGCTCCGGCCGGTCTGACCGTGCTCGATGGCGATTTAGGATTAGATAGCGCCACCCCCGATGCGGAACGCCGCCTGAAGTTTGCCAACTGGATCGCCGACCCAGCCAATCCGCTCACGGCCCGCGTGATGGTTAATCGCATTTGGCATCACGTCTTTGGCACCGGCATCGTGCCCACTCCCGGCGACTTCGGATTTGCCGGAGCGTTACCGAGCCATCCCGAACTGTTGGACTGGATGGCGGACGAATTTATGGTGCCGCAAGTGGCAGGTGATGACGCGTGGTCGATTAAATCGATGATCAAGCAGATCCTTCTCAGCGATGCCTATCAACAATCGAGCAAGCCGCATGAAGTGGGCTTGGCCAAAGATGCCGGGGCAATGTTCCTCTGGCGCTTCCCGCCACGTCGCGTGGAAGCCGAAGTGATCCGTGATTCGATCCTCCTCGCATCCGGAAAACTAGATGCGTCGATTGGCGGGAAGAGCTATCGTATTCACAACGAGAAGAAAACCTACGCGCAGTGGCAGGTCGTGCAGAATCACGGGCCCGATACCTGGCGCCGATTACTCTACCAGGAGCGAATGCGTCGGGTGGATGACCGTAATTTTACGGCCTTCGATTTTCCTGATTGTGGTCAAGTCCGCGCCAAGCGACCGGTTTCCACGACGCCGTTGCAGGCTCTCAATTTGATGAACAGTCCTTTCTCCGTAAATCAGGCCGAACTCATCGCGGCCCGGGCTGCGAAAACCCATCCGGATGACGCGGTGAAGGCTACCGCCGAATTGTTCGCACTTATCCTGGGCCGTGAGCCCACTGCAGACGAACTCACGCTATCGAGCGAAGTGGCGGCGGCCAGCGGCTTAAACGTCGTGAGCCGATCCCTGATCAATACCAACGAATTTGCATTCCTGCCATGAACAACGCCGAAGAAAAGATCTCCTATCACGCCCGCAAACTTCTCAGTCGGCGTGATTTCTTCAATCAAGCAGGCATGGCGATGGGCGGGCTTTCGCTCAGCCAGTTATTGGCTGCGGATTCACCAACTAATTTTTCCGGGAAATCTCCGATTCGTCCGGAAATCAGTCCCGATGATCCTTACTCGCCGCGCGAACCCCATTTCGAGGCCGCGGCCAAGCAGGTGCTGATGATTTACCTCCCCGGGGCGATTAGCCATGTCGATACCTTCGACTACAAACCCGACCTCATCAAATACCACGGCCAGAAACCACCCGGCATGCCGGCGGTGACGTTTGAAGGACCGACCGGAAACATCGCCAAACCCTTCTGGGACTTCAAACCCCGGGGCAAGAGCGGCAAGATGGTTTCGGATCTTATCCCGAATCTCGCCGAACAGGCGGATGACTTCTGTTTCTTTCATTCGCTGACCACCGATACCAGTGCGCATCCGCAGGGAGAGAACTTCTTCAATACTGGATTTACGATGGAAGGGTTTCCATCCTTTGGCTCGTGGGTAACCTACGCTTTGGGGACAGCCAATGAAGAGTTACCTTCGTTTGTCGCGATCAATGATCCGCGCGGCTTAGCGCGTTCGGGTAAGAATAACTTCGGCAATGGATTTTTACCGGCCGCGTTTCAGGGCACAGATTTCAGTGCGAAAAACCCACCGGCCAACCTCGGTCGGCCAGCTAGTATTTCGCCATCCCATGATCGCCAAGCGGTAGATCTACTCCAGCGGTTGAATGCGAAGCACCTCGAAAAGTATCCCCACGATGCCGACCTAGCCGCACGTATCGCCAGTTATGAACTCGCCGGCAAGATGCAGACTTCCGTGCCTGATGTGATGAACATCAAAGGAGAGCCCGATTATATCCACGAGGAATACGGCGTATCGGGCGGCTCCGAACTGAAGGGCGAATACGCCAAGAATTGTATCCTCGCTCGACGACTCCTCGAAAAGGGCGTGCGTGTGGTGCAGCTCTTCAACGGCAGCGATCCCTCAGGCGGAAATGGAATCACCAACTGGGATTCCCACAGTGACATCCTCAAGACCCACGCGATGCAGGCGGAGATCATGGATCAGCCGACGGCGGCCTTGATCAATGACCTCAAACGGCGGGGTATGTTGGATCAAACCTTGATCGTATGGTGCACCGAATTTGGTCGCATGCCATTCCTGCAAGCGAATGGAACGGGTAGGGACCACAACCCGGAAACCTTCACCAGCTTCTTAGCCGGTGCCGGCGTGAAACCCGGATTCAGTTATGGCAAAAGCGATGACTTCGGATTCAAGACCGCAGAAAACCCGGTCACCGTTTACGACTTCAACGCGACGCTACTCCACCTCATGGGCCTCGACCATGAACGCCTCAGTTTCTACCACAACGGCATCGAACGCCGCCTAACCCACGTGCACGGCCACGTGGTGGGTGACGTGCTGTTGTAAATATGGTTGGCGCTGCCCCATTAGAATTAGGTGCCATAAGTTACAAAAGTAAGGATTGACCCTTTTTTCGCCTTCAAAAGAGCCCATCCAGCCAGTCGAGACAACGGCTGCGCCGTTGCCTTTTTCTTCGTTCGCCACACCTACGAATTCACCCCTAAATCACGTTCTGGCGCACCCGCGTCTCACTTGAATCGATGGGCGCGAAGAAACCTAGAAGCGATGCCTGAACCCGAAGGAATAGTATTCTTACTTCTGTGTTCCGTTATCGCTGGCGCGTGCGTTCTAGGCAGCGTGGGAGTTTCCATTCTAGCACGAATCAAGAAGTCTTGGCTTCTAGCAGGATTGGCTGGAGCTCTGGCGATTATTGCGATTCCACCGGGGGCATTTGTTGGAATGTGGGTTCACTATTGGATTACAAACTGAAGCACGTCATGACCGAAATGCCCATCCAGTCATTCGAGACAACGACGGCCAGGGCCGCCGTTGTTTGGTTGTTTCCTAGCCAATCGATAACCATTTCTAAGTCGCTGGCCGCCGCGTCTCACCTCTAACGTTAGTCACCGAGATGACCAGATACCTTCCCGAATTACTCATGTTTTCTTGGCTGGCGGTTACTGTCATCGCGGTGTTGACCTATCGAAAACGGAACGAGAGAGGCTTTTTGTTCCTGGCCTACGCAGCAGCTCTCCATTTTTTAGCCTATTTTTTCGTCTACAGAGGAATCACAGGGTTGATCGATTCAAGTGAATCACTGAGTGGAGTATTAGCACTATCGTGGGTCGCTTTATTCGTCCGAGTTCTCAGCCCTTTCTTCGCAGCATATGGCCTATTTTTGCTGAGCAAGAAACAGACTAACCAATCGCCTCAGACAAGGTCCACAAGTGGCCCTGTCTGAGCTCAATCGTTAGGTGAAACAAGGTGAAGACGGTCAATATCAGTATGATCAGTGTGGATGGAGACGGAAGACTTCGCGTCGCCCCGACCGACAATCCGGACACAGTTTTTAGGTTCGGGGACCTGAAAAGGGGTCAAACGCAAAAGATAAAGAAAAATCTGCAAGATTTGCGTTTGACCCCTTTTGGGGGAGAGCGCCTTTTTGGGGTGCGGTGGATGCTTGCTACTCGCTACTTTTCCCATCCTTCGCGCCGCGTGGGAGACTATTCCTGTTTGGGGTAGGCTCTCAGACCGAGGATAATTTCGGCTCTCTCGGTGAGGGGTTGGGCTGCTAGGTTTTTATCGGTGTGTTCAGCGAGGTTGCTGGTGACGAGCGCATAGACGGCCTGACGGTCCTGACTGGTGTCGATTTCAACGCACTTATTCTTGCTCTTGAAAACTTCTACGGTGGGCAGAGTCTCCGCTTTGAAGGTGTCGAATCTCAGCTTCACATTCTCAATATTGTCGTCGCTTCGGCCCGTCCATTTGGCCCGGCCTAGGATGCGTTTTTCGAGAACGGGATAGGGGCACTCAAAATATAACATCTTGGGGAGTTCGGCTTCTCGACCGAAGATCTCATACCAGCCTTCCATATTGTTTAAGGAACGGGGGGATCCATCGACCAAGAAGTTCTTCTTTCCGGTCGTTCGGATCGCTTTCTCCATCGCGTTCTTGAGCAGAGCTACGGTGATTTCGTTTGGCACCAATTTTCCCGTATCGATATATTCTTGGATGGTGTCGGCATTTGGCCCACCCGCCTGATGCTCGGCGCGGAGTAGGTCTCCGGTGGATAGGTGAGTCCAGCCGAGTTGGCACTCGGCAAGCTCACACATCGTTCCTTTTCCGGTGCCGGGTCCGCCGAGCACGAAAACGATGTTGGGTTTGGGGCAGGGTTGTCTCGGGTCGTAGTGGTGGAGCACAACACTGGGAGCGGGCGCGAGGCCTTTTTTATAGACGTTCCAGTTTCTGTCCGTCGGCGGCATTTCGTCTTCACAGGTAATCTCGTAGGCGAGATGACCATCGAGGCGGGAAATTCTCCAAGATGAGTAGCTGTTGGAAAATGAAAGCGCAGGGCTTCGGGCCGCTTTGCCATCGGCCCGATCCCACGCCATCTTCCCGTTCCAGTAACCGAGACTTGATACGGTTCCCGATTCAGATTTGGCAGGAGGGGCGGTGGAAGGAACGAAAAGACCGTCAACCTCAGGAAGGCCGGATCCAGACACTTCGATGAAGAAGGTGTTCAGGGGGAGTTCGTCTAGTTGGGGCATGATTTTCTGGGTTGATTTCCGAGGCGGTCAGGGACGCGCGTGGATGGGGTGGGGGGCATCGTGGGGGCGAAAGATAAAGATAATGAATAAAGAGAAAGAATTGTGGGGGCTGGCTTCCTCTGTCGTTCCGCTAAGCGGAACTATGGCGGACTGGGGAAGTATCGCACTATGCTGGGAGGGCTACTGCCCGGGTGGGTCGTCTCCGCTTTTTAGGCGGAGTCGCCGCGGTCTAGGCTGCGGTATTGGATGGCTTCTAGGAGGTGGGGGGCGGCGATGTTTTCTGAGCCAGCGAGGTCGGCGATGGTGCGGGCGACTTTGAGGATGCGGTCGTAAGCACGAGCCGAGAGTGAAAGTTGATTCATCGCGCGTTCAAGGAGGTCGCCGAGCTCGCGGTCAATCGCGCAGACTTGGCGCACTTCCCGGTGGCCCATGCGGGCGTTGCAGGAGATGCCTTGGGCGGCGAATCGGTTTTGTTGGAGTTCACGCGCGGTGGAAATACGGGTCCGCATATTCTCGGAGGACTCACCGGCGGCGGCGTGGCGTAGTTCACCGACGGATACGGCAGGGGCTTCCACATGCAGATCGATCCGATCGAGCAGCGGTCCACTGATGCGGGCCCGGTAGCGTTGCACTTGGGTAGGAGTGCAGCGGCAGGCGTGTTGGGCGTCGCCTAAATATCCGCAGGGACACGGATTCATCGCGGCGACGAGCATGAACGCACAGGGTAGCGTGATCTTACCGGCACTGCGGGAGATGGAGACTACGCCGTCTTCGAGCGGTTGTCGGAGGACCTCTAGGGCGCTGCGTTTGAACTCAGGTAACTCGTCGAGAAAGAGCACCCCATGGTGGGCCAGAGAAACTTCGCCGGGGCCGGGGATCGTGCCGCCGCCGAGCAGGCCGACATCGGATATCGTGTGGTGCGGGCTGCGCACCGGGCGCTGGCCAAAGGTGACACTGTTGGTCTCGGCGCCGTTGGTGGCGATGGACTGCACACTCAGGATTTCCAACGCTTCGTCCGTGGTCGGCGGCGGCATGATGGAAGGCACCCGTTGCGCGATCATGGATTTACCCGAACCCGGAGGCCCGATCATGATAATATTGTGACCTCCGGCGACGGCGACTTCGATGGCCCGGCGGACGGCATCCTGGCCTTTTACTTCGCTGAAATCTCCGGAGCGGGTGGATGCCGATTCAGTGGGAATGGGCTCGGCGCGCGGGAGAGTGATTTGGCCGGCGAGAAAACGAAATGCTTCGTCGAGGGAGGCGACGCTGTGGACGTCGAGGTCGGGGAGGAGCGCGGCCTGTTGAGCGGAATCCGGAGGGAGTAGGATTCCTTTTTTGCCTAATGAGCGGGCGAGTTGCGCAATGGCTAAGGCGCCACGAATCGGTCGAGTCGCACCGGATAGACTGAGCTCGCCCGCGACGAGGTAATCGTCGAGTCGATCGGCGTTCAGTTTGTTGGTCGCGGCCAGCAGGCCCAAGGCAATGGGCAGGTCGTAGATGGGGCCTTCCTTGCGCAGGTGACCGGGGGCGAGGTTGATGGTCGTGCGGGTTTGCGGAGGCTTGAAGCCGCTGTTAGCCAGAGCAAAGGAAACGCGATCTTTGGATTCTTTGACCGCGGCATCCGGCAGACCCACCAGGAGCATATCGGGTTCACCGGTTTCGCCGGCGTTCACTTCAACTTGCACGAGTTCGGCATCAATTCCGCGAAGGGTGGCCGAGTTGACGGTTGCAAGCATGCCCGATTTCAGGGCTCGACGGGCTCGGGGGCAAGCGTCGCGATTCGCTGGTTAATCCTCTCCATGTTGCTTTCGATCGCATCTAAGTAAGGATTGGGACCGTGCGGGTAAGGCGTAGCGAGGAAGCGGTAAACCCCTCGGAATTCCTGTTCGAGTTTGGGGAGCACAAAGTGCCGCCAAAATCCGGGAGACTTGCGGATGAGATCGGAAGAGGAACTGAACACACGTTGCTGGCGAGGGGTGTGCACGTAGTCGTCCGATTCTTCGAGTTCGGCGTAAAGAACCTCGAGTTCATCGGGATAGTCGCCTGCCGCCATCTGACCGAGGTAATCTGCGGTAGTGACACACATTCCGATGAGTTCATCCGCCTCGCAAATAAAGGGGAGTCTACTGATTTCGGATCTCGGACCGGTGCAACGAATGGCGTTCACGATAATATCGGTCTCTGCAGCATTCACGCCGAAAGGTGGGAGCAAGGAAGCCGCGGTCGCCGCACTTCGGGTAACGTGAGTGTAGGTGAATTTCGCGCCGGTTCCGCCGCCGTCGGCTGCAGTTTTAAGATACCCGCAGTCGTGCATCAGAATTGAAGCCATGCCCAACATACAAAGGCGCCAGGAAAATGCGGGGCTCACCCCGGCGCGATGCCGGCCGGCGAGGAGCTCGGCCATACACAAACTCGCCTGCAAGGTATGCTGATAATCGTGATATTTGAGATCGATGGGGCGAAAGTCTCCAACGTTGCCGCGAAACATTTCGCCGAGGAGGTCGAACGTCTTTTCGAAGAGAGTCAGATCACCATTCGGGTCGATGCTCAAGAGATGCTCGCGAATCCGGGCAGACACTGCGAGAGCGTCTCTGGTATCGACATCAGGAAAAGTAGCCATAAGGAATGAAACAGCGCCATTGGGCAGGGATGAATGTAAATAAATTGCGACAGGTGGTCGCAAGCCCATTCTAGGGTAAATCCCCGATGTAATTTGGACGTATCATGATAATTGGAGTTACTGGAGGCATGGGCTGTGGCAAAAGCACGGCAGCGCGGATGATCGAAGCGGCGGGTTATCGCCGAATCGATTCCGATGCTTTGGTGCGTGAGCGCATTTTGATGGATAATGAGGTCGTTGCATTGGCGGAAACCCGTTGGGGCCAAGAAATTTTAGACGGGCAAGGAGCGATCAATCGTAAGGCGCTGGCAGCGAGGATTTTCTCGGACGATCAAGAGCGGGAAACCTTGGAAAGCTGGGTGCATCCGCGGCTCTACGTGCTGTGGCGAGAGCTCCTTCAGGAGGACGAAAGTGGCAAGTGGGTGATCGAGGTGCCGCTGCTGTTTGAGCAGAAGCTCGAAAATTGGTTTGATTTCATCCTGTGTGTCGCCTCAAGTGCCGACGTTCAGCTCGCCCGGCTGAGTGAGCGCGGAATCTCCCATGCGCTTGCCGGGCAACGAATTTCGAAGCAAATGTCTTTGGGTCGTAAACTCGAATTGGCCGATATGGTGCTGTGGAACGATGGTTCGCTTTCATTTCTTCAGAAGCAGATTGACCAAACTCTCACCAAAATGGCCTCCTAGGCCGGATCAGGGTGAGTGCTCTGAACAATTTGAACCCATCCCATTGAGCAACCGCTCAGATTAATTTCCCATCCCATGGCAGACCAAGAAAACGCTGGAGGCGAAGACGCCGCCAAAGAATCCACTCCCAAGAAAAAAACGGTTAAACGGGCGCGAACCCGCACCGCTAAATCGGCGGCAAAGCCGGCCAAAGCTACGGAGGTTCAAACGACGTTCGAGAGTGAGCCGGCGGCTGAGAAGCCCGCGGCTGCTCCGAAGCAAAAGAACGAGCAGTCCGATGCGCCAGAGCCTAGAGCAGCTCCGGCTGAATCCAGGCCTGATGCGGATGATGATATCCCCGCATACGAATCCGACGGGGATGGCGGCGATTATTCCAGCGGAGGCCGCGAAGGTGGACAGGGAGGTAACCGCAATGGTCCCCCTCGGGGCAAGAAGGGTCGAGGAAAGAAAAACAAGTGGAAGAAGCGGGATCCGAGGGATCGTCCGCCGCCACAACCGTTGCCGCCCGGCATGGAAGAGGTGAAACTCGGCGAACTGCCGGACGCCGCACTCTTTGAGGATATCGCGGCGCTCGATGAGGAGGCCGCGGCATCGCACAAATCCAGCAAAGACCCGATCCGACTGCACGAAATGTATCCGCTCGGTATCGCTGAGTTGGGAGCCCAAGGTGAGGCACTTGGTGCCACCATCGAAGGTGTGCCCTCACGTCGAGCTTGGTTGGAAGCAATTTACAGAGTGGCGGCGGATAAGGATTTGCCGATTACGGATCACGGTTGGTTGGATATGACCGATGACGGATACGGTTTCGTCGTGCATTCGCACGTGGCTTACCGCCTCTATCCCGAAAACAGTTACGTGCCGGCGTCGTTGGTGAAGCGCTACGGACTTAAGCGTGGTCACGAAGTTAAGGTGACGGTGCGGGCGCCCAAAGAGGGTGAGCGTTGCCCGGCGGTTGTCGGCATCGATTCGGTCATGGACCGTGAGCCGGAATCGATCGGCGCAATCAAACCGTTCGAGGAATTGGAGCCGTATTATCCGCTCCAGCGCATCTTGATGGAAGCGCCGGTGCATAAAGATATTTCCATGCGGGCAGTCGATCTGCTGACGCCCATCGGATTTGGTCAACGCGGGTTAATCGTGGCGCCGCCGCGCACGGGTAAAACCGTGCTGATGCAAAACATGGCGAACTCGGTTTCACATAATTTTCCCGATTCGAAACTGATCCTGCTTCTCATTGATGAACGGCCGGAAGAGGTGACCGATTTTAAGCGGCACACGAAAGGTGAAGTGGTTTCGTCGACGTTCGATGAAGCGCCGACCAATCATGTGCATGCCGCCGAAATGGTGATCGAAAAAGCCCGCCGTTTGGTGGAACTGGGCGAGCACGTGGTGATTCTGCTCGATTCGATCACGCGGTTGGCTCGGGCCTACAATGCGTTGGCGGGAAACTCTGGTAAAATTATGTCGGGCGGTATCGAAGCGACGGCCTTGCAGAAACCAAAACGGTTCTTTGGTTCGGCTCGGAATATTGAGGGTGGTGGTTCACTGACAATTTTAGGAACCGCTCTGATCGATACCAATAGCCGCATGGACGAAGTCATTTTTTAAGAGT
>JABIRI010000308.1 GCA_018667915.1 Opitutaceae bacterium | reverse complement strand
GGGATAGACGAAGGGATTAATTACAGTGGGAAAAAGGGATTCGCCCATCAGTGGATTGAACGTTGGTCGGACCCCGAAGCCTACGCGGCCCGTCCGATCAAGGTGCTAGCGGGTGGACGGTATCGGGTTCGACTGCGGTATGCCTGCCCCGAGGATGCAGTAGGCTCGGTGTTTCGCCTCAGCGCGGGAAGCGCGTCGCTTGACATTCCTATTCAGGATTCCTGGGTGAGCGCGCCGCATGGCGCAGCGGAACAGGTGATTAAAACTCAAGGCGCCTATTTATCTCGGGAGTGGCGAGATCTGGATGCGGGCGAACTGGTATTGGCTGAAGGAACTCACTCCCTGGAACTCAGAGCGGTAAAGATGCCTGGAGTGGAAATGCCCAATATCAAGGCACTGATCTTCCAACGACTGTGAAATTTAGGAGAAAACCATGAAGAAAAACTCCCTCTCCTTAGCCCTTATTTTTTTGGGTGTAATCGTAGCCGGAGTCCTGACTCAGGTGCATGGGGCGAGTCCGCCCAACATTGTCCTAATCGTGAGCGATGATCAGGGATATGGAGATTTGAGTAGCCATGGGAACCCCTGGATTCAGACCCCGAACATCGATCGGTTGGCGGCCGAAGGCGCCCGATTCAACCGATTTTTCGTCGAGCCATCCTGTGCTCCCACCCGGGCCGCTTTACTGACCGGAAGAGCGCCCTCCCGCAGCGGAGTTTTTGGGGTGACTCGAGGCGAAGAAAACATGCGGAGTGATGAAGTCACCATCGCTGAATTGCTCAGGGACGAGGCGGGCTACGCGACTGGAGGTTTCGGAAAATGGCACAACGGCTCGCAGTGGCCGCACCATCCGAATGCGCAAGGGTTCGAGGAGTTTGTCGGATTTTGCTCCGGACACTGGAACGACTACTATGATCCCGTGCTGGAGAGAAACGGAGAGGAGTATCCGACCCAGGGTTTCATTGCGGATGTCATCACGGATCACGCCGAGAAATTCATCCGCGAAAACACCGAAAAAAATCAGCCTTTCTTCTGCTATGTGCCTTTCAATACGCCTCACACTCCCGCGAGCGTGCCAGCGGATGACTGGAAGCGATGGGTGCACAATACCGAGGTGGAGAGTTATTTCGATCGGGCGATGTATGCGCTGTGTGAAAACATCGATGCGAATGTGGGCAGATTGATGGAGCTGCTGAAAGAGCTGGAGGTGGACGACAATACGATCGTGCTCTATTTGTCCGACAACGGGCCAAACGGACATCGCCTCAATGATGGCATGTTGGGCGTTAAAGGTAGCCTCCATGAAGGAGGCGTCCGGGTTCCGCTCTTCGTTCGCTGGCCGGGAATGATTGAGCCCGGAACCGTCGTGAAACCGAATGTAGCTCACATTGATCTGCTTCCCACGCTTTCTCGCTTGGCCGGAATCTCGTTGAGTAGCGACATGACGAAGCCGCTCGATGGCGTCGATATTTCGCCGCTGCTATTGGGGGCCAATGATTTCTCTCTACCCGAGAGAAATCACTACACGTGGCGGCTCATTTATGGTTGGGCCGTTCGCTCGGATCAATACCGCGCCACCGCCACGACTTTACATGATATGTTCGCAGATCCCGGGCAGCAGAACAATCTGATCGAAGAGAAGCCGGAGATCCACGACGCGTTGCTGGCGGATTATTTAAAATGGGAAGCCGATGCGATTATCAAATCGCCGCAGCGTCTCCCGATTGAAGTCGGCTACCGTGAATGGCCGCTCGTCACCCTGAATGCGCATGAGTGGCAAGTGGTGCCAGATACCGGAGAAGGGATCGATTATTGTTTGCCCCGCGGGTGGTCGAATCAGTGGATTCAGGATTGGACGGACGAAACGGCCTACGCCGAATGTCCGATTGATGTGGTTGAAGCAGGATCCTATGAGGTATCCATTCAATATGCCTGTGATGCGTCTTCGGTCGGATCCGTGTTCGAGTTGGTTGCGGGTAAAAACAGCCTCGATATCGAAATCAAAGAGCCGTGGGTATCCGCACCTTATCCCGCCGCAGAGCAAGGCCCCAAGGAACCAGGATGGTATTTGTCCCGGGAATGGAAGAAGCGGGAAGCAGGAACACTTGCCCTGGATAAAGGGCAGCACCTGCTGCAACTACGGGTGAAGCGTAAACCAGGCAACGAAATGGCTGATATCAAGTCGGTCATGCTGCGAAAGATTTGAACCGAACCAACGAACTGATTCTTAACCCACTCCCCAAGCAGGCATCCTACTGCCGCGCCGCTGAATATTTTTCCAGATAACTGTTTTCCCAAAAATCCCCATGAAGATAAAGCCCCTCCCCTCATCTCTGAGTTTCTTATGTGCTCTGCTCCTTGGCAGCCTCACGCCGGTCCACGGAGCTGACCCGCTCAACGTCGTGCTCATTGTGGCAGATGACTTGGGTGCCCATGATTTGAATACCCATGGTTCCGATCTGCATGAAACGCCCCACCTGGATGGCTTCGCCGCGTCGGGAATCGAGTTTACCAGCGCCTATGCTGCCGCCCCGATCTGCACGCCCACCCGAGCCTCCATCATGACCGGCAAGAACCCCGCCCGTCTGCGCATGACCATCTGGAGTGAGCATGCCTTGCGGGGCCCCAAGCTTGGTAAGCCCATGATTCCTGCCGAAAGTGAAGGCAATCTTCCGTTGGAGGAAATCACTTTGGCCGAACACTTCAAAGCAGCCGGTTACCACACCTTTCACGTCGGCAAATGGCATCTCGGCGAGGCCCGTTCATTTCCTGAAGTCCACGGCTTCGACGTCAATATCGCCGGGCATCATTGGGGTGCCCCGGCTACCTTTTTCGCTCCCTACAAAGGAGAGGTTTACAATGAGATGCGTTATACCCCCGACCTGCATGGATGGAAGGAGGGGGAATACCTGCCCGACCGGCTTACGACCGAGGCAATCAACCTGATGGAAAACGCCGGCGATACGCCCTTTTTCCTCAATCTTTGCTTCTTCGTTCCTCACGTTCCGATCGACGGAAAACCCGCCTACGTCGACGATTTTGCCGCTCGCATTGGCCCAGACAACCGGCATCGCAATCCCGGCTACGCCGCCATGGTCAAATCGCTGGATGATGGCGTGGGACGAATTCTCGCTTGGCTCAAAAAGTCCGGGAAAGACCAAAACACCATCGTGGTTTTTGTTTCCGACAACGGAGGTGTGACCGGTGAATGGGAAGGCGAAACAGTCACCGACAACACCCCGCTCCGCTCGGGTAAGGGAACGCTCTACGAAGGCGGGGTTCGTATTCCTTGGTTCATGCAGATTCCCGGCATAAATACGCCGCACAAGGTGGACACTCCGGTCACGACAACCGACCTTCTGAGCACGCTGCTGGATTTGACGGAGGTAGATCATCCGGATCAATCAGCATCCGATGGCACGTCACTGAAACCCCTGCTCTATCAAAAGGAATTTAATCAAGGGAAACCCCGCTCCTTGGTCTTCCACTACCCTCACTACTATCGCGGAACGACTCCGGTTTCTGCGCTCCGCAAAGGAGACCTGAAACTCCTCCAGTATTACGACCCGGACGGGTTGCGGTTTGAACTATACGACCTGGCGAAAGATCCCACTGAGTCGCACGACCTCTCCGCCCAGCGCGGGAAAATCGTGCAGGATATGAGTTCGGAACTCACCTCCAGCTTATGGGAAATGAGTGCCAATTTCCCGAGTCGCAACCCCGACTATCCCGTCGAGGACCAGTGATGATTCAGAGCAGACTTCTACAAAATCTACAATGACTAGCGAAACTTGGATAAACCAATACCTCGATGCGGAGGTGAAACTTATCAGGTCACTGCCGACTGACAAAATTACCGCGCTCATCGATATCTTCGAAAAAGCTCATAGCCGTGACAGTCAGATATTTCTCTTTGGCAATGGCGGCAATGCGGCCAGCGCTTCGCACTTGGCCTGCGATTTAGGCAAAGGCGCCTCGGATGTGCTGAAGAAACGTTTCCGGGTCATCACGCTGAACGACAACGCCGCGTGGTTAACTGCCCTCGGCAACGACTACGCCTACGAGGATGTATTCGTGCGCCAGCTGGAGAACTATGCCCGTCCCGGGGATGTCGTGCTAAGTGGCAGTGTCAGCGGAAATTCGCCGAACTTGGTGAAAGCGTTCGAGTGGGCCAATGCGCAGGAACTGACCACGGTTTCCATTACCAGCTCCCGACGGGGCCGAATGTCCGATTTGGCCACCCTGCCCATCGTGTTGCCCGATGAGCACTATGGCCGCGTAGAAGATATGCAGATGATGATCTATCACCTGATCGCATTCTGGTTTATCGAAAACAAATCGGCGTAACCAAAACCAATTTCCATGAACCGATACGTCACGCTCGTTCTATTCATTCTCCTTCAGCCCTTGGCCTTCTGCCTCGGTGCCAGTCGACCCAATATCCTGTTTGTGTCTATTGATGACTTCAATGACTGGGGACCCACTCAGCTGAACGGCGAGCCGTTCGATGTGGATACGCCCCACTTCGACTCGCTGGCGGCTGAAGGGATATTGTTTCGAAACGCCCACTGCAATGCCCCGGTGTGTAACTCCTCCCGCGCCTCTATCATGTCAGGGCTCCATCCCGCGTCGACCGGCGTTTATGGCAACGGCCATGACTGGTTGGCGAATGCACGATTCGATGAAATTCTCCTGCTCCCGGAATATTTCAAAAAGCATGGCTACGCTACGCTGGGAGGCGGGAAGATCTACCACGCGAATCAGGGAACCGCATTCGAGCGGAAAGGGCTTTTTTCGCCTCGAGGTTGGGATGATTTCTTTCCGTCCTTCGACGCGCAATTGCCGGTGCAGAGTATGCCGGAGGTCCTGCCGGATCGTGGCGAGGGGAAGTTCGATTGGGGCGGCACCGGTAAGCCGCTTGAGGAGATGGGGGACCACAAAGTGGTAAACTGGGCAATCGAGCAGCTTGAGGCTTCTCGCGATGAACCGCTCTTTCTGGCCGTCGGGATCTATCGCCCGCATATGCCTTGGTTTGTTCCAGACGCGTTCTACGATCAGTATGAGGATGTTGAAATCACCCCGCCCACCAATCCAGCTGACTGGGATAAGAACATTCCGGAACCCCTTCTGCCACCTCGGCGATTCAAGGAGTTTGCCGGAACCCCGGGGCCGAGTCGTGGCTATGCCGCGTGTATCAGTTATGCGGATTTTGAACTAGGGAGACTCTTGGAGGGCCTAAGGGCCTCACCGATCGCCGACAATACGATCGTCGTGATCTGGACGGATCACGGCTGGCACTTAGGCGAGAAGGAGCATTTCTCCAAGTTTACGCTCTGGGAAGAGTCTACGCGGGTCCCACTACTCATCTTGAAGCCCGGCGCGCAACCGCAAGAAGTCGATACCGCAGTAAGCTTGGTGGATGTCTACCCCACCCTGCTCGCTCTGGCGGATTTACCAGCGAACAAAAACAACGACGGCGAAAACCTGCTCCCGATTATCGAGGCAGAGACGGATCTCCATCGAGCCATCGTCACCTCGAAGAACGAGAACTATCACGCCGTGCGCGATGGACGTTATCGCTATTTCAAAACCTACAACGCAGAGGCGTTGTTCGACCATGCTAACGATCCGCGCGAGCTTAACAATATCGCCAACCGTCCCGGCAGTGCCGCCATCATCGAGCGCCTATCGAAGGCTCTACCCACGGCGCCACTCCCCAGCATGCCCAAGCGAATCAAACCAAAATCCCCCTAGCGCAGTGACTCCAACCCCGTATCCCATGAGTGCATCAACCAACCGTAGGGTATTCCTAAAATCCTCCGCCGTTCTGCTCGGCAGTTGTGCCTTAGCCGCCTGCCAGAAAAAGGATTACCCGGAGAATTTGGCTGCGCAGGCTCGGTTCAAAATATCGTTGGCGCAATGGTCGCTCCACCGCGCCCTGCGGGCGGGTGAGGTGGACAACATTGATTTCGCGCGCATTGCGCGGGAGGACTTCGACCTGGATGCGGTGGAATGGTCAGGCCAATTTCTTTACGTCGATCATCCCCGGTTGGGAGCTCAACCGAAGAGCAAGGAATACTTCGCCGAGATCAAGCGGGCAACCGATGATCTCGGGGTAGCCAACCTGCTCATCATGTGTGACAAGGTGGGGAGCCTCGGCGATCCCGATGCGAAACGACGAAACAATGCGATCGAAGGGCACTATGCGTGGGTGGAATCCGCCAAGTCACTCGGTTGTCATTCGATCCGGGTCAACGCGGCCTCCGACGCGTCACTTCCTGCGGCAGAGCAAAAGGCGCTGTGCATTGATGGTCTGGGACACCTCTGCACGTTCGCTCAAGCGCACGACCTCAACGTGATCGTCGAGAACCATGGCGGACTCTCATCCAACGGAGCCTGGCTGGCGGCCGTAATCTCCGGAGTGGGTCTCGATAACTGCGGCACCCTCCCCGATTTTGGAAATTTTTATGTGGCTCGCAACAAGGTCGGCCCCGAGCGCTACGCCTTGGCCAAAAAACCCTACGAAAATGATCCTGTCTACCATGAGGATGAAGTCGGTTTGGAATATGACCGTTACCAAGGGGTGGCCGACCTGATGCCCTTCGCCAAGGGGCTGAGTGCCAAATCACATGATTTCGATGCGCAAGGAAACGAAATCAATACCGACTATCATCGCATGCTTAAAATCATATCCGACTCCGACTATTCGGGTTATATCGGCATCGAATATGAGGGAAAGACCATCCCCGAAATGGAGGGCATTCGTCTCACCCAATCATTGATCAACCGCACGCTCGAGTCGCTGGGGGAATCGTCCTAGGATCGCCACGCGCACCTTAACCTGTCTACCGCCATGAACCGACGCCAAGCCATCAAGAGCACTGCCCTGATCGGGGGAGGATTTTTATTCCTCCCGCCCTTATTGCGGGGACAAACATCACGTCTACCCCGCTCGTCCGACGCCATCCTCGGCGCCACCGAGAAGCGTCTACTCCAGTCAGTGGTAGCAACCATAATCCCGGCGACGGATACTCCCGGCGCCCAGGAGCTGCAGGTGGATCAATTCGTTTTGCTCATGGTGAATGACTGCCACGACGCGAAGGATCAGGCCGCCTTCTACTCCGGCCTGCGCGACATGGATGCGTTCGTCGCCCAACACTTTGGCCAACCGTTTTTGTCGTGCGATGCCACCACTCGAGTTGAGGCCCTCAAAAGCATGGGCGGGAGTCCCGACGCCAGTGCGGACATTAAGGCATTCATCCAGATCACGAAGAGACGAACCATTCAGGGGTATCTTCAATCCGAATACGTGATGACCAACGTGCTTCCCCACGAAATGATCCCACAGCCCTACGACGGTTATTATCCGGCCAGCAAATTGGGAGGCAAAGTCTGATGGCCAACCTCAGTATTAACGGAATCAAACAAAACACCTACGATGCCATCGTCGTGGGCTCAGGTATCAGCGGAGGTTGGGCGGCCAAGGAACTAACGGAGAAAGGACTCAAGACTCTGGTCCTCGAGCGGGGCCGCGATGTGAAGCACAACGTGGACTATCCGACGGCCAACAAAATGCCTTACGAGTTCAAGCACCGGAACCAGATACCGCACGAGACCCGCCAAGCCAATCCGATCCTCAGTCGAGCGGGAGCCTGGAAAGAGGATACCGACCACTTCTTCGTTAAGGATGATGAGCATCCCTACATTCAGGAGAAACCCTTCGATTGGATTCGGGGATACCAAGTGGGCGGCCGGTCGCTGCTTTGGGCGCGGCAGACCCAGCGCTGGAGCCAATACGATTTCGAAGGCCCGGCCCGTGATGGGTTCGCGGTCGATTGGCCGATTCGTTACGAGGATATTGCTCCCTGGTATAGTCATGTGGAATCGTTCGCTGGGATATCTGGAAACCAAGACGGACTCGCCGAATTGCCCGATGGAGAGTTCCTGCCCCCCAATCCCTTCAACGCGGTGGAGGACCATTTTAAACGCGTTCTGGACGAGAAGTTCGAAGGACGGCATCTGATCGCCGCTCGCTTCGCCAATCTGACCAAATCGACGCCTACGCAGCTCGCGCAAGGACGCTATCAATGTATGAGCCGGCGGCTTTGTAAGCGCGGCTGTCCTTTCGGCGCTTACTTCAGCAGCAACTCATCCACCCTGCCCTGGGCGGAGAAAACTGGGAACCTCACGCTACGTCCCCACTCGGTGGTGCACTCCGTCATCTACGACGATAAGCAGGGCAAAGCGACCGGCGTGCGGGTCATTGATAATCTGACCAAGGAAGTCACCGAATATTACGCGAAGATCATTTTCGTGAATGCCTCGGCCATTAACACCAATCTCATCCTGCTCAATTCCACCTCGAAGCGTTTCCCGAACGGTTTGGGGAATGACAACGGATTATTGGGCAAGTTCGTCGCCTTCCATAACTACAATATCAAGGTCCGCGCGCAGTTCGACGGCCTCAATGAGTTTGCCCCCTTCGGCGGCCGTCCCGGGTCCACTTACATCCCTCGGTTTAGGAATGTATTTAAGCAGGAAACCAATTTCCTGCGGGGATACGCCACCGCCTTTTCGGCCAGTCGAAATTTGAGCAGCAACCAATCAGGCATGGGCGAAGATCTAAAGGAAAGCCTGCTGAATCCGAAGCTGGGCGGTTGGTCTTCCGGGGCGCAAATGATGGGAGAAACGATCCCCAAGGAAAGCAATGCGGTGACGCTGGATTCCCAGAAAACGGATGCCTGGGGCATGCCCCTCCTTCGGATCAATGTCGATTTCGATGAGAATGATCGGAAGATGGAAGCTGACGCCACCGAGCAACTCTCCGCGATGTTTGCCGCGGCCGGATTTAGTAATATTAAAACCACCAACAAACAGGACGCCCCCGGAATCGATATCCACGAAATGGGCGGAGTGCGGATGGGCCGTGAAGCCAAAACCTCGCTCCTCAATGGCTGGAATCAGTTGCACGCCTGTAAGAACGTTTTGGTCACCGACGGAGCCTGCATGACCTCAACGTCCACCCAAAACCCTTCGTTGACCTATATGGCGATCACCGCCCGCGCCGCCCACCACGCCGTCGAGGAAATGCGCCAAGGAAATATTTAGGCAGACGCCCAAAAATCCCGCGACCTATGAGTAAGGACAAAATACGCATCGCTCTGATCGGCACTGAATTCATGGGTCGAACGCATTCCAATGCGTGGCGACAAGTGATTCCCTTCTTCGAACCCGACCTGGAACCGGTCCTTAAAGTGGTGTGCGGACGCGACCCAGAGAAAACCACCACCTTCGCCCGCAGATGGGGGTTCGAGGATTCCTCGACCGACTGGCGAACCGTGATTCAACGCGACGACGTGGATGTGGTCGATCTGGCTCTGCCCCAATCCATGCAACCCGAAGTGGCCATCGCGGCCGCCAAATGTGGCAAGCACGTGTTTTGTGAGAAACCCATGGCGCTGACCGGGACCGAGGCCCAGACCATGTTACAGGAGGCGGAAGCAGCTGATATCCGCCACTATGTTAACTACAACTATCGACGAAGCCCGGCCGTTGCCTTGGCGAAACAGATCATCGACGAAGGCCGCATCGGAGAGATCCGACATTGGCGTGGGGCCTATCTGCAAGACTGGCTGGTAGACCCTGAGGCTCCGTTGGGATGGAAGCTGAAGAAAGAGTATGCCGGGTTCGGGCCGCACGGAGATCTAAACTCCCACAGTGTGGATCTGGCCCATTTCTTGGTGGGTAAAATCGAATCCGTATTTTGCCAAAAAAATACCTTCATCCACCAACGACCCCTTGAATCCGGGAGTGCCGATATGGGCCTGGTCGATGTGGATGATGCTTCCCAGATGCTGGTGAAATTTGCCAACGGCGCGCTGGGATCGTTTGAGTCCTCCCGGTTCGCGACCGGTCAACGCAATGCGAATCAGTTTGAGATATTTGGCAGCAAGGGAGCACTGAGATGGAACCTTGAGGATCTCAACCGACTGGAATTCTACGCGAATGACGACCCCAGCCACATCAGAGGTTATCGCTCCATTCTCGCTACCGAAGCGGAGCATCCCTACGTCGGGAAATGGTGGCCGCCGGGTCATACCATCGGCTATGAGCATACCTTTGTTCATGCGGTGGCAGACTTCTTGGCTGCGATCTCAACCGGACAACCCATCTCGCCCGACTTCTCCGATGGCCTCAGCGTGATTCAAGTTTTGGAAGCCGCCCATACCTCGGCTGAATCAGGCCAACGCATGAACGTAGTTTAGAAACCGCAACAGTTGACAACGGCTAAGAACCACCTGAGAGCATTGAAGAAGCACACGCCCCATAATCTGTTCCAGTGTCTGCTCGCAGGGAGTTTGATTCTATCCGCTTGCGCGCTACCGGGTGGCTCGTCCCCACCCCAGAACATACTGGTGATCCTCGCCGACGACATGGGCTGGGCCGACCTAGGGCCCACTTCCAACATAGACACGCCGCATCTCGATCAATTGGCCCAGGAAGGGGTAAGCCTGTCTCGCTTCTATGCGTCTGCGCCGATCTGTTCACCGACGCGAGCGGCACTCCTAACCGGTCGGTATCCCCATAGCGTGGGAATGCCCCAGCTCGCCGCGCCCGAGGCGAAGGAAGGAAGCCCGAAACTCTCTTTGGATCATTCAGCGGTGACGCTGCCCGAAGTGCTCAAAGCGCGTGATTATCACTCCATCCTGATCGGAAAGTGGCATCTGGGATACGATCGCAGCTCCTGGCCACGCACCCATGGATTCGATGAATTTTGGGGCACCCTCGCCGGCCAATCCAACTACTACGATGTAACCGGCAGTTATCACAACGAAACGCCCATCCAAATCACCGACTACTACACGGACGCGATCACCGACAAAGCCATTGATTACCTGAAGACGCAGGAAACCCACCAGCCGTTCTTCATGTTTCTGTCTTACACGGCACCCCACTCACCGATGGAAGCTCCCGCGGATCTCATCGACAAATACCGCGCGAAATACGACCACGAGCTTTTTGCGATTTATGCGGCTATGGTCGAGCAACTGGACACCGGTATCGGCCGAATAATGAGCGTCGTTGATGACCTTGGCCTCCGCGAAAATACCCTGGTCATATTCATGTCCGATAATGGGCCTTCGGCCGAAAGCAAAGCCTACGGCCCCAGGGGGGCCAATATCTCTAATGGTCCCCTGCGCGAATGGAAGTTCTCCACCTACGAAGGCGGTATTCGCGTGCCCTTCATCGCCCGTTGGCCCGGCCGTATTCCTGCCGGGCTCCAGCGTAATGGGGTCGCGGTGACGATGGATGTGCTCCCCACGATTCTTGATGCCGTGAAAATGCCTGTTCCTGAAAACATGGAAATAGATGGGCACTCACTGATGCCCTTACTGACCGGGAGTGACTATTCCAGGACGGATGCCATTCACTGGGAGACGAAGCACAATCTGGCGGTGATGCGGGGCGATTGGAAGCTCGTGCATCAATTCTGGAAAGAGCCTGAACTCTATAATCTTAAATCTGATATATCCGAGGCGCGCGATCTTTCCGACCAGTATCCCGCCATGGTATCGGAGATGGCCGAGCTTCATTCCACTTGGAGAGCGGAGCACTACCCCGATCCCGTTGCCCGAAAGACAAAACGAGCAAAATATCAATTCCCCGAAGTGGCCGCCCCAAATGCCCCCACCAAGTGAATTTCAGGCCATGAAGATATTTAACCTCTCCCTGGCTGTTCTGGGGATGCTGACCT
This sequence comes from Opitutaceae bacterium, assembly GCA_018667915.1. GTDB lineage: Bacteria > Verrucomicrobiota > Verrucomicrobiia > Opitutales > Opitutaceae > Actomonas. The sequence continues at coordinate 3,320 of JABIRI010000308.1, read as the reverse complement.
CTATCGCCACGGCTGCTGACAAACCGGTAAACGTCTTGCTCATCATGGCTGATGATATCGGGTTCGAGTGTTTCAGCAGCTACGGTAGCAAAGAGTATTCGACCCCTCGATTGGACGCTCTGGCCGCCGCGGGAATTCGGTTCGAAAACTGTCACTCCACGCCGGTCTGCACGCCGAGTCGCGTCAATCTCTTGTCGGGGAAGTCCAACGTATTCAATTATGAGGACTTCGGCATCTACCCCGCCGGAGAACCCACCTTCGCCCACCAATTCCGCCAATCGGGTTACGCGACCGCGGTCGCCGGTAAGTGGCAACTCCTCACCGCCGAAGGAGGCACGCATCCTAACGAAGCGGGATTTGATACCTACAGCCTGTGGAACACGCCCCTCACCTCTCGCGAGCGTTACTGGAATCCCTCGCTAGAAAAAGACGGTGCCTTAATGGACCTTCCGGACAACAGCTACGGCCCGGATGCCTGCACCGATTTTCTGGCCGATTTCATCACGTCTTGTGCCGAGACCGACACGCCCTTTCTCGCCTACTACCCGATGATTCTCGTGCACGACCCTTTTCTCCCCACGCCGAACAGCAAGGATCGAGGCGAGACCAGCGATAAGAAGAACTTCATCGATATGGTGAACACCATGGATGCGCTGGTGGGTCGCCTGGTCGACACGCTCGAAGCCCAGGGAGTGCGCGACAACACGCTGATTATTTTTACCGCAGACAACGGGACCAACAAAAACCTCGTTTCCGAATTCAACGGCCAACGCATCAGCGGCGGCAAAGGTTTCACGCGCGACCACGGCACCCATGTGCCCCTGATCGCCAACTGGCCGGGGCGTATTCCGGCAAAGCAGGTCAACCGCGACCTGATCGCTTTTTCTGACTTCTTGCCTACCATGGTCGAGGCCGCGGGCCTGCCCCCTAAAGAATCAACCGACGCCGATGGCGTAAGTTTTTGGCCCCAATGCCTGAGTGAACGCGGAAACCCACGGGAGTGGATCTACGGCTACTACTTCCCGCATCCCTACGCCAAAAAGTTCAACGACTCTAACAATCACCCCGAGGTGCGGTATGCCCGGGATCGACGCTACAAGCTCTATGACAACGGCGATCTCTACGACACCCAGATGGATGTCATGGAGACAGCCGTCATCGATCTTGAAGTGGCTGCTCCCACGGTGAAGCAAGCCCACCGGAACCTCCAAGCCGCGATCAACGCTTACCCCAGCAAAGGCACCCGAATCGACTACCCCAAGGTGCGCGGCGTCTACCCGCCGAAATAAAAATAACCCTGCCTCTCCGCTTTCAGTTTTCAGCTTTCCCCCTCCTGCCTCTCCGCCGCCAGCTCCCCGCTTTCAGCCTTTCAGTTTTCAGTTTTCAGCTTTTCCCCCTCCTGCCTCTCCGCCGCCAGCTCCCCGCTTTCAGCCTTTCAGCTTTCAGTTTTCAGCTTTCCCCCTGCCCATGTCATCCCCGCTCTCACCTCCCGCCGACCAACCGGGAGGCAATCTCCCCCTCACCGAGAAAGTAGCCTATGGATTAGGGGACACCGCATCGTGTCTTTACTATACGACCTTGGCCGAGTTCTTGATGTTTTTTTACACGGATGTTTTTGGCATCAGTGCCGTTGCGGCCGGCTTGATGCTCCTGATCACGCGCTTCTGGGATACGGCCAATGACCCCATCATGGGTATGATTGCGGATCGCACCAAATCCCGCCATGGGAAGTTCCGCTCCTGGATTCTCTGGATGATCCCGGTTTTCATGATTACCGGAATTTTGGTATTTGTGACTCCGGACCTGAGCATGACCGGGAAACTGATTTGGGCTTATATCACCTATTCCTTGGTCGGCATGGCCTATACCGCGATCAATGTCCCTTACTCGGCCTTGATGGGCGTCATGACATCGAACTCAGGGGAACGAACGGTTCTCGCCTCATTTCGATTTCTCGGCGCGAATTCCGGCAGTTTGATTGTGCGCGGAACGCTGCTGTGGTTGGTGGCCACCCTGGGGCAAGGCAATGACCAACAGGGCTACTTTCTGACGATGTGCGTGTATGCGCTTGCCGCCGGCGGTCTGTTTTTCATTACGTTCAAATTTACCCGCGAGCGTGTCATTCCCCCGCCGCGCCAGAACAAGGTCTGGGAAGACCTGAAGGATCTCCTTAAAAACGGACCCTGGTTGGTATTCTGCGTGGTGGGCGTGCTCACGCTCGTCCATATCTCGGTGCGGGGCGGCGCGATTTTGTATTACTTCAAGTATTACATCGGAGACCTGAGTCTCGCCACCAGCTTCCTGGTCTCCGGAACCGTTCTGGCCATCGCGGGCGTATCGTGCACGAAGTTCATTGTCGCTCAGTTTCGCGACAAACGGCGGGCCTACATCAGTCTGACTCTGATCAATGCGATCCTGCTACTGGGCTTCTACTTCATCGGTCCAACAGATATCGTGCTGTTGTTCAGTCTCCATCTGGTCGGTTCCTTTCTGGCTGCGCCACTCATGCCTCTGACTTGGGCGATGTTCGCCGATACCGCCGACTACGCGGAATACAAAATGGGCCGACGTGCCACGGGCCTTATCTTCTCTGCCGGGACGACCTCGCAGAAACTTGGTTGGACGCTCGGCGGATCTTCCGCGGGATTCCTCCTCGGGTTTTACGGTTTCGAAGCAAACATGGAGCAGGCTCCCGATACCCTGAATGGCATCGTTATGCTCATGAGTGTCATCCCCGCCTCCATCGCATTTCTGACCGCCTTCGTCACCCTGTTTTACAAGATCGATTACAAGCTTGAGCAGGAACTGGAAAAAACCATGGCCCAAAATGCCGCGGAAAGATCAGCCCAGAATCCGGCGTGATCCCCCCCCTCAGATTCCCCCTCCAGAAATACCCCGGAGCATCTGCTCAAACCAACGCGAACCGGGTCGTTCAGATCGTTATCTTTTGCGTTAGTCCCCTTTTTAGGGCCTTACCCGTTCAAATCGTCCAAAACCTTGCTGGCAAAGTCGGGCAACACTCGCCCCAGTCGAATCACCACATCTTCGATTTCGAGGCCTCGACGACCCGCAATCGCTCCCAAACAGGCGATCACTTGTTTCGGCTCCATCTCGAAGAGAATGAGAAGGTAGTCTTGCGGATGGCTGGCGTGGACGCCCCACACTTCCAAGGCGTCATCCGTAAAGTGTTTCAGGTTAAAGGTTGGTTGGGTTACGCAAACTGGACCACCTAAACGGTTAGTCTGGATGGGTTGATGTAGTGCTTGAGGGTGTAGAGTAAGTCAAGGGACGGGCGGAAGGAGGCCGGAGGCCGACTGGAG
>JABIRI010000171.1 GCA_018667915.1 Opitutaceae bacterium | reverse complement strand
CTTATCGGCCTCCCGCAATATCCGGATCTTCTGCTCGGGCGTGGATCTCTTTCCTTTCATGGTCTGGGTCCTTTCTGGATGACCAGACTAACTCTCTCAATGGCTCAGTTCTCGTAACCCCGACCACCCCCATCACGCGATCGCCCTGGGTGTTTGCCTGGTAATCTTCCCACCACATTTTGGCCACGTAGATACCGCCGCCAAAGAGTAGGAGAATGAGAATTGGAGACTCGCCCATCGCAGAAAGAAGAGACCTTAAGCATTTCAGCGACCTCTAGAAGGCGAGCTAATTCCCTTACATTTGATTAGCCAACGACGAGGGATGGCCATTTGGTTACCTTTCTAATGCCGCTCACCTCTGCCACTCGTTCGAACCCTGCTCCCCTGGAGTTTTCCTCGGTTTTTGCTGATTTGGCACCACATGTGGCGGGATTGAATGCCTGTCTACGAGATCAGGTGGCACAGTTTGAACCGGAGATCCGGGAGATGGCGGACTATTGTATCGATACCTCCGGTAAGCGTATCCGACCGGCTCTCGTCTTCCTGAGTGGTTGGCGTGATGACACCGTAAACCCCGATTTGGTCCGCGTCGCGGCGGTGATCGAGTTGGTGCACCTAGCGACTCTCGTGCACGATGACATCATGGATGGTGCCGATATCCGACGGGGCCGGGAATCAGCAACCCGCTCCTATGGACCGGAAGCCGCGGTTCTGCTAGGAGATGCGTTATTTGCCCACGCGCTGCACTTAGCGGCGCAGTTTCCCACCACCATGGTATGTTCGGCGGTCGCTGAGAGCACCCGTCGGGTGTGTGCGGGAGAGATCATTCAAACCCTGCGTCGCGGCACCACCCGGATTTCCCGATCAGATTATCAGCGCGTGATCGACCTTAAGACCGCGGAACTCTTTCGCGTTTCCTGTCATTTGGGCAGTCACCTAGCCGGATTCTCCCCGGAGTTCGTCTCTGCCGCGACAACCTACGGCCGCCAACTCGGCATTGCCTACCAGATATTTGACGATCTTGCCGATTTCTTCGGCCAAGAAAGCAAGATTGGAAAAACCCTCGGGACGGACCTGGGGAGCGGAAAATTGACCCTCCCGCTGATGGAGTTGGTTAAAGCCTCTCCAGAAGGGGAGAAGGCTGCGATTTTGGCTGAGATTACCGGAGATTCGATTCCCCAACCGGACCTTCGAGTCGCCCAGATGCGTGATTTGGGCGTATTTGGTCGCGTGGAGACCGCGTTGGAAAGCGAGTTGGCCAGGGGGGAAAAGGCGTTGGAACCCCATGAAAATAGGCCCCCGACGTCCCGCCTGTTGTCTCTCTCGGCGATATTGCGTGATCAGATTGCGAGTCTTCGACCTCAATAGGGGAAATTTTCGCGCGAGGTAAACAGGTGCGTTTCCGGTTGCAGGTGCGCTTAAGCTGGCCCATTTTGACGGTCTTATGTCGGTCGCATCAAAAGTCCTCGGCAAGACCCTGGTTAGCTCCGCTGAGCGCCGGCAGGAGGCTGATAGCGACTGGGCGGTTGTGCAACGTGTTCAAAATGGGGAAGTTGGAGCTTTTGATCAATTGGTTATACGCTACCGGGAACGCGTTTATGGGGTCGTTTACAACATGACCTCGAATCGGGAAGATGCGGCAGACCTTACCCAAGATGCTTTTATCAAAGCATTTAAGTCGATAAATCGCTTTCAAGGACAATCCTCATTCTTCACTTGGCTCTATCGTATTGCGGTTAATTCGGCCCTCAGCCACTTGCGAAAAGCCAAGCTTCGCACGTTTTTCAGCTTCGAAAAAATCGTCGAAGACGACAAAACGACCGAAATTTTATCTCAATTAACCGACAAACACGGGGCCGACCGGGAAGTTTACGTCCGTGAACTTCAGGAAAAATTGAACGAAGCGATGCAAAAACTGTCTATCAAGCATCGCACCGTAGTGACTTTGTTCGAAATTGATGGCCTGAGCCATGAGCAGATTGCCGAAGTGGCAGGATGTTCAGTGGGGACGGTCCGCTCCCGTTTACATTACGCTAAACAGATTCTTCAAGCCGAGCTTCAGTCCTATTTGAACGCATGAAACCCGATAATAAGCCCCCCTCCAAAGTAACTCTGGATGACCTGTTCGCCCTCAAGCGCGCAGAGCAACCTCCCGAGGAATTCTGGTCAGACTTCCAGCGTGGATTTCATGTCCGTCAACGAGCCGAAGCCATCGAGCCCAAGCGGTGGTGGTTTGTCTTGCCTCGTGTCTTTGCTGGCTTCTCCCGTTACCAGATGCCCATCGGCGCAGCCGCGGTTCTGGCGGTGACCTTTCTTTCTTTCCGTGAATACCGTGAGCCGGGCTTCGAAGTTGCTTACAGTGCTCCTCAAGCTCTGCCTGCCGTCACTGAAATCGAACCGGCAGTGGAGTCTGTTCCGGTAGCAGTGGCTCGGATGCCACTCCCGAATGCCATGGATTTCTCTGAAGTTGCGCCTCTGGGCTTCGTTGCAGAGCAGATCGAAACTGCGGTCGCGTCGGCCGAACCTTCTCAACCCGTTGAACTTACTCCTATGGTGGTTTGGGCCGGCCCCTCTGCCGCCGCGATTGAAGCGGTGGCATCCGTTCCGACGCCGTCCGAGCGATCGATTGCCGCCAACCTTGCAGCCGCTCAAGCGGAGCAGCTTCAAGTAGGCCGTCTGCTGGGCGAACCTGAGCTCGATTTAGCGGCTGCCATTACCAACAGCGAGACCCTTTCCGAAGTCAGTGTCCCTGAGCCTACCCGTGAGCGTTTGTTTGTTTACCAATCTTCTCCGGCTGATTTCTCGGTAGATCGTGAAAACAACTCTGGACGTGATACCCACAGCCTGATCGCCAATCGGATCAGCCAAGATGAACTTTATGATTCAGTTGGCCGCGTCTCTGCCGGGGGCAATCATGTGACGGTTAAATTCTAACTGACACCAGCGCTTCAATTTTCTAGCCCCGACATGAGTGGTCGGGGTTTTTTGTGGGCAGGTCAGTCGCTCGCTTCGTGATTGCGCTGTGTAAATAGGGTTCTTGCATCAATCGGTGGCCGTAAATCAACAGACATTGGTGATCTCAACCCGGGGCTCCGGCACGATTGAAGTGACGGCACAGGTCGCGGAAGTCGTGGCGTCCAGCCCCATTTCTACCGGAGTGGTTACGGTGTTCTGTCAGCATACGAGTTGCAGTTTGGTCATCATGGAAAACGCCGATCCCACCGCTCGGCGTGATCTCGAGCGATGGCTGGATCGGCTCGTCCCGGAAAACGATCCGGATTTCCGGCACACGCTGGAAGGGCCTGATGATATGCCCAGTCACATCAAGATGGCTTTGACCCGCACCAGCGAGGTGATCCCTGTAGGCAGCGGTCGGATGCAACTCGGGACGTGGCAGGGCATCTTCCTCTGGGAACACCGGACCTCTCCGCACGGGCGAAAATTGATCGTCACGGTGCAGGGTGATTGAAGGAATTTGCCCTGCGGCGATAGATCGCACCCCTCAATTCACTAGACTTGGCCTGATCGCCGAACCTGTTCAGCTTTGCGCTTATGACTCTGTTTTCCGCTGCTGCGACTCTATTGCTGATCATGGATCCGTTCGGCAATATCGTCATGTTCAACGCGATCTTGTCCAAGATCCCGCAAGAACGCCGTCGCAAGGTTTTGGTTCGAGAGATGCTCATCGCGTTCGGTGTCTTGTTACTCTTTCTTTTGGTGGGCGCTCAGCTCCTCAGTTTCTTGGGCTTGGAGCAATCCTCCCTGAGTCTGGCAGGGGGCATTCTCCTATTTCTGATCGCTATCGGCATGGTGTTTCCGAACCGAGCGGTGCAACTCGGCGTGCCTGGAGACGACGAGCCTTTCATTGTGCCACTCGCGATTCCTATGATCGCAGGTCCCAGTGGAATCGCGTTTCTCCTACTCATCGTTTCGAAGGAACCCTCTCGGCTCCCGGAGTGGATCTTTGCGCTTACCGTAGCATCTGCGATTTCCGCGACTATCCTGATCATGGGAGAGCGTCTCGCTCGATTACTTGGAGCGCGCGGCATGCGCGCGGCAGAGCGGCTCATGGGGATGCTACTCATTCTTATCGCGGTCCAAATGATGACCGATGGGATAAGCCTGTATTGGCTCAACTTCCAAGCCGAGCAAGCCACCGCGGCGGCGGCGGGTTAGCAGCTGAGCGGATTAGAGCTGGTTCGGAGATCAGGCTTATTTGCCCGGAACGCACGCACTGCATCCATTGATGAAGAAGTCGTTGCCCTTGTCGTCGACTAGGATGAAGGCTGGAAAATCTTCTACCTCGATCTTCCACACGGCTTCCATGCCGAGTTCGGGATACTCGAGGACTTCGACTTTTCGGATACTTTCCTTGGCGAGGATTGCCGCCGGACCACCGATCGATCCGAGATAGAAACCGCCGTGTTGGTGGCAAGCGTCGGTCACTGCTTTGGAACGATTGCCTTTCGCCAACATGATCATGGATCCACCATTTTTCTGGAACAGGTCGACGTAGCTATCCATCCGCCCGGCTGTGGTGGGGCCGAAACTGCCGGACGCGTAGCCCTTCGGTGTTTTTGCCGGACCCGCGTAGTAAACGGGATGTTCTTTTAAGTATTCGGGGAGTCCATCGCCAGCATCGAGACGTTCCTTGAGTTTCGCGTGAGCGATGTCGCGGGCCACAATCATGGGTCCGTTGAGTAGAACCCGAGTTGTAACCGGATGCTGAGTGAGCTCGGAGAGAATGTCCTTCATCGGCTGGTTCAGGTCGATCTTCACGACCTTTTCCTGTTTGATGGTTCGCATTTCTTCGGGGATCAATCGGCCGGGATTTGTTTCCATCTGTTCGAGCCAAATTCCGTCGCGGTTGATCTTGGCCTTGATATTGCGATCGGCACTGCAGGAGACGCCGATACCCACCGGGCAAGATGCGCCATGTCGCGGTAAGCGCACGATGCGCACGTCCAACGCGAAATACTTGCCACCAAACTGAGCACCGATTCCGGTGCTTTGAGCCAGCTTGAGCACCTTCTGCTCCAGCTCGATATCGCGAAAAGCCTGACCGTTTTCGTTACCTTTGGTCGGCAGTGCATCCAGATATTTGGTCGAAGCGAGTTTGACCGTCTTGAGGCAGGTTTCGGCGCTCGTGCCGCCGATGACGAAGGTGAGATGGTAGGGCGGGCAGGCGGCGGTGCCGAGCGCGCTCATTTTCTCGATCATGAACTTCTCTAAACTCGCGGGGTTTAACAACGCGCGGGTTTCTTGGTAGAGAAAGGTCTTGTTGGCTGAGCCGCCTCCTTTGGCGACAAAGAGAAATTTGTATTCGTTGCCATCCGTCGCGAGTAGGTCGATCTGGGCGGGCAAATTGGTGCGCGTATTCTGTTCCTCAAACATCGAGAGCGGGGCGGTTTGCGAGTAACGCAAATTTTCCTTGGTGTAGCAGTCGTAGACGCCGCGCGACAGTGCTTCGGCGTCGCCACCGCCGGTCCATACGTTCTGGCCCTTCTTGCCCATGATGATCGCCGTGCCGGTATCCTGGCAAAAGGGGAGGATGCCTTCGGCCGCGATCTCGGCATTCTTCAGCAACGTGGTCGCAACGTAGCGATCATTGTCCGATGCTTCAGGGTCATCGAGGATCGCCGCGACTTGCTCAAGATGTTTGGCGCGGAGCGTGAACGAGCAGTCACGAAATGCTTGGCTGGCCAGAAACGTGAGGGCTTCGGGCGCGACTTTGAGCACCGATTGTCCATCAAGATCCGCGGTGCTGATGCCTTCCTTGGAGAGCAGGCGGTATTCGGTGTCGTCCCCAGCGAGTGGGAAGGGGTCTTGGTAAACAAATGGCGGAGTGGACATGGCAGGGAGGAGTTTGACGGTTCTTTACCTACACGAGGAATCAAATTCCGCGCAGAGCGCAAGGAATGGCAAAAGATGCACAGTCGGAGCGGTGTCGATCAAACGATCTTCAACTTGGGCAAATCCTGTCCGTCGACCAAGCCCACCGGGTTTCCGGCACGGTTTACCACGATCAGGTCATCGATCTGGTGCGATTCGAAGATGCGTAATGCCTCCACGCCCAACGCGTCTTCGCGGATTGTTTTTGGCTTTTTCGTCATGAAGGTCTTGACCGGTTTACTGAGGAAATTGGGCCCACTCAATGCCGCGCGTCGGAAGTCTCCATCGGTTAAAATGCCACTTAGTTTTCCAGTCCGCGGACTGACGAGTGCGATGCTGCCGCTCTTCGCCTTTGTCAGGCGCAAGATCGCATTCTGCGTAGTGATCGTATCTTTCGCCACGGCTAACCGATCACCGGTGCGCATGATATCTGCGATGCGCAGTAATAAGACTCGGCCAAGGTTTCCGGCCGGATGATATTGGGCAAAATCCTCGCGCGTGACGCCGCGCGCTTGGAGCAAGACCATGGCGAGTGCATCGCCCAGCGCTAGTGCCGCCGTGGTGCTCGCGGTCGGGGCGAGTGCGAGCGGGCACGCTTCGCGGGGGACCGCGTAGAGGAGCTGATGGTCGGATTCACGAGCGAGGTCGGACTCCGCATGGGAGGTGCAAGCGATAACGGTTACGTTAAACCTGCGTAGGGTTGTCATCAGCCGCAGAATTTCTTCGGTTTGGCCGCTGTTGCTGAAGAGGATCGCGATGTCACCGGATGAACAGATTCCGAGGTCGCCATGCAGGGCTTGCGTCGCATCGAGGAAACAAGTCGTCACGCCGATGCTGTTGAAGGTGCCAACGAGTTTTTGGGCGATATGCGCCGACTTGCCTACGCCGCTGCAAATCAGTTTTCCCTGACCGGCCGTGGCTTCTTCAATAGCCCGGGCGACAGCGACAAATTTTTTGTCCAGCGACTGAGATGTAGCCGCGATGGCATCTTGCTCGATGCTCAAGCAAGTGCGGGCACGTTGGAGAGCAGATTTGGGTGAAATGGCCATTTAGGGTTTGTGTCGGGTGACACCTTGCCAGACTTAGAAGATGCCCGCGGGCACTCAATTCCTTTTACCATCCGATGCGACAACTCCGGCACCTTCTAATTCCCTCAATTTGTGTGGGATTGTTGCTGACCGGATGTAACCGGTTGCCGGAAGGCGAAACCGTCGCGGAAATCAACGAGCCGTCCTACGAGGAGGGTAAACGGCTCATTCGGCAGGGTAGGGAACAGGCCGCATTGGCATCGTTCACGCGAGTGATCAACACGCGCCAGGATGGAGCTCCCGAGTCTCACCTCGAGGTCGGTTTACTTTACGAAACCGAGGTGAAAGACCCGATCGCCGCGATTTATCACTTCCGACGTTATCTCGAACTGAAACCCAACTCTCCCCAAGCCGATCTGGTTCGCGGTCGTATTCATGGAGCCACCCGGGATTTCGCCCGCACCTTGCCCGCCCAGCCCCTTGAAAATCAGAATCTGCGCAACGATTTATTGGATGTAGTCGATCAACTGCAGCGGGAGAATACGCGGTTGAAGGACGAGGTTGCCACCTTGCGGGGTAATCGCTCCACCAGCCGTGGCACGGTAGCGGATCTCACCGTCGGCGACGAACGCACGGCACTCCCGCCGCGGCAGACCCCGCCGCCTAACCCGCTGAGCCGTGCGCCCATTTCTGCCGCGCCGGACCGCACCGTATCTCGGCCGCAACGTCCCGCCGCCACCACGACCACCGCCGAACCCACCCGGGTTCATACGGTCGTCAAAGGCGATACCCTTTACGGACTCTCCCGTCGCTACTACCAGGATTCGACGCGAGCGAAGGACATTTATACGGCCAATCGTTCGAAGATGAAGTCTCAGAACGACCTTCAGGTCGGGATGCGACTCGTCATCCCTCAATAGCTCCCCGGCCAAGGACAGGCAATAAGCGACTAGCCCTGCACAAGGGCTGCGGAGCCGAATCCGGGTGAATTGTGGCAAACTGCGGGCCGCTCTGAGCTTCCCATGATTTTGCCGCACGACTCCACCCACGGCGCGCCCGTTGCTTCTAACCTCGAACTGATCCGCAAATACGCGGTGCCCGGTCCGCGGTATACGTCGTATCCGCCGGCGAATCGTTTTCACGAAGACCTGGATTCGGTGGACTTGGACTCTGCCTTGGCGGTTGATAACGCCGACCCGAATCGTCCGCTTTCGCTCTATTTCCACCTGCCGTTTTGTGAATCCCGGTGCTGGTATTGTGGATGCACCACGATCATTACGCGACGCTACGATTGGGCCGACGCCTACCTTGCCGAGCTCAAACGCGAAATCGACCTCGTGGCCCGACGGATCAATCATGAGCGCCTTGTCGAACAACTCCATTTTGGCGGAGGCACACCCACGTTTTTTTCCCCAGAAACCCCACGGGAATTGGGGCGGACGATTCACGCCAACTTTTCGTTTACGCCCGATGCTGAACTGAGCATCGAAATTGATCCGCGTTGCGTGACTCCTGAGCACGTCGAAGTGCTGGCCGAAATGGGGATCAATCGGGCGTCCCTTGGTATCCAGGATACCAACCTCAAAGTGCAGGAAGCGATTCACCGTGTCCAATCGATGGACCTCAATCGACTCGCGGTCGAAACGCTCCGGCAAGCGGGGATAAAGGACATTAATTTCGATCTGATCTACGGCCTCCCATGTCAGACTGGTGAAACGGTTTCGCAGACGATCGAAGACGTGCTCACGCTCGAGCCGGATCGCTTGTCCGTTTTCAGCTACGCTCACGTGCCGTGGATAAAACCTGCCCAACGTATCTTTGATCAACGCGGGCAGATGCCCGATGCCGAGGCGAAGTTGACCATATTCGGCGTGATCCGAGGCCAGCTCCTCAAACAAGGGTTTGTCGATATCGGTTTGGACCATTTCGCGCGCCCCACTGACGCCCTCGCTGTCGCTCTGCGTGAGGGCACCTTGCACCGCAATTTTCAGGGCTACAGCACCAAGGCCGGCGCCTCGCTTTACGGATTTGGGATTTCCTCCATCTCGTCGACCGAGGAAGTGTATTGGCAGAATCCCAAGTCTCTTGCCACTTACCGAGAGGCGTTAAGGGAGGGCCGGCTTCCGGTCGAAAAAGGCTATCGCCTCACGGCTGAGGACCGACGCCGTCGAGAGCTGATCATGAAAATCATGTGCGAGCGTGGGCTTGATTTTGGCAGAATTGATGCGGAAAGAGGAGGCAGCGTGGCCGTCGATTGTGCGGAAGCACTCGCGGCGTTGCGTCCGATGGAAGAGGATGGTCTGGTCGAAATCGATGCTACGGGATTGCGGGTTTTACCGCGGGGAGAACCCCTCATCCGCGTCGTGGCGATGGCGTTTGATCAGACATTGGTCGAGCAGGGCAGGGCTCATGCGCTTTCGGTCTAAGGCCAGTGGGGGGTTGCCAAATCCTCGGATAGCGCGAGATTGGTGGCTCCATGTCCGATCTCACCGACCTCTATCAGGCGGTCATTCTAGACCACAACAAACGCCCGCGTAACCGCGGCAGAGTTCCGCAGGCCACCCGCGTGGCCAGCGGAGATAACCCGACGTGCGGTGACAACTGCACGGTCTACCTGCAGATGGACGGCGATCGGATCGGCAAGATCGGCTTCGACGGTTCCGGCTGCGCGATCTCTCAGGCGAGTGCCTCGTTGATGACCACGCAACTCGCCGGCAAAACACTCGCGGAGGCGGAAGGCCAGTTTGCGGAGTTTAGAGACATCGTGACGACGGGCAAAGAGCCGGAAGAGTTCTCCGAAGTCGCCGCCTTCGCCGGCGTGCATGCATTCCCGGCTCGGATCAAATGCGCCACGCTTTCGTGGCATGCCGCAATCGACGCACTCAAAAAACCGGATTCCCCGGTTGAGGAGTAAACCGCCCATGTCCTGCGATTTTTCCAATCTACGCCTAGATTTCCCAGTTCTCGACCAACACGTCGGCGGTCATCCGCTGGTGTATCTCGACAACGCGGCGACGACCCACAAACCGCGTGCGGTGATCGATGCGATCGCTCGTTTCTACGAGCGGGATAATAGCAATGTGCACCGGGGACTCCACGCGCTCTCCATGCGTGCAACCGACGGCTACGAAGCAGCCCGCGAACGGACCGCGAAGTTTATCAACGCATCTGAGTCGGCCGAAGTCGTTTTCACGAGTGGCACCACCGCCTCCGTAAACCTCGTCGCCCAAGGGTGGGCGCGCGACAATCTCCAACCGGGCGACGTGGTCGTCTGCACGGAGATGGAGCACCACTCCAACATGGTGCCGTGGCAGATCGTCTGCCAGCAAACGGGCGCGACGTTGCGTTACATTCCTGTTCTGGGTGAGAATGCGGAAGGTGGCCTCGACCTGGCGGCGTTTGATGAGCTGCTCAAAGAGAAGGTCAAACTCGTGGCCTTCACTCATATTTCGAATACGTTAGGCACGATCAATCCGGCCGCCGAGATATGTGCCAAAGCCAAGGCCGCGGGCGCATTGACCCTGGTGGATGGTGCGCAGTCCGCTGGCCACGAAAACGTCGATGTGCAGGCCATGGATTGCGATTTCTACGTCTTCTCCGGCCACAAGATGGCCGCACCTACCGGCATCGGCGTGCTCTACGGTCGCAAAGCGCTACTCGACGCCATGTCGCCGTGGCAGGGCGGGGGAGGGATGATCAGCACCGTCGCATACGAGGGCAGCCAATGGAAACCCTCGCCGGAGCGTTTTGAGGCGGGAACACCGAATGTAGCCGATGCGATCGGTCTGCACGCTGCCATGGATTATCTCGATTCAGTGGGACGGCCTGCGATTGGTCGCCATGAATCCGAACTCGCCGCGCTGGCTTATGACGCGCTCTCCGATTTGCCCGGTATCCGTATCTTGGGCCCCGGAGAAGGTCAGCCGCGAGCCGGCTTAGTTAGCTTTGCGTTCGAGGGTGTGCACGCGCACGACGTCGTCACCTTTGCCGATCAGGACGGAGTGGCTTTGCGTGGTGGACACCATTGTAACCAGCCCTTGATGCGAAAGTTGGGGCTCCCTAGCACGACCCGAGCGAGCTTTTACCTGTATAACACTCCGGCGGATGTGGATGCCCTGGTGGCGTCGATTCGACGGATCCTAAAATTCTTTGGGGTGGAATAGGTTATAAATTCCCGTTGACCGGCGGTGCCCGATCAGCCTTAGCTGATCGTCTTTCGCCAATCATCAGGCCGTTTCCAGCGGTCGGGTGGAGCAACCTGGAGAGGTGGCAGAGTGGTCGAATGCGCTCGCTTGGAAAGCGGGTATAGGCTTAACACCTATCGGGGGTTCGAATCCCCCCCTCTCCGCCAGGTTGTCCTCCAGATGACGTGATAAAACTTTAGGATCAGTCCTCAAAAACAGGAGGAATGGTCTTGCCGGGGGATGAGAGCCCTCAGGGTTCGACGACCGAAGGGAGAAGGGACACGCGAATGCGTGGTCTCGCGTAGAGAGATTGGCCGAAGGCCAACCAAT
>JABIRI010000123.1 GCA_018667915.1 Opitutaceae bacterium | reverse complement strand
GCCTTACCATTTTAATAACACGGCAAAATTCATGATGATCGGGCCGGATCAGCTGGTTCGCTATAAGGAGGCCGCGATCAAAGCGATGAACAGTGCGATCGTAGATCCGGGGAAGCCGGAAGTTCATCGAACGAACCCGAAGTGGGAGCATGGCAAGGCGGGTAAGGGCGGGCTGACGAAAGCGGAGATCGGTGTTTACCACGGGCCAGGAGTTGGCAGTAAAACAACAGGCGTGAAGAGCTGGCCGAAAACCGGGGAGTTCAGAATCCGCGTGGAAGCCTCTGGGAATTTCCCCCGGGGATCGGATTTTAAGGAAGTGCCGCTCCGCCTGGTCATGGGCACAAGCCTTCGTCATGACTCGGGATCGGGCGTTTATCACGAGGTGGGAACCATCCATCTGACAAACACGCCTGACAAGCCTGAGGTCTTTGAGCTGCGCGGGCGTATTGAGAATATTCCCGTTCAGCCAGCCCAGGCACATCGGAATAAAGTCACCCCGCCGAGCATCACCATCACGGCGCAGAATATTTTCGACAACGGTGAACTTAATGACCACCGCAAGAGCGGCTTCGATTCGTCATGGAGTGTGGAAGCTCCCCGCGTGGTTCTTGAGTCGCTTGAATTCGAGGCTCCCGTGACCGACGTCTGGCCGCCGGAGCACCATACGCGTATCCTTTTTGATTCTCCACTGCGTGAAACGAAGCCAGCCGAATACGCCTACGAAGTGATCAGGAAGTTCATGACCAGAGCCTTCCGCCGACCCGTTGTAAGGGATGAAGTGGATCATTACTTTTTGATTTATAAAATCTACGATAAGGAATTCGAGACGCTGGAGCAGGCCATGCGCGAGACGTTGGCGATGGTGTTGATTTCTCCTCAGTTCCTCTACCACACCGTGATCGATAACGCCGCGGCGACGAAGCAGTATGAACTCGCCTCGCGCCTTTCCTATTTCCTCTGGGGGAGTATGCCTGACGAGGAGCTCTTTGATCTCGCGGCCTCGGGCAAACTGAATGACCCCGCAGTGATCGAGGCTCAGACACGTCGACTCCTCGCAGATGAACGGGCGGCGGGATTTGTCAAAAATTTCACCACGCAATGGCTGAGCATCACCAAGATGAAAACGGTGAACATCAATCGTGATCTTTTCCCGCGATTTCTCTACACCGTTCATCTCGGTGAGCGGCGTGGGCAGGAGCAGCTTTTCCGCCCGACCATCCGTGACTACATGCTGGAGGAGACGGTTGGGTTTGTTGGCGAGTTGATTCGAAAAAATGCGAGCGTCATGAGCATCATCGATTCGGACTTTGCCTACCTCAACGAGCCACTTGCGGTGCATTACGGAGTGGATGGCGTGAAGGGGCTGAAGTTCCGCGCTGTTCCCATCAAGCCCGAAAATCGTCTCGGCGGGCTTCCAACACATGGTTCTGTATTGATCGGAAACTCGACTGGTTCGGCACCTCATCCAATCTATCGTGCAGTGTGGCTGCGTGAGGCAATTTTGGGAGATGAGGTGAAGCCGCCGCCTGCTGATGTGCCGGCTCTATCTGACTCGGCAGGTGAATCGGCGGAGGAAGCGGTTTCGATCAAAGACCTTCTCGCTTTTCATCGAAAAAAGGAGAGCTGCTATGATTGCCACGTGCGTCTTGATCCGTGGGGCATTCCCTTCGAGCAATACAGCGCGATTGGGAAATTCCAGCCTCTGGTGCCGAAAGAAAAAGTGCGAGTGCGAGGCTTTAGCATCAAAGAAGATAAAACCCTTGCTGGCTATCAAGAGTATTTGAAAACGGTTTACACCGAGAAGGCCGATGCCACCGCACGCGTGCCTCACGGGCCTGAAGTGGATGGTATGGAGAAGCTCAAAAAATATCTGCTCAAGGAACGAAAGGATGAGATCACGAAGAACGTGATTCGCAGATTGATGACTTACAGCATCGGTCGAGAGCTGACCTATCGTGACCGATTTGCGGTTGAGGAATTACTCAAGCAAGCAGAGAAAAATGGCTATCAGCTGCAGGATATGATCGTCTCAGTTTGCCAAAGCCCCACCTTCACAGGAACTAAATCCAAAAAATAATAATCCTATGACACAAAAATCCTGGCATCTCAATCGACGTGAATTTATTCGAGGCGGCGGCGCGGCATTGGCCTTACCATTTCTTCAAGGAATGTCGTGGGGCAAGACCGCTGGCAAGGCGCTGCCCAAACGCATGGTGGTCAGCTACATCGCCTACGGTGTTTACGAACCGAAGAATAAAGACGGCTCACACCACGATTGGAACTGGTGGCCGTGCAAAGAGGCAGGCCTGCTTAGTTTTAATAAATCGGCAGCTCCTTTTGCCTCGCTGAAGGACTCCGTGAGCTATTTGCGCGGTCTCGATCATGCCGGTGGAGTCGGGATGGGTGGCCACAGTAGTGGTGATGTTTTTGCCACTGGAGCTAACATGTCGGGGCTTGAAAAAACGAACAATATCTCTGTCGATCAGCTTGCCGCAAAGATCAACGGTCACAAGACTCGCTACGCCTCGCTGGTGCTGGGCACGGAGGGTGGCACTGGCTCGTATGGCAGTGCCAAGACGCTCTCGCATTATGGGCCGGGTAAGCCGATTCCCTCGATGCATCGCCCGCAGGAAATTTTCAATCGTCTCTTCAATCCCTACGCCGGAAAAGGGGTCGAGCAAGTCCGTGCCGACCTCAAGCGCGAGGCCAGTGTGCTCGATCTCATGATGGATGACTCCAGGCGGCTGCAAGGTCGGTTGGGAAAAGAAGATCAGCAGAAAGTGGAGGAGTATCTGGATTCGATTCGGGCTTTGGAAAAGCGGGTCGAACGCACCAGCGAATGGACGCACAAGTCGCTCCCGAATGTCGATACCAAGGGGCTGAATATTGAGGTGTCTCACAAAGATCCCGAGGAATATACGAGGTGTATGTATGACCTTCTTTTCCTCGCTTTCCAGACTGATTTGACGCGCTTTGCGACCTTGATGCTGGAGAGTGAGCATTCGAGTGCTAGTGAGATGTATAACTATGCGAACTATGTCCTGGGCTACAAAGGGGCGACGCATGACATCGCGCATAAGCGCCCTACAGAGTCCGGGCAATGGGATAACTGGCGCGCGAAGCAACATGCTTACTTTTTGAATCGATTGAAAAACACTCCCGAAGGCGATAGCAACATGCTCGACCAAACGGTGGTCGTTTGGGGTTCCGCTCATCCACATGCTTCTCACAGCACGAAGAATTATCCCATTCAGGTCGCAGGGGGAAATGCCCTTGGTTTCAAACATGGGAACCTGCATTCCTTTGAAGGGGAGAAGAAGGTGCCGCTGGCGAATCTGTTTGTCTCGATGCTGAATGCGGTGGATACGCCGACGAAGAAGTTCGCGGATAGCACGGGGGAGATGACGGAGATTAGGTCTTGATTTCAATGGATATGGAGCGGCACCGATCCCAATAAGCTGAACAACGAGCTTTTAGGATCCCCAGAACGACGATCAACTTTTGGGTTGAATAGTGGGCTCTCAATCTCGATTGGTTGAAATTAGATTTTGCGATAGAGAAATTGAAAGAGGAGTCGAATAATTAGGATGAAGATCTTAAGAACGCCCCCCCCTGCATCTATGGGGACAACACACACACTTACGCACTTAACCACAGAACAGGGAGGAGCTTGCACTCCAGAGAAAGTCATTAAAATAAAGAGGGTTGGGGGGGGCTCTGCATCGGGAACAAGGTAATCTAAAAACAGATTCCTTGCTTATGTTCGGTTGACAATCTCTTGCTTTGAATTGCCTTCAATCTTTTGCGTTTTGGGGCAGATTCAAGCAGCAGTAATCACTGGGATGCTAGTGAAAGCAGGCTGAGGGTGCGCGCTGTGCTAAATCTTATTGGCACGAAGGCTACCGCGACTTCGATGTAGCCGACGGGGATCTGTCCGCCAACAAAGCTCTTTGTTTCCAGCATTTGATCGGCAACGCGCGTGATAATGGCGTCGGTTTTCTTACAATTCCACGGTGCCGTCTTGCTGTAAGGTCCGAGAGGCCGAAGCTGCAGGGAGACCTTGCGCCCTTCTTTGAGAGTGAGTGGAAGTTTGCCTTTGGTCGCTTCAGCCCGATCAATGGCGGTTGCCATTTCCGGACGCGCGTTCTTGGTAAATGCTTTTTCATCAGCTCCAGTGATGATGTCACCTTTCTTGAGAATTCCATCACCCGGTGAACCGCTCTCGATTCGCTACACCCGGAATTCATTTCCCACCGCCTGCGCCAGGATTCCGGTGGGGCCGAGGAGGTGATCACGGGCGAAGGTTGGCAAAGCACTCGAGAGCGCAAGGGTAGCGATAATGATAATGGATCTCATAGGTTGAGAGTGGGTGATGGCCAGGGACCGAAGGATATTACGAGTCTGCACGGAGCCGAAGGTGGATCAATGCCGGAAACGAGAGAGAGGCTCAGGGACTGATTTAATCTTTGTGATCATTAAGAATCTAAAACGCCACCTCGGTAGCCCGCACCCGCACGAATTGCCGGTCCTGGCTTCCGGGGTTCGTGACGCGCAGGGTCACTGTCGAGAACTCTCCATCAATCACCAAATCGAGTAGTTCGGTCGTCGCGGGCGACCAAATGCTGAGGTCGTTCGACGACTCCAGTTCGAACGCCACGTCCAGCGCAGGATCGCGGAAGCGATAGGTCACCTCCAGTGCGGATCCATCAAACGCCACCTCCAAGGGACTGCCTGGACCAGAGCCACGAGGGTCGGTGCCGAACGCGTAGTGATGGAAATTCGAATACCCATCGTCATTGGTATCGACGTTGGTTCCCGAGATCAGCGGGTCAACAATTTCAGCCTCCGTGAAATACTGATTCAGCCAGCCTGCGTACTGTTGGAGAATCACCGCGCTGTTCTGCGCTCCGGGGCTGCCGTCGGCATCTTCGCCGATTCCCCAACCAAGAGCACCATCCCAATCGTTCCAATGGGCTGTCTCATCATCCACCACCAAGGCATACCCACTGCCGTCGGTGGCGGGAAACCAGCGGTCGTTGTAGGTGAACTTCAGGATATTCTCTCCGACGGCATCGTGGAGTTGGACCGTCTCCCCATCGTTGCTGAAGCGCCCGGTGTATTGACCGGCGACGAGGGCGGGCGAAACACCGGGGTAGCGCAGTGCGAAGGCTGTGGCATCCGACACCACCAGGATGTGCGCCCCGGAGGCAAGGAAGGTGCTGGCGGGAAAGACAAAGTCGATGCCGTTCACGAAGCGGGCTCCACTCAGGTCGATGGTGGCTGGGCCGATGTTCTTCAGTTCGACAAACTCAAAGAAGTCGTCGTTGCCAAAGCCGGCGGCGATTTCAGCCGCGCTCGGGTCGGCGGGATGATAGTTGAGTTCGGTGATGCGGAGGAATTGTTGCAAGTCAGTCGGTGAGCCGCCGTAGCTGGTTGTGGTCACGATGTTTCCGTTTTTGTTACGGATGGTGATTGCTTCGCCGCGTGCGGAGAGCTGGCCTTGGTAGCGTCCCTGCACGAAGTTTTCTTCGTTGCCGGTCAGGCCTGTGGCGCGCGCGCGGAAGGCGTTGACGTCCGGAGACAGGTAGAGCGGCAGCCCGGTCGCCGCAGCAGGGATGACCGTTCCCGGCTTGAAGGTGTGTTCGATGGCTCCCTCGACGGTCCAGCCGGACATATCGACCGCAAAGCTGTTCGGGTTGGTGATCTCGATATACTCCTCGTCCTGATTGCCGGAAGCCGGATTGAAATCGATCGTGCCAATAGTGAGCGGCACGACACTCGGGTGGGCGCCCGGGATTCCCACCGACCCGGCCGGTCCGCCCACGGCGTGCGTCTGATAAAGATACACCCGCCGTTCATCGAGGTAGTTGGTCTTGAGCAGGGAAATCGCGGTGGGGAAATCGCGGATGCCGCCGTAAATGGCTCCCCACTCGGCGAGATCCAGGGCTGCATCGGGAGTGGCAGCGTTGGCCAACTCGTCGATGCGAGATTCGAATACCCGCTCGGCGATCGGCGTGCCGGGTGCCTGGAGTTGCTCGTCCATCAAGGTCCGCAAGCGCCGCAAGTACATCTCGCGGGTGCGTGGATCGGTGACGACGAGATCGATCATCAGGTTGGGTGCACCACAACAGGCGTGGGCCGCCGCACCCTGGAAGGGATGGGCGCGACGCTTTTGCGCGGAGAGTCCCGACTCGAACGAAAACCCATTGCCGCTGATCTCGTCGTCGTAAAAACGATTTCCCAAAGTGAGATCTTTGTCCCACGGAATTTGCGACCACTCGCCGGAACCGTTGGTGTCCCGGTAGACGTAGAAGTTCTTGGCCCAGCGGTCGAAGTCCTGGGAAATGATCCCGGCAGTGGCGTAGTTGATCATCGCCGGAATGTCGACGTGGTCGAAGAGATACTCGGCGCGGTTGGGATTCGACGGGCTGACGCCGTTGACCAAGGCCTGCAGGTCGGAGTTGTTCTCGTGCTGCCGCGTTTTCTTTTCCACCCCGGAGCTCGACGAGGTGACGCCGTTGAACATCTTGTAGAGCGCGCCTTCCCGATCGAGCCCGCGTCGATCCAGTAAATCGTCATCCACCTGTTCCACAAAGCTGGCCACGCTGAAGAACGCGCCGTTTTGCTGGACCCGCCAGGTGTCGGCGTGACTGGCGGCAACACCCGCCGCGGTGTAGGACTCGTAGGAGAGCTGCGGACGGATGTAGGCCTTGTCCTGGAAGGTCGAGTTGACATTGATCTCGCTCACGCGCGGGGCAGCGGGGTCGAAGCGGAAATGATGGCCGCTGTTGAAATCAAATTTGTAGGATTTTTTGGCCACGCCTGCCGAGCTGGCCCCTCGCCTGCGGGTAAAGACGTTGTCGTAGAACTGTCCGTCGAAGGAGACTGATGAGCGGGTTCCGCTGCTCGTATTTGCCGCTCCTGGTGAGGCGACAAACCAGAATAAGGTCGGCAGCGCCGACACCACCGCAGGGTCGTCGACCATCGTACCGAAATACTGGGGCGAGTTGGCGGGATCCAGATAGGCCGGTTCACGTCGCGAGACACTGGCGCTGTCCTCGGCGGTGACATACCAGCGCACCATTTCGCCGGGCAAGGAGGCCGCGTGTGGAATGGTGACACTGAACTGCCCGTTGCCCAGGTCGTTCATCGGCACGGCCTGTTCCGCTCCAAACATCACTCGGTAGTGAAGGGTGACCGAGGCGATCGGATTCGCAAGGGCATCGACTTGCGCGGAAATCACAAGGTCATCGCTGTCACCCGGGCTGGGCTGGGGGTTGTCGGTGACATTGCTGATGAACGGTCCCAATGTCGAAGGGGTGGCGGGGTTCTCCGTCCCGGGAGTGGGGGAGGTGAAGAACCCAATCGTCATCAGGTCACTGGCTAGTCCGTAGGAAATATCGGTCACCTGCGGAGGGAATTCCGGGGTGAAGGAATGGACCACCGTCAGGCCATCAGGTTGGACGAGACCAAGAAACTCGCCTCCGGCGGAAAGCGAGAAGTTGGTGTGGAGGAAGCCCCCCGCATCAATGTAGTCGTCCTCGTTCTGGTTCGAGGCAAAGACAAGGAGGTATCCGCCCGCCGGAACGACCACGGAGGGAAACTGCCACTTGTCGAGCTTGTCCGCTCGGTCGGTGAGGTGCCAGCCGCCGAGGTTCACCGGAGCGGCGCCGAAGTTGTGAATCTCGATCCAGTCGGACGAATTCCCGTCGCCGTCGTTGAGGGTCGTGTCATTGCTGGCCATGAACTCCGAGATGATCAGCGTGGATGGCAATTCGACGACCTCGATGTTGAGCAGAAAGATCGAATTCGGTTCGCCGGAAAAGCTGGCCGTGATGGTGTAATCAGCCGCCGCAGTGAGGGAACTCGGCGTGCCGGTGATGACACCGGTGAGCGGATCAAGCATCAGGCCGGTCGGCAAGGGCGGGGAAACCGCATAGCTGTTCGGCGTCCCGCCAAGCACCTGGGGCGTGTTCGGGGTAATCGACACTCCTGCGATGTAACTCGCGGGAGTGGTCGAGTAGCCGGTCAGGATCGAGTTCGCGAGAACCGAGAGGTCGAGGGTTGCCTCCTGATCGGGGCCGGTGGTAAACGATGCGCTGATGGTGTATTCGGTCGAGGGAGAGGCTGTTGCAGGTGTCCCGGAAATGGTGCCGGTGACCGGGTCGATGGACAGACCGGCGGGGAGGGTGGGGGAGATGCCAAAGCCACT
>JABIRI010000236.1 GCA_018667915.1 Opitutaceae bacterium | reverse complement strand
TCAGCGGAGGGATTCCCTTGATTTCAGACATCGCAGCGAAACTGGGTATGAGTGCCCGCACCCTGCAACGGCGATTGGGGGATCAAGGGGTTTCGTTTCAAGATTTGGTCGATGAATCACAGCGCCGACTTTCCGAGCGACTACTGCGGCAAACAACATACTCGATGTTAGATATCGCTTTCATGACGGGCTTCTCCGAACAGAGCGCCTTTACCCGGGCATTCAAACGCTGGGCCGGGCAGACGCCTCGCTCCTATCGTCTGCAAGTGACAGACTAAACGCACCAAAACACGAATTTGGCGGGAGCGGTCAAAATCTTGGCGTGGTGCGTCAAGAAATCCGCGCCACATGTGGCTAAGGTTGGATTTGTTAACTCACAACCCAACACAAGTCATGAATACATCTCCCTCCGTCCCTTCCCAACTTATCAGCCTCGTGCTCGGATCCACCGGTAAAACCGGTCGACGCATCGTGCAACAACTTGAAGCTCTCGGCGTAACCGTTCGCGGTGGATCACGCAGCGCTACTCCAATCTTCGACTGGAATCGAGAATCTAGCTGGGACGCCTGCCTGCACAACGTGGATTCGATCTACATCAACTACGCCCCAGACCTCGCTATGCCTGGCGCCACGGACTCAATTCAGGCGCTCGTGGATCGGGCCAAAATGCAAGGTATAAAACATCTCGTTATACTATCGGGCCGAGGTGAAGAGGAAGCCCAAGCTTGTGAGCGCATCGTGCAGGAAAGCGGACTCACCTGGACCATCGTGAGAGCCAGTTGGTTCAATCAAAATTTCTCCGAAGGGGCCTTTTACGACATGGTGATGGCCGGACAAATCACCCTGCCCGCCGGCAATGTCACCGAACCCTTCGTTGACGTGGATGACATCGCCGAAGTCGCCGTCGCCGCATTGACCGACTCCCGCCACCACGGGCAGCTCTACGAAGTAACGGGGCCAGAACTACTGACCTTTTCCGATGTCGCCGCTGAACTCACCCGTGCGACGCAACGTCCGATCACCTACCAACGGGTTCCACATGAGGCCTTCGTCGCCGGAGCCGCCCAAAGCGGCGCGCCCAAGGACGTCACGTGGATGCTCGACTACTTATTCTCCACGGTGCTCGACGGGCGAAATTCCTACCTGACTGATGGCGTGCAGCGTGCCCTCGGCCGCGCACCTACATCGTTTTCCGATTACGCGAAAAACTTTACCAATTCTGGCGGTTGGAAGGAGGCCGCATGAAACGGCTAAAATCTCGGCTCTTGCTGCTAATCTCAGGAATCTTGCTCGTGGTTATCGGCACATCCATTTTATTCAACCCGTTCACGTTTTTCGCGTCCAACGGAACGCTTCTTAGTCAGGACCCCAACCTGCTTTCGGAGATTCGGGCACCCGGTGGCATGCTCATGATCGCAGGACTTTTTATTACGTTGGCCGCCGTGCGACCCGAATTTATTCAACAAGCTTTGGCGCTTTCGATCCTAATATACGGGGCCTACGGCTCCGCTCGGGTCGTTAGTATGGGTCTCGATGGTAGGCCTGTGGACTCATTGGTCGGAGCCACCGTAATAGAACTCGCGGTATCGGGTCTCTGCTTCGCGACCTGGGCCGCCAACCACAACGCGACCCTCGCCAAAGGCGCTTGATCGGAAATGGTCGATATGGAACCCCTGTTTATCGTTCTTTTGGCCTCAACGTTTCTGAATACGTTGATGGCAGGCATCGTTCTCACGTTTGCGATCATCGTCATGCCGGGAATTAAGAGACTTTCCGACCAGGACTATCTCGAAACCTTCAAGTCCATCGATCGAATCATCCAGAACGGCCATCCCATCTTCATGACCATCTGGCTCGGATCGAGCATCACCCTAGTTTTGGCATTAGCTATGGGATGGGGCCACTTATCCGACCTCAATCTAAGCTTATTAGGAATGGCGGCCTTATTTCATCTGGGCGGCGTGCAACTGCCAACCATCGTGATCAACGTCCCGGCGAACAACCACCTGCAAGCGACCGACCTCGTAAGGCTTAATACGCTCCAAATATCCAAATTAAGACGCGACTT
>JABIRI010000297.1 GCA_018667915.1 Opitutaceae bacterium | reverse complement strand
GCCGCTCGGACTCCTGGCGTGTTATGATGTCCGCGGACAGCAAGTGTTGGAGGCCTGTTACGGCGCTGGCGTCAAAGTGCCCGAGGATGTCGCGGTGCTCGGAGTGCACAACGACGTGTTGCTCTGCGAACTTTGTGATCCGCCGTTGAGCAGTGTGATTCCCGATGCCGCCCGAGCGGGGGCATTGGCAGCCGAATTGCTTTCGAATATGTTGGCGGGGAAAAAGGTGGCGACAGCGGTTCACGAAATTTCTCCGCTGGGCGTCGCGACGCGGCAGTCGACCGACATTGTGGCGGTAGCTGATGAACGGGTGGCTGAGGCCGTGCGCTACATTCGTCGGGAAGCCTGCAACGGGATTAACGTGGCCGATGTTCTGCGCGCGGTGCCCATGGCGCGCACTGGGTTGGAACGACGCTTTCGAGAGGTATTGGGCTGCACTCCGCGTCAGCTTATTGAGCGGGTCAAATTCGAACGGGTTCGCGCGCTCTTGTCGGAGTCGGAGTCGACCATCGCTGAAGTCGCCGAGCGCACGGGTTACATCCATCCCGAATACCTGTCAGTCGCCTTCAAACGAGCGACCGGTGAAACGCCCCGTGAGTGGAGAATGAAACACCGCCCCTCCCGCATCGACCGCCGCTAATGCGGCATAACATACTCCAAATCCGTCACACCCTACGGATTTGGGTTTGGTGGTGGGGAGATGGAGGGTGCTGGTCCTGTTGAGTGCCTTCTACGGCTCTTCTGCCACGACGGTGGTTTCACCGATCTCTACGTTGGTTTCGCGCCGGTCTTCTTCGCGCAGGGTAACCGGCAGGTGGGTTTCGGTGGCGAGGTAGGGGCCGGCCGTCTCGACCATGAGATCGAGATAATTGGGAAGGTTGAAACCACGGGAGGGAATGCTGATCCAGGTTCGCCACATGACTTCCTTCTCCCCCTGATGGTATTTGGGACCATTGACCGCAGCGATCATGATGAACAGCCGATCGATTTCAGCGGCATCCCGCACGGCTTCGACTTCCAATCGGTTGGCCCCGTTTTGAAGCACCTTGGCGCCTCCGGCTAACGCGAACATTTCGCGTTCGCCCACGGTATCGGGAACGGCGGTTTGGCCGGAGAACTCTCCCGATTCCTCATCAAACTCGATGCCTTCGGATGGGTCGTCCGGCACGTAGGCTGACCCATAAGTGTAGACTACAAAAATATCCGGAACTTCCTCGCCGAGAGCGCGCGACGTGAAGCCTTGCGACTGCATGGTGCGATGAATGATGCTTTCAATTTCCTCCTTCGTCGGAGCTTTGATTCCCGCGATGGTTGCACCCATGTCCCGGCGTTGGCCGATGAAGATCATATACGAAACCGGATTTTCTTTGGACGGGCGGACGGCCGCTTCCTCATGACCGAAGGTATCCGAGACGATCAGAATTTCGGGCTCTTTCTTCGGCTTTTTAGAAAACAGCTGGGCCGAGGAGGATAGCGGAACGACCAAAAATAATGTGAAGAAGATGCGTAGAATTTTCATGAGCCTGCCCGACGAGTAGGACCTCGTTACCGACCTGTCGATCTCGAGATGGACTTTGGAAATGTTTAGGCGGCAGCGGTATTACTCGCGGATAATCGAATTGGAGTTGCGAGCGCGTTAACCGGTTCCGGGAGAGATCACGCGGGGAGCGGCGAGCCAGTCTTTGAGTTCGGCGGTGAGTGATTGGACGACCTCGGATTGTTCCTTGAGTAGGTTCCACTGCTCGTGGGGGTCGGCAAGGATGTCGAAGAGCTCGACGGGTTCCCCATTGAGCGCGAGGAGTTTCCATGGGCCCCGCCGGACAACTTCGGTGGCGTAAGGTTCGGGTTTG
Source organism: Opitutaceae bacterium (assembly GCA_018667915.1). GTDB lineage: Bacteria > Verrucomicrobiota > Verrucomicrobiia > Opitutales > Opitutaceae > Actomonas. Next base: position 4,291 of record JABIRI010000297.1, on the reverse strand, counting down.
AGGTAGTGGCGCTGCAAGCTGCGGTAGAGCTGCATCTGCCAGAAAGTTGTGCCGCGTTCGGCGTCGTTCGGTGCAGGTGCGCCAGTGAGGTGGGGCAACAGATTTACGCCGTCTAAATTTCCAGGCTGAGCGGAGGTGATCCCGGCAGCAGCCCGGAACGTGGGCCAGAGGTCGGCCGAGTGTCCGAACGCCGCGGTTTCGGAACCGGCCCGGATGCGGGCAGGCCAGCGCGCGATCATGGGCACCCGGAGGCCTCCATCGTGGAGATCGGTTTTGCCGCCTTTCAGATCGCCGATATTGCCTTCCCACGCCGCGCCGTTGTCGCTGGTGAAAACGACCAGAGTATTGTCGGCGGCACCGGTTGCTTCGAGAGCAGCTAGGATGGCGCCGACTTTGGCGTCCATGTGTTGGACCATGGAACGGAAACGGTGTTGGTCGTCGCTTATACCCGAGTTCGCGGTGTCCGACCAATGGGGTTCCGGGGCCGGTTCGTAGGGGGTATGCGGCACCAACCACCAGAGGTTCAGGAAAAAGGGCTGGTCGGTCTTGGCGAACTTGTGGATCAGCTCGACGGCGTAATCGCCGTTGGCGTCGGTAAAGTGTTTCGAGTAGTAAGGATCTTCGGTGGGAATGCGTTGATCGTCGCGCAATAGCACGGTGCCTCCTTTTCGGAAGACGGTGCGGTCACTGCCCATTTGGCCGCGCATGGGCTGTTGCTCGATTTGGGTCTGGTAATGGTCGAAGCCGTGTTGGCGAGGGCCCGGTTGATTCGTCAGGCGTTTGCCGGTTTCATCAACGTGTAGGCCGCCGAGGTGCCATTTGCCGATGTGGCCGGTTTGGTAGCCGGAGTCGCGCAGCAGTTCGGCGATGGTGTAGGCGGATTCCGGCAGCCACATGTCCACGTCGTTGAAGTGGCGGGTGATATTAAAACGTAACGGGTAGCGTCCGGTGAGAATCGACGCGCGGGTGGGACTGCAGACCGCGGAGGCGGAGTGGAAGTGCGTGCCTTTGATGCCTTCGGCGGCGAGTCGGTCGAGGTGCGGCGTTTTAACCGCGGGACTGCCAAAACACGATAGATCGCGGTATCCCATGTCGTCGGCGAGGAGCAGAATGATGTTGGGCCGGGAGGTTTTGGCCGCAAATGAAACATGGGTGAACAGGGTGGCTACGATGAGCAGCAGGATGCGGCGGAGTGTGGTCATGGGATATAGATTAAACGTCGCGAACGCAGCGAAAGCCCGTGTTGGACGTGGCGCTGTCGGGGGTGTTGCTGTTGCGCGCGTCTACGCGGTAGCGATTGCAGTAACTGTGGTGGCAAAGAAAACTCCCGCCCCGCATGACACGGCGTTGGGTGGGTTCATTGGGTCCGGAAGGATCGGTGGCCGAACCGGCCTGGTAGTAGTGGGGATCGAACCAGTCCCAGCACCATTCCCAGATATTACCGGTCATTTGAGAAAGGCCGAATCCGTTGGCCCGGTATGATCGGGCCGGAGCGGTGCCGTAGTGTCCGTCGGCTTCGGAATTGGCGTTGGGAAAATTGCCCTGCCAAACGTTCATACGGTGTTTGCCCTCGGGCTCCAGTTCATCACCCCACGGGAAGCGGTTGCCGAACTCGATCCCCCCCCGGGCGGCGTATTCCCACTCCGCTTCGGTGGCGAGACGTTTGCCGGCCCACTTGCAGTAGGCCAAGGCGTCATGCCAAGAAACATGCACGACCGGATGATCCCAACGTTTTTTGATGTTCGTGCCCGGTCCTTCGGGATGGCGCCACGTGGCGTCCTCAATTCGACACCACCATTCGCTGCCCACCGCCCGGTGTTTTACTTGGGCGATTTTTTTGGGTGTAAGCAGGCCATGAAAAACGAAGGACCAACCAAAATTCTCGGACTCGGTTTTGTAGCCAGTCGCATTCACGAAGTCGTTGAACTGCGCATTGGTGACCGTAGTGATATCCATCCAAAACGGCGAAACCGTGACTTCGTGGACGGGGTCTTCGCCATCGGATTCGAACCCGTAGTCGCGTTCATTGCCCATTTGGAAGGCGCCACCATCCAGCTGCACCATACCTTCAGTTGCCCCCGAGCTGATGCGCGCGAAGTCAGGAGCCGCGAATGCGGCCTTCGCGTCGTCGGCAGAGTGCTGGGGGGTGCAACAGGCTTTTCCGTCCATGGGCCTGAATGGTTAACTGGATTTGACCGCCGACAAAACCCCAAAAGACGTTTTCCCGGTCAACCCGTCCGGTAAGGCGATGTAACCACAATGGTTACTTTGCCGGAGTGAGCGTGTTACTGGCTCAGCGTCCGGACTTGGCGTATTCGATTTCGGCGGCGGCGCGGGCATTCTCGGGATTCAGGCCATCTGATTCATATTTTTTCGCCCGGCTTTTGATGGCTGGAGAGGATTCGACCCGGTAGTATCGTGCCTCGTTTATAGATTGCCGAGTGCGGTCAGGTTTCGGGGTAGAGTCGTTCGTGACGAAATCGCCTGTCGTCCAAAAGTCCTTTTTTACTTTGGGCTGATTGAAAAGGGATGAACAGCCGGAGAGCAGGACGGTAAGGCAAATCAGGATCACGCGCTTCATGGGCGTAACCATGGCTAGACACTTTGCTCTAAGCAAAGCCAATCGGAGGAGCGTTTTGCGAGGCTACTGCGGGTCCGTGTAGGGCGGCCAAGGAGATCGGGGTTCCAGTAGTCCTGGGTCGCCTGGGAGCCAGGGATCCACCGTGATTTGTCCATCGTCGCCTTGGTCCGACATCCATGCGTCAAGTTCCCGTTGGAGCCGCTGGAGGGTCGATGCGTGGCGGGAGTCGGCGGCGAGGTTATTGATCTCATCGGGATCGTTCGCCAGATCGTAGAGTTCTTCGCCGGGGCGTTGCCGGTAGCGGTTGAGGATGAGGGAATCCGGGTGGCTGGCGGCAGCGGCTATTTCCCATGACCAGAAGTATGCGCCGGCGTCGTCTTTGCGGAAGCGGTAGCTGTGGTCGGATTGGATCCAGGTGGGCTGCAGATTGCGGATATACTTCCAGCGGGCATCGCGCACCGAGCGGATGGGGTAAACGTTGGCGCGACCGTCGTTGTCGTGGGTGGTGAAGATGCGATCGCGGTGGATTACCTTGGGTTGATCAAATAGGTGGGTGAAGGATTGGCCGTCGATCTGGGCCGCGAGCTCTCCTCCAGCGGCATCAATGAGGGTGGGGAGGAGATCGATCCAGCTCACCATGGCGTCGGTGCGCGTGGTGGGCTGGATGTGTTGTGGCCAGGAAATGATCAGAGGCACGCGGGAGCCCTCGTCGTAGAGGTTCCATTTTCCGAACGGCCATTGCGCGCCATGGTCGCTGGAGAAAACGGTGATGCGGTTTTCGGTGCCGAGATATTGATCGGCGAGTTTTTTGGCGCGAGCGAAGTGGGTATCGGCGTTGGTGACGTCGGTGTAGTAGCGGGCGCGGAAGTCGCGGGTGTCAGGGGTGTCGATATGGAACGGAGGGATGATGACCTCGTCGGGGTCGTAGCCATCGATGGCGGGCCAAGGCACGTGCGGAGAATTTGTGCCGAAAAAGAGCGCGACGGGTTGATCGGGGTCGATATCGCGCAGCCAAGCTTCGGTGGCATCGAAAGGGAGTCGGGCGCGGTTGACGTGATCGAATTGGTGGCGGTCGGCATCTTTACCGTGGGCGACTTTGCCGAACGCAGCGGTTTGGTAGCCGAGGGCGTTGAAGTGTTGGATGAGTGAGTCGACGTCTTCGCGCTTGTAGGTGTGGTTGGCTTCGGCGCCGTTGTGCGCTGGGGTGAGTCCGGTCAGCATGGCCGCGCGACTCGGAGCGCAGGCGGGTGAGATGATGAAGGCGCGGTCGAAGGTGAGTCCATCTGCCGCGAGTTGATCCATGGTCGGCGTGCGCACGTCTGAGGCACCGTAGGCACCGACGTCGCGGGCACTGAGGTCGTCGGTGAGGAAGACGAAAATGTTGGGCCGATCAGCGGTTGAGGCGGCGGCGGTGAGGCAGACTAAGGTTAGCCACAAAAAGGCACAAAAACTGGGGACGTATATGGAGGATTTTTGGGGCAGCATAGTATTTTTAACCGCTGATTACTCAGATGGGCTTAAGTTCTTGGAGGCAGGATTGGTTTTTAACCGCGCAACACACCAAATACACGAAAGTGGTAGGGAGATGTGCGGAGGAGAATCGACGAAAGGGACGAGTGGGGGGCAGATGGTTTGGGGGCGGGGGCAGGTCGCGGTCTCTTGTTACTTGATACCTGATACTTGTCACTTACGCGTCAGCGTTTTGTTACT
>JABIRI010000321.1 GCA_018667915.1 Opitutaceae bacterium | reverse complement strand
TTACAACCCTGACGTGTCACCTTCCCGAATGACATCTAGCTGCATCAATCCGGCCAACGACTGGCGGGGCGATATCCGTGTCTCTTGGCATCAAGGTGGCAACATGCCGAAATCTCCTTTCAGGCACATCGACCTAAACAACATTGGGCACGGCGCGATGTTCAAGGGCAGCAAAGGCTACATCATCGCCGACTTCACCACTCGAATGGTGATCCCCTACGGCAAAGAAGCCGATCTCACTTATCTCGACACCAGCAAGATCGAGATCCCCGAGAAGACCGCCGCCAACTTCGGCGAAGAATGGACCAACGCTTGCAAAGGAAACCTCCAGACCTCCTGCAACTTCGACTACTCCGGTGTTCTTATTGAGCAATTGCTGCTCGGATCCGTGGCCTTCGATGTCGGCAAAAAACTCGACTACGATGCCAAGAACATGGTCGTAAGAAATAGCCCCGAAGCCACCCGCCTATTGAGTAAGGAATATCGTGAAGGCTGGGTGCTGAACGGCTGAGATCGACTCGCCTGGCGGTCCCAAACCCCATCGCCCTCGACTAGCCGCGTGGGTGTCGGGAGTAAAGCCCGGCCCACGGGAGATCCGCATTCCGAGGTGGGTCGGGCTTTACGCCCGACTGTATTTTACGGCGCGCCGCACTCAGCGCCCTTCGACGAGGAAAAACTTCGCCGACTGGGGGCCGAGTTCCACGTCAAGGAGTCCGTCGGAATCGGTCGCAAACTTCTCGAACACGTCGGTGATCCGAAACTTTACGCCCTTCAACATGGCCGAAGCATCAAATTGGATCTCTGCCATCTTCTCCGTCGCGCGGCTCAACAGTAGAACCGCCAAACGGTTACCTTCGAGATTTTTCACCCAAACCTCCGCCGCACCTGATTTCGCAATGCGACGTCCTTGCTCGGTGGGATCCTGATTGATGCCGATCGCCACCGCATTGGTGATCAAGTCGAGTTCAAACTCGGTCATTTCGCGGGGATCATTGCCCAGCATTAACGGTGAGCTCATTACGCACCAGAGGGCAAAATGAGCTTCTTGTTGCGCGTCCGTCAGACCCTGTTCACCCGTCACCAACATATCAGGGTCATTCCAATAGCCGTCGCCGGCTTCCGCGGCGTGCGGGTTGTTCAAGTCGGCCACCCGCATAACGCTGATATGGTTATGGGTAGGTGTCTCCCGCTCAAATACCGCGCCACCTTTACCTCGGGCCACAATGTCCAAAGTCGTGCGCGCCATCGCACTAATTTCTCCATACCAATCGCGATATTCATAGGCACTGATACTCAGCATCATGGGATGACCAGACTCGGACATCAATCGGGCCCAATTGCGGTAAACCTCTTCGATCAACGGCTCGTTCCAGCCGTCGACTTCTTTGAACTGACAACGATCGAGCTTTACAAAATCGATCCCCCATTTCGCGAACTGCGCCACATGCACCTCTTCATGCCCGTAACCTCCGACCGCGTCACCGCCACAATCGTGCGTGCCCGGCACCGTGTGCAGGCCCAGTTTCATACCGTGTTCATGCGCGTATTCCGCCAACGGCTTGATGCCATTCGGAAAACGTTCCGCATGCACCGTCAGCTCTCCATTTGGTCCCAGCTCGGTGCCGCGCCATCCGCCATCGATCACCACGATATCATATCCCGCATCGCGCAGCCCGTGCTCCACCATCGCATCGATTGTTTCCCGCACGACCGTTTCATTAATGTCTTTTTTGCCGTGCCAATTCCAACTGTTCCAGCCCATGGGAGGACTCTTTGAACCCACGGAAGTTTCGCCCGCGAAGAGAGGGAGAGAGATCAAAAGACCGGCAAGGATAGGCAGAAGGTAGGATTTTTTCATCAGGGTAGCGTCGAGCCCAGACCTTGTTGGCGAAGCCCCCATTTCCTCAACGCCGATCTGGCCAATGCGTTCAATGCAGAGTTTAACGAACACGCATCCCCCTTTCGCCTTCGCTATTGTTCTCCCAACCGATTCGGCCTAGCCTTCGCTTTTCTACCCTCCTATGATCTACCAACAACTCGCCCGTTCCGGCCTTCTCGTTTCTCGCACCTGTCTCGGCACCATGACCTTTGGTAACGATGCCTGGGGTTGCGACGCCGATGAGTCCCGCAAACTCACCAACGCCTACATCGAGGCGGGCGGCAATTTCATCGATACCGCCGACCTCTATGCGCAGACGGTCTCAGAATCAATTCTCGGTGACATCCTCCAGGACCACGATCGCGACGCCCTCGTCGTTGCCACCAAGTGTTGGTTTCCCCAAGCCGAACATCCCAACGCTCGCGGGCTTTCCCGCCGACACATCATCGCCGCCTGCGAGGACTCCCTACGCCGCCTGAAGACCGATTACATCGATCTCTATCAATTTCACGGTCCCGATCCCTATACGCCGATCGATGAATCCCTCGCTGCCATGGCCGACCTGATCCGTAGTGGCAAAGTGCGTTACGCCGGCCTGTCCAACTTCCACGGTTGGCAAGTCGTGCAGGCCAACGAAGCCGCCAAACGCGCCGGTATCACCAGACTCATCTCCGGTCAGTATCTCTACAATCTCCTGCGTCGGGACATCGAACGCGACATCCTGCCCGCCTGCCAATCGGAAGGCCTCGGCGTGATTTGCTGGAGTCCACTCGCCAGTGGATTTCTTTCCGGGAAATACCGGGGTTTGGAGAAACCACCCGAAGGGTCGCGATTCGATCAAATGGGCAAGGTGCTCCTGCCTCGATTCTGGAACGAACAAACGATCGCGCTCGTCGAGAGCATGGCGGCGATGGCGGATGAACTCAACGAAAGCATTGTCGCCGTCGCACTTGCGTGGTGTCTCGCCCAACCCGGCGTAACCTCCGTAATCGCCGGCGCGAGCAAACTCAGCCATCTCGAACCACAAATACGGGCCGCTGAACTTGAACTCCCCGCCGCCATGCTCGCCGAGCTCAACGCGGCCATTCCCTGCGATAAGGGC
>JABIRI010000303.1 GCA_018667915.1 Opitutaceae bacterium | reverse complement strand
CTAGGAGTGGCGCTCGATCATCCGCCAGCGCTGACCCGCAAGCTAACGAGAAGCAAACTCAGGTTTCGGCGCTTAATTCGCGTAGAAGTTGTTTCAGCGCGGAGGACCGCGGTTTCAAGAATGCGTTCATTCGATGGTATAGAATTCCCCCGCAGATACTGAAGGCAGTGGCCACGAAAATGAGCAAAACCCACTCACTGGGTGACTCCAGGCCGGCGCGGACTGCTTCCCATTTCGCGAGTCCGAAGAGAACCAGAAAGATGAGAAACATGATCGGAGTGTCGCGCCGAATGGACCGAATCTCTTCATCGACGTTCCGAATCAAAAGTTCGACACAATGCCGGGTATTTTGACCCAGTGCACGAAATTCGCGATTGAATCGCATCAGGCAGTTGATTGCAAAGAGCACACAGGCGACGCCCATTCCCGTGAGGGTCAAGTCCCAGATCGAATCGCCGAATCCGCGTTCAGGATCGATCCAGATGCGATGGATTTTACTGCCGAAAACCACGAGCACCAACAGCAGCATGCTCGCGATTGCGAGGATGGTTTTGGAGAACGATTTTTTGGTTTTGGCGATCAAGGCCAACGCTTCCGAAGAGGGCGAGGAATGGTTAGGTTGTTGGTTCCAAGTGGTTTCCAATTCTTTGATACTCATGGGTTTTGTCCTTTCAGCCTGTCGGCTAGTTTTGTGCGAATTCGGTTAAGTTTCACGCCTACGTTACTTTCGGTGAGCCCAAGCGTTTCCGCGATTTCACGATAATTGAATCCGTCCAATTGCAGGAGAATGAGAGCGCGTTCCGCATCGTTGAGACGTCGGATTTCGGCGTAAACGATTGCCAGTCGACGGTCTTGTTCGGAACAGGAGGCATCGATGGTAACTGTGTTTTCTTCATAGTGATCGATTTTGCGTCCATAAGACTGAGTGCGCCGTTTCCAGCTGATGGCCTTGTTGAGGGCGATGCGGTAGATGTAGGAGGAGACCTTGCTGCGGTGATCGAAACCGGAGATGCTGTGCCACAACGCGACCTGTATTTCCTGCATCAGGTCTTCCTGATCCGCGATCGAGCTGGTGAACGACCGCGATACCTTATACAGGATCGGGTCGTGTTCCTCCAGCCACTGGCTAAAGCGGGTTTTCTTTTCTGCGGTGGTCATGCCTGTTGCCTAATAAGGCGCGGGTGCGTCCCAGTTTCTTACAAAAATCTTCGACGAACCAGACTCGATCTCGGTAGTTCAATGCGGAGGGCACTTGATCTGGTTCATATTTTGAGTGAGCGTCTCAGTGTCATGTCGTCTGAAGTTATTTCACCACCCACACTACCAGCGTTGCCCGAAGGGGTGCGTGAAGGTAATGAGAAGCTTGTGAGCGTGACTCCGGCTGCCGGGGCTAAGGTCGCGGCGTTGATCGAGCGGGAGCAGACCGGCGAATACCTGCGGATCGCCATTACGGGGGGAGGGTGTAATGGCCTCAGCTATAAACTCCGGTTCACTGCAAAAAGTCGGCAGGGTGACATCCTCGTGCGGTCAGGCGGAGCCACCGTTTTGGTCGATCCGAAGACGGCGCTTTATCTTAAAGGCACGGAATTGGACTACTCCGCGGCACTTATCGCGGGCGGATTCAAGTTCACCAATCCGAATGCCAAAGCCAGTTGTTCCTGCGGCGAGAGCTTCAATGTTTGAGTCTCCTCGTGGACCCAAAAGTAAAACTACCCCGAATCAAAACCACTTATGGGTTGTGTTCGAGGCTCAGGGCGGTGAAAAACCGGTCTGACCTATACTGAGTTGATTACTATTTGATGGCTACATCCTTTTCCTTTGGCGGCGGCAAACGTCGTGGTGGCGGACGAAATTACCGCAGAAACAGCGACCCTTACGGGCATATTCGGCGCAACCAGCGCATCCGGGTTCCTAAAATCCGGGTCATCTCTCCGGAGGGCAAACAACTCGGAGTCTTGCAGACCGAGGCAGCACTGAAATTGGCCCAGCAATTTGACTTGGACCTCGTTGAGGTGGCTTCGCATGCTTCGCCGCCGGTTTGTCGGATCATGGATTTCGGCAAATACGTTTACGAGGAACAGAAGAAATCCTCCAACTCCAAGGTCACGGCCAGTAAGATCAAAGAGGTGGAGCTTTCCCCGCGGATTGATGATCACGATTTGATTACCAAACTGCGTCACGCGGAAGAGTTTCTCAACGATGGCTCCAAGGTTAAACTTCGACTCAAGTTTCGCGGTCGAGAAATGGCCCATACTCAGATTGGCTTCGAAGTCATGAAACGTGCGATTGGTGAACTCGATGGCATGGGATACGCGGATGGAGACCCTAAGCTTAATGGACGTCAGATCAACATGATGATGACGCCGCATCCGGCGAATAAGCGTAAGCTCAAGTATTTTACCCCGAAGGTTAAGCCTCCTGAAGCAGACAAGTCCAAGGATTTGCCTGATCTGGGCGCACTACCTGCTGCCGAACCATCGGAAGCTGCGCCGGAGTCAGGGGAATCGAAGGAAAGCTAACCCGCCTAACCGTGAGTCTAAGGCGGCTCCTCTCTTCATCGCGCGGTCAATTCGCGCTGCTGCTGTCACTCGCATGGGGGACGATCGCGCCGTTTGCGGTCGCCCAAGATAACCGGGCACCATCGGATCCGCCGGACGGTTTTGTGGCGTTGGCCCCCGTCATGCGCGGTTGGGGAATCAAGGCGCAACGCATGTCGGTTGAGGGAGCGCAGACCTTCGCCAATGCTTGGAACACCCTCGAAATGCAGCACGATTCGCGGGAGTTTTATTTTAATGGACTCCGCATTTTTATGGGCGAAGGAGCGGTGGCGCATGGAGGGGAGTTATGGGCTAGTCGGATCGATGTGCAGAAGTTGCTGAGACCGTTGCTGCGTCCGCAGGAATTTGCGCAGGAAGCACAGCCGGTGCGCCGGATTATGATTGATGCCGGGCATGGCGGCAAAGACCGCGGCACCTTCAGCGATCCCTTGGCCCTGAGTGAAAAACAAGTGGCGCTCGACGTCGCGTTGCGTTTGGAAGCGATACTGACTCAGCAAGGATTCGAGGTGGAGCAGATCCGCACCGACGATGTTTTTGTCGAAAAAGGTCAACGTGCCCTGATGGCTCAGCTCGCCAAGGCAGATCTATTTGTGAGTATCCATTTTAACGCCGCGGGTAACCCGAACGCACGTGGCACCGAGACATATGTGCTCACCCCGGCGCGCCAGCGTTCAACCGGAGATGCGTCCACGCCGATCGCCGAACTAGGGACGGAATCGGGCAACGCTACGGACGCCTGGAACGTCGTGCTCGGAGCGGAAGTTCATCGTGCACTGATCAATCGAATGGGCACGGTAGATCGGGGTTTAAAACGAGCGCGTTTCGCGGTGCTGCGGTTGGCCAAGATGCCGGCGATACTGATCGAGGCCGGATTTCTATCGCACGAGGAAGAAGCGCGCGAGATTGCATCGCCGAGCCGGCGGGGTGAAATTGCGGAGGCGATGGCCAACGGCATCGTGGCTTACGCCAACCAAGTTCAAGCGTTTCAATCTACCCCATGATTTCACTCACACATCTCCTGCTGGTTGGTTTGGGCGGTGGACTCGGCTCGATCGTGCGTGTTTTGGTTGATGAAATGACTCCCGCCGGTCGTTTGCCGTGGGGCACGGTGGCGGCCAATGTGATTGGCTCGTTGATAATTGGTTGGGTATTGGCCCGATTAGGACCTCCCAGCGAAACCAACAGTCATTGGCAGGCATTTCTCGCGTTTGGATTCTGCGGTGGATTTACGACTTTCTCGAGTTTCAGTTGGCAAACCTTGGAGCAATTGCGTGGAGGTCATGTCGGAATCGCTATGCTTCATGTCGTGCTCTCAGTATTGGTCTGCGTAGGTGCGACTTGGATCGGATGGCGCATGGCCCGAGGCTGATTTCCAACGATGTCCAAATTCTTCCTACTTTTCATCCCGATGGTGATGGCTGCAGCGACGGCTACCGCGGCTGAAGTCGAGTTTGCTCCCGTCGAGGGTGAAGCCGAGCGGGTGGTCATTGTGGCTAACTCAAATGATCCGGAGTCGGTCGAGCTGGCGCGCTACTATGCCGATCGTCGCGATATTCCACGGGCCAATATAGTTTCACTGGATCTACCCGCCGGAGAAGAGATTGACTGGCACCAATATGTTGAACGCCTGTATTCCCCGCTCGTCAGTTGGCTGGTCGAAAATGATTGGTTGGAGGCCATTGAGATGGATCTTTTTGATGAGGTGGGGCGGCGAAAACTGAGCACGGCCGGGCACCGTATATCGTATCTCGTTACTTGCCGCGGTGTGCCCCTGAAAATTCGACAAACCAAAGAGCTTCCGACTGACGCTCCGAACGGAACGCCAAATACGCTTAAACCCCACCACGCCGCGGTGGATTCAGAACTTTCGCTACTCAATGTCAGCACGCCGCAGCGGGATGCTTTTTTGCGTAATCCCCTGTTTGGGAAGACCGATCATGGACTGTTCGGCGATGATGGGGTGGTGCGGGTGTCGCGACTTGATGGACCGACATTTCCAGCTGTTCGACGATTGGTCGAATCCGCGATCGAAGCCGAGCAACGTGGTCTGGTCGGCCGCGCTCTGGTCGATATCGGCGGACCGCACAAAAAGGGCGACGAGTGGTTCGAGGATGCGGTTAAAGTTTTAGAAGCGGCGGACTGGAATCCCCAGGTTGATCGCAACAAGAACACGCTCGGTATTTCCGGTCGCGCAGATGCGCTGGCCATATATCTGGGTTGGTATGCCGGTGGCATCAATGGCCCGTTTACGATTCCAGGTTACCAATTCGCCCCGGGAGCGATTGCGCTGCATCTGCACAGTTACTCTGCAAAATCTCTCCGACTGAAGAATGGCGGAGGTTGGACGGGGCCGCTGGTCGCTCGTGGCATCGCGGGCACGGTCGGTAATGTCTATGAGCCCTATATGGAGTTTACGCATCATCCGCACATGCTGATTGCGGCGTTGCTGGCGGGGGCGACGTGGGGAGAAGCCATCTATTTTTCGATGCCCGTTTTGTCGTGGCAAGGCATGGCGGTGGGGGACCCGCTTTATCGACCGTATACAGTCACATCCGCCGAACAACTTGCTGCCATTGAGGACATGCCGTTGCGCTATGCCTCCTACTTGGCGCTGCGGGAACTGTCGCTGATCCCGCTGGAAGAAGACGGACCCAGTCCGGAACAACTGCGTGAGGCCGCGAGCGCAAATCGCGCCTTTCCATCGATTGCCCTGGCTTGGAAATACGCCCAGCTCAAAGCCGCGGCCGGTGATCAACCTGGAGCGGTTGCGCAATTGGGAATGGTGGGATTTCTACGTCGAGTGAGACCAGATGAAATCGGGCTACTCGGAACCATCGGAGAACAACTCCAAGCGTGGGGAGACCATCAGACCGCCGTGAAAGTGTGGTCGTTATTATTCGTACAGGATTTGCCCGATGCGCTGCGCCTCACTTGGTTGCCGACGGCAATTCAGGCAGCCAATGACGCGGGCCAATTTATGACCAAAGTCGAGTGGGAACGTGAACAACGGCGGCTGGCGCCGAAACCGGACCCGACGAATTCGCCGGGTAATTAAGGACGATAGGTCGCTTAGAATTTTTCGACAATCTTGTCGGCGAGGCCGTAGTCGATCGCTTCCTTCGCATTCAGGTAGAAATCACGATCCGTATCTTGATTGATCCGCTCGATCGGTTGGCCCGAGGCATCGGCGAGAATCTGATTCAGTTCTTCGCGCATCTTTTCCATTTCCTGCGCCTGAATATTGATATCCGTCGCGGGGCCCACGAAGCGCCCAGAAATAAGCGGTTGGTGAATCAAAACTCGAGAGTGCGGGTAGAGCAGTCGATTGCCCTTGGGGGCAGCTGAAAGCAGGATAGAACCCATCGAGGCAGCCATTCCGGTAACGACTACGGTGATAGGCGATGAAATGAGCTTCATCGTATCGTAGATGGCCATGCCGGCGGTAATGGACCCACCGGGGCTGTTCAAATAGAACGTAATATCTTCACCGGGATCGGTCGCTTCCAGATAGAGCAACTTCTCGGTGAGATCCTTGGCCGTTTCGTCGGTTACAGCTCCCCAGAGGAAGATTTTTCGCTGATCAAGGAACTTCTTCTGAATCAGAGCAGCGACGGGAGCTGGAGCTTTAGCCGAGGCTTCGGCATCGTCATCATCCTCGTCGTCGAGGCGGGGAATGGGTTCGTTGAGTCCGGTTTGTAGATTCGAAAAGTGCATGGAAAAGAAAACGGTGAAACGCTCTACCGTGTTTAGCAAGCGGCGGAAGAGAATCAGACTTCGGTTATTCTCTTAGTGGGGTAAATTTCGCATTATTCGGCGGAGACGCTGGGTCGATAAGCGTAACCCTCCGTATCTTCGCCAAAACGTTTGATTTCCGGGATGATATGAAAACTCTGCCAGTTCTCCATTCATCTTCCGCTGAGAACGATATTTCCCGATCATTTGGATGCAAAATCGGTCGACCTCGAAGCGAGTTTTGCTAAATGGGCGAAACAATGGCCAAATTAACCTGCCAGGACGATGTAAAACGCGTCCCAGCACATCTTCCTCGAACTGCTCAAGCGCTATATTACGTGCTTCGCAGTAACGTTCTGCGTAGGTGCGCGCCGTTTCAGCAGACTTCGTCATAATTACGAACTAAAGGACGAATGATTCTTAAAGGTTCTGAACAGGTTAATTATTAGATGAGCCCGAGGACCATCTTACCTTCTTCGCTGATCATGGATTGGGTCCAGGCGGGTTCCCATACGAGATTGACCTCGGCTGAACTCACACCCGGAACCAAAAGCACTTTGGACTTAGCATCTTCAGCGATGGCAGGTCCCATGCCGCAACCGGGGGCGGTGAGGGTCATGGCGATCTCTACTTTGTAACCTTGGTTATCTTCGAGTTCGATTACGTCCATCGAGTAGACGAGTCCGAGATCGACGATGTTGACCGGGATTTCGGGATCGAAGACTTTTTTCAACTGGTCCCAAACCGCTTCGGGATCGGGAGAACCGTCAGTCGTGGTGGAGGCGATGACTTCATCGACCACGACCTCTTCCCCGATGGCATCCGCGTCTCCGCTGTCGAGTTTGTAGAGCCCGACATCGGTCTGCACGGTGTAACTGCCGCCGAGGACCTGGTGAATGAACACCTTAGAACCAGCGGAGATTGTGTGCTTATCACCGGAGGGGATTTGAGTGGCGGTCACGTCACGCGAGAGCGTGCGATCACGGTCTTTCATGGGACTGCTCATGCTTTTTTGAACTTGGTTTGGATCAGATCGCTCAACACCGCGTGGAGGTGTTCGTCTTCGAGGCGGTCGAGCACCTCTTCGAAGAATCCGAATACGATCAACTCGTGGGCTTTGGCGGGATCAATGCCGCGGGATTGCAGGTAGAATTTCTGTTCAGGAGGAATGCGACCGGAAGTCGATCCGTGGGAGCACTTAACATCGTTGGCCTCGATTTCGAGACCGGGCAGGCTGTTTGCCTCGGCTTTGTCGGAGAGCAACAGGTTGCGATTCGTTTGGTAGGCGTCTGTTTGTTGCGCGTCGGGATCGACCACGATCAGACCCGAGAAGATCGTCTTGGCGGTGTCGAGCAGGG
>JABIRI010000207.1 GCA_018667915.1 Opitutaceae bacterium | reverse complement strand
GATGGTGGAGCCGATGATGTCGCGTTGTCCGCCGAAGTAGCGTTTCCATGATTCTTCACTCAAAACGACGGTGCGGGGAGCGGAGAACGAAAACTCATCAGCATTAAAGGTGCGACCAAGTAGCGGATTCACGCCGAAGACGTCGAAGAGCTGAGCGGTCACGAGCCCGGTGATCATTTGCACCGGTGGTCCGTCGTCCGGGGTGTAGGCAATGAAGTTGGGGCGCAGTGCTCCTTGTTTACTGAAGCTTTGGGTGCGTTCCCGATAGTCGCGAAAGTCCGCGGGCGACACGCCTTCTTGATCAATGGCCTTGGCGTGATTGAGATTCCGGAACGTGACGAGTTCCTGGGGTTCAGCGTAGGGCAGCGGCTGAAGGACGATGGAGTGGAAGAGCGAGTATATCCCCGCCGTTGAACCCAGACCTACCGCAAGCATCGCGATGGCGAGCACGGCAAACCCGGGTGCGCGGCGAAGTTGGTGATGAGCGATGCGAAAGTCGGAGAGGAGTTCCTTCATGTTGCCGACGAGCTTACATCATGGGGTGACGCGTCCGCATGGGCCAATGGTCATGGCCGAAGGTCATGCTGGCGAGATTTACGATTTCAGACTTACGACCTACGACTTACGGCTGACGAATGTTGGATTCGAGTCGTTACTCTTTCTCGTTCTCTGGCGGTGGCGCAGAGGCTGGCTGGTTGGGACTCTAACTCGAGAACGAGGAACGAGAACGAGTAAGAGGTGCGATTGACCTCGATTAGACCGAGTTTGTGGGAGCGGAGGGAGGCGTTTTCGTGGGCCACCGACTTCCCATTGCTGCGGCGGTGGCGAGGATGAAAGCTAGATCGAATGGTAAGCGATGGCGCGTTTCGCCGAAGGTGAGGGCATGCAAGGCCGTTACGGCGAGGATCGTTAATCCGACTTGGGCAATTATGCGGCGTTGACCTACATCATAGTGATTCCATCGGCGGAGAAATAAAACCGTGCCCGCTATCATGAGGAGTGCGTGGGGCAGCATGATGAAATGTAGTCGATTTAACCTAAACTCGGTTAACTCCCATTGATGGCCGGTGAATTCAAACTCACCTTCGCCGAGCGGTGTTCGTAAGGGGGAATATAACGCTGCTATTTTAACGAAACTGCGCCGGAAAGCTTGCCCCGGATCGGCATGGATAGCGGACCACCCGAGGGTCTTGAGTTTGGTGTTTCTTTCGCGCTCATTGAGTCCGGTGGTGAGCTCCGCGAGCATGGGATTAGTATCGTCCAGATCGATCCACGGAAACACGGAATCGAATTCTGCAAAGTGACCTTTGAATAGATTTTCCCCGCTCGTGCTGGAGGGAAGGAGGTCAAGCCCGCCGGTGGTGCGCCAGATGTAAAGATGCCACGGCAACGTGACCGCGAATGCGGTAACGACGGCGATTAAGGTGGTGCGGAGCACGATTTTTCCCGGCATTGATCTGGTCCAAGGTAGAAAGATCAGCGGAATTACGGCGCAAAATACTAGGCCCGTCGGACGAGTGAGTAGCAGCAAACCGCAGGCAAAACCTAGCATGAAGGCGCGTCGTGTGTTGAGGGTGCGACCCAGACTCGAAAGCCACAGCGCCACGCCGAGGGTAAACAGCAGGGTTTCGCGTTGGGACAGAGCTTCCAGGGCAAATTCAATGTGCGTTGCGTAAAGCATCGCGGCGAAGGCTCCGACCAGTTGGTCGCCCGTCCATCGAACGGCCAGCCGCACGAGGAGGATGCCTAGGCCGATCCAAATGAGTGATTGCGCGACGAATGCGGCGACGTTGGCGGCCGGGCCGAAGATTGCGTAAAATCCAGCGAGAAAAACGGGGTAGAGCGGCGGGCGGTTGACCGTGGTGGTGAGGCCGTTTTCCGAATACAGATGGTGATCGACGAGGATTCGCGCCGTCTGTCCATAGCCGGAGCTGCCAAACCAGACGGGAGACGGTCCGCCTAAGAAAATTTGGTGCAGGCCCACATAGAGTAGAGCGGAAAACGTAAACAGAATCAGGCATCGCGCGAAAAATTCGCGTGATGTCCAATTTCGAACGGTAGGGATCGATAGAACGTTAAAGCGCATGCGAGTTTAGTCGCGAAAAAGAGAGGTGGTCTGGTTGTTTCATGGACCGATCGTTCCTCAACTACTGCAACCCATCCAGTAGTGAGGTTTTCCTAGCTCACGTGAACCTCGTTTCAGCTGCAACGCTGATATTATTCCGAGAGTCGACCGACTCCCGAAAGGCGCACATGGCCTCAGATGAGGCCGAGTTCGCGGGCGCGGAGGGCGGCTTGGGTGCGGTCCAGCGCGCCGAGTTTTCCGATCACGTTACTCATGTGATTTTTGACCGTGCCCTCCGCGATGCCGAGCTCGGACGCGATCTCTTTGTTGCTGCGCCCGGAGGCGAGTTGACCGAGCACATCCAATTCACGACCGGAGAGAGGCTCGGCGAGCGGTTGCGGGGCTGCGCGCTTGATCTGATGGGAAGCGAGGCGGGAGAAATGGTTTAGCAATTTGGCGGTGACCGAAGGTTCGATGAAGGATTCT
Source organism: Opitutaceae bacterium (assembly GCA_018667915.1). Taxonomy (GTDB): domain Bacteria; phylum Verrucomicrobiota; class Verrucomicrobiia; order Opitutales; family Opitutaceae; genus Actomonas. The sequence goes on along the minus strand of JABIRI010000207.1, from coordinate 2,861 downwards.
CCTTGGACCGTGAGTTCGATGGCTTTGATCACGCGTCCGGAAGGAGAGGCTTTCAATAGGTAACCCGAAGCTCCGGCACTGAGCGCTTCGTAGATCTCGTCATCGTCTTCAAAGGTGGTGAGCACAATGACCCGGATGTGGGGCATCTCTTGTCGGATGATGCGGGTGGCCTCGACGCCGTTTAGCTTCGGCATGCGGAGATCCATCAACATGATGTCGGGGCTGTGTAACTTGGCGGCGTCGATTGCTTCCACGCCATTGCCGGCCTCGGCCACAATTTCCAACCGGTCGTCTTGTCCCAGTAGAATGCGCAACCCTTCCCGGAAGAGAGCCTGGTCATCGACCAAAACGAGTCGAATTTTACTCACGCGGGAACCTCCACATAGACTTGAAATCCACCTTCAGCGCGGTCCCCACTGCTGACGGTTCCGCCGAGTAGATCGACGCGTTCGCGCATCCCGCAGATTCCGAAACCGCGTGAGTCTGCGATACCGGACCTTGTTCCGCACCCGTTGTCCTTCACCACGAGTTTGGCGCGAGCGACATCACTGAAATCCAGCTCGAGCCAGCTTTGCGTCGCTTGAGCGTGTTTGGCGATGTTGGTGAGCGCTTCCTGAGCGGCACGGAACAACGCATGTTCGCTCGCGGTGGAAAGTTGGCGTGACTCACCGATGACCTTAAAATCGATGGGCACGGCCGCACCGACGGTGAGGTTGCGGAGCGTGTCGATGAGGGGAGGGCGCTTTTCTTCGGTGCGCAGGCTGCCGACCGAGCGCCGCACATCGGCAAGGGCGTCACGACTGAGCTGGGCAGCTTTGTTCAACGCATCGCTGGCGCGCTCGGGGTCGGACTTCAGCAGTGATTGGGCGGCTTCGGTCTGCACGTTGATGACCGTCAAATAGTGGCCCACGCCGTCGTGGATTTCGCGGGCGAGTCGATTGCGTTCTCGGGTGGTGGCCAGTTCCTCGGTTTGAGCGGCCTGGGACCGGAGTTGGGCGTTAGCGATCTCCAGTTCATTTTTGAGTTCAATGGCGTGTTCCCGAGCAAGGAGTGCTTGTCGGGTAACGAATGAAAACAAAATCGTGAAGATGTAGGCGGGCGAATAGGAGAGGAGGGCGTAGCGAAATTCTGCCCAACCATAGGGCGCGAGAAAAACGCCAGCGGTCATCACCCAGAGTATCACGCCGATACCGAAGGCCACTTTTTTGGGATACATGAACACCGCCTGACTGGCTAGCGGCAGCAGGATGATTCCCACCATGCCCCTAATCGGGCTCAAGTAGACCACAGTTATGCCCAGCGCGCCCTGAATGATCGTGTAGATTGCACTCGCGCGGAGAGGCCGATTATCCACGAAGTAGGAAGAAAAACAGCCGGCCAGGATATATAAACCACTGAAAATTAGGCATAAAGCAACCTGCCACGCTTCCCCGTCGATCCGACTGGCAGTCACGTAGGGTGACATCGCCGCGAGTCCGGTGCCCGCAAATGCGATCACGCCATAGATCTCTCCTCGGTCGGGGAATCGTTTAGACTGACTCATGGTCCGACCCTAGCAGAAGTTACGTCCCGTGCAAATAGGTCGATGGTCATGGTTTCAGATCGGAATAAATCCGCCGTTGCGGTCTCATAAGCTCGATGTCTTCGGTATCCTTTGAAGCCCCTTGCTCGGTCATTCACGCCGCCACCCAGTCCAATATCATGCTTCTGGCCCAAGGTGCGGAGATGATCGACCGGCTAGGGCAAGATTGGTATGCTACGAAAGCACCCTCCTGTTTCAACTCATCTGCCGGTGGTCATTTTCGGCATGCCATCGAACATTATCGGGCCGTGCTCGGTGCGTTGCAAAGCGGGGAAATCAACTATGAAGCCCGGGCCCGGGATGAGTTGATCGAATCCGAAGCGAATCATGCCCGCGACGTCATCGACGAATTGCTCGAGGGGTTGGAGAAAATAGTTGATGATCAGACTCAAGACCGGCCGCTCAAGATTGCTTCCGAAACGGTCGAAGGACTGATGTTGGGCACGACGCTTGCGCGTGAATTGGAGTTTTTGATCAGTCACACGGTGCATCATTTTGCTCTGATCGCCGTCATCGCCGGCGTGCACGGTGTTCAAGCGCCGGTGAATTTTGGCCTAGCTCCATCTACCCTTAAACACCAACAACCCCTCGCCTCATCATGTGCACGCTGAGTTGGGTAAGCGTTCATGAAGGTTACGTTTTGTGGTTCAACCGTGATGAGTTGAACAGTCGTGGATTGGAGACTCCGCCCAAGGTTCAAGAGAGCCAGCAAGGCGTCGCTTGGTTAGCGCCCGAAGATTCGGACAGCGGTGGCACCTGGTTAATGGTCAATGCACATGGCGTAACGACTGTTCTCTTGAATCGCTATGGTGATGAACTTGCGCAAACGCCCAACATGGCCCGCGTCACCCGTGGTCGCCTCGTGCCGCTGACGGCAACCGCGCGCACGGCCGACGAGGCCATCGAGCGCGTGCGGAGAGAAGACCTAAGTAAAACTCTGCCCTTCCATCTGATATCCATCGACGCGGGTGGAGGGGTGGCGGAATTACGGTGGGACGGGTTTGCCGGCCACCTGGCGGCAGGCAAGGATGTATCACCACCCATCACGTCGTCTTCTTTCCGACCCGAAGAGGTTGCGTCAAAACGCCGCGCGCTCTTTCCGACGCATCCGAGTCCGCGTTCGCTGCGTGAATTTCATCATGAGCATGATCCGGCGGAAGGTGCGGTTTGTGATTACCCCTGTTTTGTGGACAGCACGAACAGTGATTTATTTGGTGGTTAGTTGATGTTCGAAGTCAACCGGCGAGATCCCTCCGATGGAGGTATGACGGCGACGTAG
>JABIRI010000319.1 GCA_018667915.1 Opitutaceae bacterium | reverse complement strand
CTCGCCCGGAAACTCACCCAGACGGGTGCAACTATTTTGATGTCACTCCACGACCTGCGTCTCGCGATGTGTTTGGATCGAGCGATTGTGCTAGATCACGGAAATTTGTGCGCCGATGGAGAACCTGAGACGGTGTTGACCAATGAGCTGCTGCAGTCGGTGTTTGGGGTGAAGGTGGAGAAGGCCCCCGGGTGGAATCTACATCTCACATGAGTGATTCGACGCGTCTTATTCGTTGCGAGATCCTCGACCGCCAAATCGAATTTCCGAGCCGTCCGCAGCGCGTGGTTTGTTTGGTGGCCGGTTGGACCGAAGCACTTTGGCAGATGGGACTGCAGGACAGCGTGGTTGGCGTGTCCAAGTATTGTCAGCGCTACGTCGATACGGCGGGTAAGGTGGTCGCGGGTGATTATTTGCGGGTGGATGATGCAATGCTCGATCGCCTGAATCCGGATTTGATTCTGGTGACCGGTGGCGTGCAGCTGGGTCTTGCTCGGCGTTGGGCAAAGCAGGGACGTCCGGTCTTTGTATTGCCCTTGCCCGATGGCATGGCGGGCATTCTCGAGAATATACGCCGTCTCGGCGCGCTGATGGGGGAGATGGCGGCAGCGCACCACCTCACGGAGCAGATGGATGATCAAATCGCGCAGCTTGGGCGTGGGTCCACCGGTGGAGACAAACCGCCCCAAGTTTATGCGGAGTTATGGTTTGGCCGTCATCCGCGTATGGCCGGTGGTTTAACCTTCGTGCATGACATCGTGCGATTAGCGGGAGGTATGAACATTTTGGGAGAATTGGCCGAAGGCTATCCCCGACTCGATGTGGCAGCAGTGGAACGACATCGCCCGGATGTCGTGTTGTTGTTTCACGAAGCGGATGATCATCCCCTCGATGTGGACGAGTGGATGCAGGAGCGGGGATGGGCTGGCCGTTGGAAATTTCAATTGATCGCGTGTGGCATCGAACCGGGGAGAAACCTGATCCACGATGGCCCTTCGATCCTCGATACCGTAGCGTGGTTGCAAAACCATCCATCCTTCATTGCTTCCGAGAATACCTAGACTATGACGACTCCCGATCCCGCTAATCCTACCGAAGACGAACACCGCGATAAAATGGCGGAAGTGAAGGCCGAAATGAAAACGCGCACCGAGGCGGCGCAAGAACGTCGAGGTATTTTGATCGTGAATACGGGTAACGGCAAAGGGAAGAGCACGGCCGGTTTCGGCGTGGTCACACGCACGTTGGCCTATGGACGCAAAGCCGTCGTAGTTCAGTTTATTAAGGCGACGCCCGATACGGCGGAGAAGGTGCTGCGCTGTGACAATCTCACCTGGCATGCTGTAGGGGGAGGATTTACTTGGGATACGCAGGATCGAGCGGGTGACATTGCTTTGTGTGAAAAGGGTTGGGCGTTGGCGGAGGCTGCAATGGCGGATCCCGAGGTGAGCTTAGTCATGCTCGATGAAATGAATATCGTGCTGAGTATGAACTACCTCGAAACGGATCGCGTTGTTTCGGCATTGGTCGCTCGAAGACCGGAACTGCATGTGATCGTAACCGGCCGCGATGCGCCAGAAGCCCTGTGCGCGGCGGCGGACCTCGTGTCGGAAATGAAGGAAATAAAACACCCCTTCAATGAGGGTATCATGGCCCAGCGGGGTATCGAATATTGAGTCGATCCAAGGGCTTGTTAATTCGAAATCGGGAGTCAACTCTCCGTAGCATGATACGCAGTTTACTCATCGTATTTTTCCTGATTCCCGGTGCGTTGTTGGCCGTCGAGATTGGTGCCACAAAACATGAAGTCCTAACGGAGTTAGGTCAGCCTCGCAGCACCATCGGAATCGGGGAACGGGAAATTCTTACCTATACAACAGGAAAGGTCATCTTGACTGCGGGAGTTGTCAGCGCGACGGAGGGCAGCCTGAGCTCCAATCCTCCTCCATCCGAATCACCCACGATTTCTGAATCGCGGCCGGCGACAACACCGAAAGCTCCCTCGAGACCAGTCACGCCCAACCGCAGCGCACATTGGTTCACCAATCTAGACCAAGCCAAAGCCGCCGCGGCGAAATCTAACAAGCGCGTGTTGGCGCTTTTCACCGGCAGTGATTGGTGTCCGCCCTGTAAACAGTTTGAAGCGGAGGTCGCTCACGACGAACAATTCGCCGGAATTTTTGCTCCGTCGTTTGTTTTCTACAAATGCGATTGGCTCCGCAATACACCTCAATCGAAGGCGGTAGAACAGGAAGTGTCGCGGGTCCGCCGTGAATATGGCATCAGTCGGTATCCCACCTTGATGGTTTTGAACGCGGAAGGAGAGGAATTGGATGAAGTAGACTGGACCAGCGTGCGAGGAGGCTCCTTCAAGGAGATAATGATCGAGGCCATTGATGATTCTAAAAAAGCGACCAAGGACGGTAAAAAAGCGTCCAGCAGCTGGTGGCCGTTTTAGAATAAACGGTTAGTTAAACGCCATCTTGGCGTTGTCTTGGAGGTGGTTCGCAATTTCGGCGGCGAAGGTTTCGCCGTATTGTTCGCGCTTCTTTTCACCCATTCCGAAGATATCCTGCATGGCATTGATGTTAGCCGGATATTCCCGGGCCATTTGCCGTAATGTCGCATCGCCGAAGATGACGTAAGCGGGCACGCCTTTTTCATCGGCCAATTCCTTGCGCAATGCCCGTAGCCGAGCGAAGAGAATTTCGTCGCATTCGATCGCACCTTTGCGGGGGATACGGACCTTGGCGGTCTTGGTCACCGTCATTGATTTGGTCAGTGTGATGGGCGTGCGGGCTCGAAGGATTTCCGCGCCTGCTTCCGTCATTTCGACGGTAGGATATTGGCCCTCGGTCTGCCGCAAATAGCCGAGACGCATCAACTCGCGAAAAACACCCAGCCATTGGGGCCTCGAGAGATCCTTGCCGATGCCGTAAGTCGAAAGTAGGTCGTGGCCCCAGCGACGAATCTTTTCGGTGTCCGCCCCGGTTAGAATTTCGACGAGGTGGTTGGCGCCAGTGCCAAAGCGCGAGGCTTGAGCGACGCGGTAAACGCAGGAGAGGAATTTTTGCGCGAGGATCGTGCCGTCGTAGGTGTCGCGCGGTTCGATGCAATTGTCGCAGGACGCGCAGTTTGAATCCGGGTAAGTCTCGGCGAAATACATCAGCAGCTCACCGCGGCGACAACCGGCCGATTCAGCGTAGTGCAACATCTGGCGAAGCTGCGTGCGGGCGACTGAGCGTTCGTGCTCATCGGTAATGTCGTCGATGAAGTGAGATTGTTTGGCGGCGTCGCCCGCGCTGAAAAGCAGCAGGCAATCGCTGGGAAGTCCGTCGCGCCCGGCTCGCCCGGTTTCCTGGTAGTAGCTCTCGATGTTTTTCGGGAGATCGTAATGGATGACCCAGCGCACGTTGGGTTTATTGATCCCCATGCCGAAAGCGATGGTCGCACAGATGATGTTCACCTCATCACGAAGAAATAGCTCTTGGTTTTCGGAGCGCACTTCAGCGGGTAGGCCGGCGTGATAGGGCAAGGCGGAGAATCCCCGCGCTACCAATGCTTCGGCTGTGCGTTCGGTGGTCGCGCGGGTCGCGCAGTAAACGATACCGGATTCCTGCGGACGTTTTTTGACGAATTCGGTGATCTGGCGGGCGGGGCCGTCCTTGGGTCGGACCTTGTAGGTCAGGTTTGGGCGATTGAAGGAAGCTACGAAGATCTCCGGTTCGCGTAAGCGCAGATGCTTGATGATATCTACGCGCACGCGCTCCGTGGCGGTGGCGGTTAACGCCATGATGGGGACCTCGGGCAGAATGTCTCGGAGCTGGGCGATCTGTCGAAATTCAGGCCGGAAGTCGTGTCCCCATTCGGAAACACAGTGGGCTTCATCGATGGCGAGGGCAGCGACGTTCCAGCCGGTGAGGTTCTGCTGCCACTCCTTCAGCATCAATCGCTCGGGAGCGACGTAGAGCAGGCGAAACTCTCCGCGATGAAGCCCCGCCATGCGCGAACGCGCTTCGGCGGAAGAAAGTGACGAGTTAAGAAAAGTCGCCGCGACGCCAGCGTCCTGGAGCTGATCGACCTGATCCTTCATCAGTGCGATCAGCGGCGAGACCACGACAGTGAGGCCCCGATCGGGCCGGACCAGAGCAGGCAGTTGAAAACAAAGGGACTTTCCTCCGCCGGTGGGCAGGAGCGCGAACGTATCGCGACCCGCGATATGAGCCTCCATGATCTCCCGTTGAAGCGGGCGAAATTGGTCATATCCAAATGTAAGGCGGAGCGTATCGAGAAGTTCAGACAAGGAACCTCCAAGCAACCATGCCCACCAACCCGCGCAAACCTCGAACCACGCCTACGCACTTTTTCCGCTCCAGTCGCCCTAGCTTCCTTTTCAATTAGCCTAAGACTATGGTGCGATGTCACCATTATGGTGACATCGCTATGTCGGCCACGATATTAACGGCCTCGCCTACGGTGTATCCTCGCGGGAAAACTCAGCCGACTCTTTTTACGAAGTTTGTCACCATAATGGTGACAAACTTTTGGAGTGACTGAGGCAGTGCTGGTGGGGACTTGCGGGGATTGATTGAGGGCCTGCGGGGAGGCTGGAGCCGGCCATGGGTGAGCTGGGTCTGATGGTGGTGCAGAGGAACTGGACCGGGATTGGTGAGAGAGGCCTACAGGTCGCTGGCCGGAACCTAGGTCGACGAAACCGGGAGAGGTGTCTCGATGGGACGGCCGGCAGGGGCCGGGCGATGGGAGTCGGCGGGTTAGGCTTTTTGCCAAGCACCGAAATATTCTAGGTCGTTGGCGGCGCCGAGGTTTTCGGCGAGTTGGGTGTTCTTGATCTCCAGGCGATCAAAGACTTCGTGGACGAAGGCTCGAAAGGAGGCGCTGTCCCAGACGTGGGCGTGTTCGCGGCGTTCTCGGACGCGATTGATCTGGTGAGGAAGATGGATCGGATCGGCTTCCAGCACGTGGGGCGCGGCACCGCGAAAAAAGTCCATGTAGTGCTCGTCGTCGTTTTCGGTGACGTTGTTTTCGTAGTCCGACCAGAGGTGTTCGAAGGTCGTGAGGGGACGGGTCTTATCGTAGGTGTAATCTTTGTCCGGAGCGGAGAGAATTACGGTGCCGCCCGTGCGGGTGATGCGGAAGAGTTCGCGCACGAGTTTGATGGGGTTGGCCACGTGCTCGATGACATGGTTGCAGATCACGAAGTCGAAACGGCCGTCAGCAAATTGGGCGAGACCGTCGTGGTCGATATCGCCGATATGATCGACCGTCACAAAGGCGTCGGAGGGAACTTCAGGGAAGAGTTCGGCCGCTCGTTTTGCATCTACGGCATCGAAATAGTCGATCGATGCAGTCGCGGGAATGTCGGCGGGTTCATGGAAGGCACCGATTTCGAGTCCGCGCCCGGAGAGCGTGGCGTAGACGGCATCGCGGTGTGGTCGTGGCTGCATGGATAGAAAGTCAGAACGGGTTGGGCGGGGAGAGAAAGAGAAAGATAAAGAATAAAGAGAAAGAATTGGGGTGAGGTCGGGAGAAGCTCTTCGCTCTTCGCTCTTCGCTCTTCGCTCGTTCTCGTTCTCGTTCTCGTTCTCGTTCTCGTTCTCGTTCTCGTTCTCGTTCTCGTTCTCGTTCTCGTTCTCG
>JABIRI010000317.1 GCA_018667915.1 Opitutaceae bacterium | reverse complement strand
GTCAGGGTTGTAATCTTCACCACTTGCTTGGGCCGAGAGCGGATAGGCCGCGTCGAGAGGACTGAAGGCCAAATCCATGGTGTGACTGCCCATGTCGCCAATCTGCCAGTTACCGAACTCTCGATACATGTTCCAAGACAAGCAGTTCGAGCCTCGTGGCCACTTTGCCGGGTCGGAATCAAAATAGGAGATTTCGAATTTCTTGGTGCGGCCATTGTAGGCGACGAAGTAATCCTCGCTGAAAGCACGCATCTGAGAAGGACCGACCCAGAGATCCCAATCGATGTAGTCGGGAGGCACGCCGGTGCCGACCGGGTAGGCTGTCTTGTCGTGGAAACGATTGCCCCAGGCGTGCACGTCTTGGAGGTCACCGATGGCGCCTTGTTTGATGAGGGCCTCGATGTTGTCGAAATTAGGGTGGAAATGACGCTGGGTGCCACACTGCGTGGCGAGCTTGTCCTTATTTTTGAGGTAAGTTTCACGAACCGTGCGCGCCTCCTCGATGGTATTGGCGAGGGGTTTCTCGCCGAAGACGTGATAGCCACGGTTCATCGCCCAGATGGACACGAACGCGTGATGATGGTCCGGGGTGCAGCAAACGACGGCGTCGATATCCTTTTGATCCAGTGCCTTGCGCCAGTCGGTGTATTTTTTGGCTTTGGGGAACTTCGCTCCCGCGGCATCCAAGGCCCGCGTATTGACGTCACACAACGCGACCACGTTCTCCTTCTCCAACATGGCGAAGTGGGCGGTGGCCCGTCCCCAACAGCCGATGAGCGCTATATTCAGCTTATTGCTTGGGCGGTTGGTCCCGAAGAGGGTGCCGGTGGGGAGAATCATCATGCCGGCGCCGAGCGCGGCGGATTGGGTGAGGAATTTGCGGCGAGAACTGGGGAGGGTAGTCATGATAACGAAGAGGCTAGAGGTTGTGGGAGTAAGCCTACAGAATTTTTGGTCCAATAGTCATGCATTTATGGTCAATCCCTACCGAGATTTTGCTGAATGGTTCAGCCCAGTTTAAACGGTTTCTCCGTCGCTGGTAAGGAGTCGTGATAGCCGTTATGGCTCTCGGAATCGTCCGTTTGGGGCCGCCGTGTATTTAACTGGATACCCTGAGATCCAGCCCGGTCATCGTCCCGGTGGACGAAGCAAACCGGTCGGATTCGATCCCCATGCTTTGCAGCATGCTCACGAATAGGTTAGGCAAGGGGTAATTCTGCTTCTGATCGAACTCGAGGTGCTGGCCGTGCTTGATGCGGCCGCCGGCGAGAAGGATGGGCATGTTGGTGGTGGTGTGTTTGTTAGCGTCGCCAAAATTGCTACCATACATCACGAGCGTATTGTCGAGCAACGAGGTGCCCCGTTCACGGGAGGCCTCGAGGTCGCCGAGAAAGGTGTTGAGCAGGCTCATGTGCGATTGGTCGATGGACTCGAGTTGCGCGAGCTTATCCGGGTTTTTGCCGTGATGGGAGAGGTTGTGGTAACCGTCGGAGATTTTCTCACCGGGCACGGAGATGGTAGGCGAGTTGTTGCTATCGAGCAGTAGCGTGACGCATCGGGTCGAGTCGGACTCAAATGCGAGGTGGGCCATGTGATACATGAGTCGGGCCTTTTCCAAGTAGTCGCTGGGGGATTGCGGATCGAGCGGCATAGGGACGTTGGTGGAAGGCTTGGGCGTGCGTTTCCATTCCCGGGATTTCTCCATGCGGGTCTCCAAGTCACGCACCGCGGTTTGGTATTGATCCATCCGTTCGCGGTCTTCGCTGCCGAGACGGTGACGCAAGGCCAGTGACTGGTCGGCTACCGTATCCATGATGCTCTGACCGAGTTCCAGTTTTCTCATCTGTTCCGACACCTCCGCTTCGGTGCCTTGCAGGAAAAGCTGGCGATAGATCTGAGACGCTTCGCCCTGACAGGGGATCAGCACACCAGACCGGGTCCAGGAAAGACTGCGCCGTCCTTGTTTGGGATTAACACCTAGGGTGAGGGAGGGGAAGCGTGTTTGTTCACCGATCTTTTCGGCAATATACTGATCAAGCGAAATGGAATTGCGGAAGCCACCACTGGCCGGATGAGGGGCCGCGGTCAGAAAGGAAACATCGGAAGAGTGGGAACCGTCTACGCCCGGATGGGAGACGCCGCTGAATACGGAGAATTTTGGGCGATGCTCGGCCAGAAGTTCGAGGTAAGGGGAGAGCTGATACGCGGATCCGGATCCGGTGGGGAAGAAGCGCTCTCGCAATAGCCCGAGATTGTTGCAGATGCCGATCATGCGTTGCGGGCGTTGGCCTGCCTCCGCGAGGGCGGTGGCGGCGCGACCGAACACGGGCGTCATGGCGTTGAGTAACGGGAGCCCCATCGCGACCCCGATGCCGCGTAACATTTGGCGACGACTGATGCGATTATCCGGAGTCGAAATATACATTGAGTGGAGTTACTTAATCGTAAATAGCGGGCTTTGCACCACGGCCGTGATCAACGAGCGCACACCGTAGCCCGAATCGGCGGTGGCGTCGAGGATCTGTTCGACTTCAGCGCGATCGGCAAAGCTGACGGGAGCACCGGTGCCATAGACGATCAGGCGGTTGACGAGGTTGCGTGCGATTGTGCGTTCTTCTTGTCCAAGCAGGGTCTTGAATTCCTTGATATTGGCAAATGTGCGCCCGTCTTTGAGCACGCCGCTGCTATCAACCGGTTGGGCGTAGTGAAATGGAAACGCGTGTCCGTTTTTGCCGATGCCTTCGACGGGAGTAACGTCTTCGTCGACGGCGCGATACTGATCCTGCCAACCGCCCATGACGTCGAAACTCTCCAAGGCGAATCCCGCCGGATCGGTTTTTTCGTGGCAGGTGCTGCAGGCGGCGGCCTCGATGTGACGAGCAATTTGTTCGCGGATCGTGGTAGCACCGCGGGTGTCGGGTTCGACCGCCTCGATACCGGAAGGAGGCGGAGGGATTTCCAGGCCCATGATACGTTCCATGATCCAGGCACCGCGCAAAACGGGCGAGGTGGTGGTGCCATTGGCGGTGACGGTGAGCACACTCGATTGGGTAAGCAGTCCCCCGCGAGGTGATCCGGCGGGCAGGGCTATCTTTTGGGGATTTACCCCCGGAGTAGCGGGCAATCCGTAGTGCAGGGCCAGTCTCTCATTCACGAACGTGAAGTCCGAATCAATCAGGTTGATGACGGGGAGGTCTTGATCGATCAACTCGCGGAAAAAGAGTCGGGTTTCCCGGATGGCGGATTCGGTCAACAACTCGTCCAAGTAATAGTCGGTGTAGAGCGAAGCGTCCGGGGCGTTGAGTTTGATGTCCCGTAATTCGAGCCAGTAATCCAAAAACGCGTTCACGAAGCGATCGGATCGCGGGTCGTCGAGGAGGCGATCGACGTGTGAAGCGAGGTGCTGTGACTGAGACAGGTCGGCCTGATTTTGAAGCGTTGAATCGGGCGGACCATTCCACAGAAAATAGGCGAGCCGTTGCGCCAGTTCGTGATTCTCAAGCGCTCCCGGCTGGGTTTCCAGATAGAGGAAGTCCGGCGAACACAGGATGGTAGTATAAGCGCTAATCAAGGCCTCAGTGAAAGACTCTCCGAATGCTTGGGCCTGGTGGAAGATTTTCAGATAGGGCTGAATTGCGGACTCGTCGGAGAGGGGCCGATTTGAGGCCCGGGGGAGAAAACGCCATAGTAGGCGTTGGGCATCGGCCGACGGGTTGGAGCTCTGCACCACCACTTGCTGGTCGTCGTCGACGGTGAAGGGTAGATCCCCGAAAAGGGTCTGGTAGCAAGGCGGTGGCCAGGTGTCGTGCAATGGCCCTTCGACCTCGAGCCAGTTGAAGGCGACGCCCGGCACACCGGCTTCAGTAGCGTTGGCATTGCCGTCCCAACCGGGGCGGGTGCGGATGAGCCGGGCGGCGTCGGGGCGGATACCTTCGCCGGCTTTTAGATCGACCACATGTTCGGTGATGGTCGGATCGGGGTGGGCATCGTAAGTCGCCAGCCAGCGGCTGTCGTTGCTGGCGGCGAGCGCATACAAGGTGACGGGTTCGCTCCGCTCGGCGCGGTAGGCGAAGTTCCGGTTCGGTCGCCACCACTCGATATTGCCTCCGGTCAATCCGTCGTCGCCACCGCCGCTGGCGCCGTTGAGGCCACCGAGGAACGAATAGGATTTTACCCGAATGCGATAGCGCCCGTCGATCGGCCGCCGCTCGCGTTTGAAGTCATACTTGGTGGTGGCGGAGTAGGTGCCAGAAAACGTGCCCAAGGCTTCGAGCTCGCGAATCGCGGGATCGGAATCACCGACGGTGGCAGGCTGCGTTTTTCGGATTACACCGATCTGCGGCTCAAGTCCCAGCAGCGGCACGACTGCGCGTGTGGCGGAGACCTGGAGCCCGGCGCGATACCAGATGTAGGGATACACGCCCGGTTCTTCGCGCATGTAATATTTTTTGGTCTCGGCGGGAAATGCAGCCGTGTTCACCGCGGTCCGAAGTGTCTTTTGAGCTGTCTCCAGATATTTACTCATCTGCACATGAGAAACGTCCAAGCGATCGCCGATTTTGTTGAACAAATGAGCGGTTCCGTCTTCGGGTAAATCGTCGGCGACTTGGAGCCACGGCGCCGCCAGCAGGTGCCGTAATTTGTTTTCGTATTCGAAACGGTTGAGGCGTCGGACGGTGGCGCGACCGTGTTGGTGGCGACGGGTCAGATCGGCGGACTGCAGGGGCCGACCCATGTTAGCAAGGAAGGCGGCGAGTTCCGACGGCTCGGGGCGGCGTTTTTCCTTCGGTGGCATTTCACCGTGATCGGCCCGGTCGTGCACTTTGACCCACGTTTCAAAAACATGGGGATCGGTCAGATCGAAGTTCAACGTCTCCATGTCGAAATCGCCCTTCCTCTCGACGGAGTCGTGGCAGTTGAGACAGTGATTGTCTAAAAACCCATAGACGGATTCCGGAATTTCCTGGGTTGAAACAGCAGCCCAGCTGGAAGCGCCGATCAGGGAAAGGAGGGGAAGGAGAGCGAAGGGGAAGGGACGAGGCGACAACATCGAGGGGGTAGACCTGACAATCCTTTCTTGTCTAGCGACCGCCGAGGTTCGAGACAAGAAAAGGCTGCCGCGACCCGACCGCGTCACGGCGAATTAAGACAGATACTTGGCGCGCAGTTGGGCGGCGCCATCGGCGCGACCGGTGGTTTCCAGTCGGGTCAAGTAGCGCTCAAATGCTTCTATACTGCCGGGTTCGCCGGGAGAGGTAAGTCGAGCGTGGAAGGGGCCGCCTTCATTGATCACCGTCCACAGCGGATCGGTGATGTCTTCACCCTTCGCGGCAAGTTTTTGCATCTGCTCATCATGCCAACGCGACAAACGCCACGCGCCTTCTCGACAGATCGCCGGGTTCTGCGTGGCGATGTCGTTTTGTTCATGCGGATCTGCGTTCAGATCGTAGAGCATCTCCTGCGGGAAAAGATGGAATCCATCGTGGTAGGTCCGCAGGTAGATCCAGTTGTCCCAACGCACGCTGCGTTGGCAAACGTGGGCACATTGACTGATAACAATCTCGTCACGACCGGTATCGGCGGAGTTGTTGCGCAGCGCATCGGCGTAACTTTCTCCGTCCCAAATGGGGCAGTTCTCGCCGCCCAGCATTTCCATCAACGTCGGGGCCAAATCTAAATTATAATGCAGGGCGGTGTTTTCGCCCGCGGCCATGCCGGGCCACTTGATGATCAGAGGAATGCGACACGTCCCGACGTCGGCCGTGCCGTGCTCACCGTAGATGCCCAGTTCGCCTTGGTTTTCGCCATGGTCGGCGGAAATGATAATGACGGTTTCTTCGTAGATGCCGGCGGCCTTGAGCTGAGCGACGATACGACCGATCTGATCATCCACGTAACGGATGCCCGTGTCGTAGCCATCGATCATGCGGCGCAATTCGACGGGTGAGGTGAGGCTCCACGGATGCCGGGGAAAGTCCTGCTCTGAGGTAGGTTCAGGGGCGGCACCATACATGCCGACGTCCAGGGCGGTATGCGGCCCGGTCATCTTTTGGTGGCGTTCGAGAGCGGCGGGATCTTCCAGCCACTCGGGCAGCGGGTCGTTGTCGAAAGGATTCTCATAGTCCGCAGGCACGCGATAAGGCGTGTGCGGGTCCCAATAGTTGATGTGGAGAAACCAATCCTCCTTGGCGGCGTTGGCATCCATCCAGCGATCGACCACGGGCGCCACGACCTCGGCGGATTCCATGCCTTCCTGGCCAGTATTGTGGATCTCGTTGAAACCGGCGTAGAACCAATGGGCGGCATGACGTTGGCCAAATGGTGAAATCATGGCCGTATGCATACCGAGCTTTTGGAGCTGTTTGGCGAGGCCTTGCTCCACAAAATTATCGGTGAATCCGCGTCCGGTGCCTTCGTTCTTGGGATTGGCCGCGGTGCCACCATGGCCGACGACGCCGGTCTGAATACCAAAGCGACCGCTATACATCGCGGTGCGGGACGGCAGACAAGGGGCATCACTCGCGTAGCACTGCCGGAACTTCATCGCGTGGGAACTGAGGGCATCGATGTTGGGGGAGGTGTTGCGATGATAGCCGTAGCAACCGAGGTGGTCGGGGCGGCAGGAATCGATATCGATGTAGAGAATGCGCATGGCTGAAAAAGGAAAAGATGAACGCGGCGAAACCCCAGGGAATCGCTTCCAAGGGTCAATACGACCGACTAGCCCGCTGCGGCCAAGATGAAATACCCGGATCGTCTAGGCCGTTGGAGGTGACTAGTTTTTGTAGAAATCCGCCGGATTGATCACCAAAGACGAGGCGACGGGGGTGCCGTTTTCCAACGCCGGGAAAAAGGTAAGTTCTTCGATGAGTTCACGAAGATGTTCCGGCACAATCGAACCATCATCGCTGATCGAGACCACCTGGCCCGAGGCATCCAGATCGATCCTTAACGGGAAATCGAATGACTGATGATTCTTTTCAGCCAGGAGGTGCTTAGGAGCCAAAGACCACGCGGGCTTTGCGGGCACGGTCTCACGGCGATTTTCACCGATGTGGCTGAGGTGGAGAAATTCTTTCGCTTCCTCGTATGTCAGTTGGTAGTGCTTCTCTGAGAGATTGGTCGCGATTTCTTCCCCGTAGCTAAAGAGGTAAACTTTGGTTCCCAAAACTTCAAAACCGGTAGGGAAACCATCGCGGGTGAAGCGCACCTTGCGCGGTTTAGGACCGATATTACTGAGATGACGGTAGAAGCTCGTATCGGAGATTTTTCCCTCTCGTTCCACTCGGATGGATATGAACACGTAGGCATCGGCGATGGGGGTGGGGGAAGAAATCTTGAAACTGACCTCCAGGGCGTCCGGGGGGTAACCCGCTCCGCCACCGCTGAGTTCACCCATCTGAGTGGTCTCCATGATGTTTTCGATGGCTGACATGCTATCGTTCAAATCCGCCATTTCGACCTCGAGGGAAGCGAGCTCCTGTTCGGCCGGGCCTCTGATCGCGGGGTCGTCAGATTGAGCGGCACCGCTCAGTTCCGCTCCTCGCTCCAGCATCTGGCCTTGGGCGGCACTCATCATGTTCTGCTGTCCGTCCAGGTAACTTTGAGTGGACGCTTGTTCCGCAAAGTCACGGAGTTCCTGACTGCTGAAAGGGTCGGTGTCGAAGTTTTCAATCTCCGCTTTGACGCCGCTGACTTTGGTGACGAGCCGCCAATGCAGACCGCTGGTTTTTCGCAGCGGCACATATTCGGGAATCTCCGATTGAAGCCGGGCTGAATCCCCTTTGATCCGTTCCACGGTCACGAGATCTTCGCCTTGGCGCACGAAAAGTTCAGCGCCGACAAACAGGTGGTGTTCGCGCGGCTCGGCGCTGCGGGAGTTTACCGATCGCGGTTCCGCGTCGAGCCCCAGTGCCGTCAAAAGGAACAGGGCAACGAGTGGGTGCGGAGAAAAGGTGAGACGGTTAGTCATGAGTTTGGTTGGGGGGGCAGGACCTGAGAGTCTCGGCATTTGTGGCATGGAATCTAGGAGAAAGTGCGTCAAAATATGAGGTTTTATGCCGCAAAATATCCGTCTCGCACGTCGAGTTGGAGGCCTCATGGTCCTCTGTGACCAGTGGATTTTATGAATGTTCATCGTTTTACGATCACGGTTCGGCAGGAATTGCCGAACGGTTCAGAGCACATGCCGTTGCTCGAATGCGCCGTTCACTGAACTGATTCGGTCGCAAGTCTAACAGTGCGATGTGTTTCGCGTGTTGTTGGCCTCGTCCTCCCCAATTTGCCATGCTCCGCCAAGCCGTGTTCTTCTTGATCGATACCCAAGGCACCAACTGTGTTGGCTGCTATTCCGGTAATCCGGCACTTAAGACCCCGAATATTGACCGATTGGCCGCTGATGGCGTGCGTTTCGACAACGCCTATACCTGTTCGCCAGTTTGTGGTCCGGCGCGTTCGGCAATCATGACAGGGCTGTATCCCCATGCGACGGGCGTTTTGGGGAACGATCAGGCGCCGCACGCGGATCTTCCGACGATTGGGCAGCGGCTGCAGCAGGAAGGCTTTGTGACGGGATATGTGGGTAAATGGCATCTGGATGGGTCAGATTATTTTGGCGACGGTCGGTGTGCCGACGGTTGGGATCCGGACTATTGGTTCGATGGGCGCAATTACTTGGATTCTTTGCCCGATGATCACGCCCGTTCTATCTCCCGTCTCGTGCACGGTCCGGAAGAAGTTAAGGCTAACGGGATCACGGAAGAATTTACCCATGCCCATCGCATTGCCGATCGGGCCCGGGCATTTATCGAAGCGCATCGTGACGAGGATTTTTTCTTGGTCGTTTCGATTGATGAGCCCCACCATCCGTTTATCTGCCCGGAGCCCTTTGTTAGTGGATTCGATGATTTTGAATTTTCGCTAGGCGCCACCGGCGATGATGACCTGGCCAACAAGCCCCGCTCGCAACGCGAATGGGCGGCCCACTTCCAGGATGGGCACGAAAAATTGGAGCGTCGAGCAGACGGCTTGGTTTACAAGAACCCCAACTATTTTGCCTGTAATAGCTATAGTGACTACGAGGTGGGGCGGGTGATTTCGGCGATCGATGAGCATATTCCCTCCTCGCTGGTCGTTTACACCAGCGATCACGGAGATATGTTCCATCGCCATCGTTTGAACGGCAAAGGGCCGTGCTCTTACGATGAAATCTGTAATATTCCGTTCATCGTGCGTTGGCCCGAACAGGTCACGGCCGGGACTGAATCCGCGTCACCGGTTTCGCATATCGATTTAGTGCCTACGTTTCTGGACTATTTCGGCGTTGAGCATCCACCGCTCGTGCAAGGCAAGTCGTTGGTTCCTCAGTGCCAGGATCCCGCCCACGTGACGAACGACAAGGTGTTCATCGAGTTCAATCGATTCGAACTCGATCACGATGGGTTCGGAGGATTTACGCCGATTCGCACGGTCTTTGATGGCCGCTATAAACTCGCGATCAATCTGTTGGATTCTGATGAGTTTTACGATCTGCAGGAAGATCCGGAGGAGATGAATAATTTGGTGGAGAATGAGGCCACCGCCAAAATTCGAGACAGTTTGCATGACGCGATTTTGACGTGGCAGGGAGATACTCGGGATATTCTGCGGACGACAATCTGGGGGCGTCGGAGTTGGCGTGATGTCGAAAGGTCCACCTGGGGCGGGCCCACGCGCCCGCGACCGTTTGATGATAAATTCTTCCCGCGCAGCTTGCTCTACGATACGGGAGAAGAGATAGATAGATTCGTTTACGACAAGTGCTGATCCGCGGTGCTTTCAGGCGAGTTCCTGATGAGAGCTGAAACGTTTAGAAGCCAGTTGCGTTTTAATCAATAATGGGTCCACTGGCCGGACGTATGGCAAAGAAACGCAGTTCCGCGAGTGTTCGGGCAATAGCTGAGAAAGCAGGTCTTTCTCTGGGCGCAGTATCCATGGCGATGCGGGATGATCCGTCGATTCCGGATTCAACGCGAAACCGCGTGAAGGCGATCGCTGAAGAGCTGGGTTATCGGCGCAATGCCCGGGTATCGGAACTGATGTCGCTGCTCAAGCAGCAGTCCTTGCGCGATGGTCAGGAGACGTTGGCTTTCGTGGTGCCCGTGAAACGAGACGGTTCGGGGCTGGAGAAGTATATCAATACGTCGATTGCTCACGCCAAGAAACGGGCCGAAGAACGCGGCTATGGTTTGGAGATATTTGAAATGGATGAGCGAGGGATTACGCCTCAGCGCTTGGAAAAGATTATCGAAGCGCGGGGAATCCGCGCGGCGCTCTTCGGACCTCATCGTGAAGTAACCGGTGCCGTGCCGATCAATTCGAGTAAACTGGCGACGGTAGCCATCGGCTACTCGGTGGTGGAACCGCCGATGAATCGCGTGGTGATCGATCACTATCGTAACATCCACCTAGCGATGGCTCAGCTACTGGCGCGGGGCTACGAGCGGATTGGGCTGTTGCTCAATCCTGAATCCGATGCGCGTGCCCGTGACTTGATTACCGCGGGATTTTGGGATGTGGGGCGTCGCTTGCCCAAATCAAATCGAATCAAGCCCTATGTGGGTCCCGCGGAGGCCAAGGCCGTGAGCCGGTGGCGCAATCGTAAGAAGCCCGATGCGGTGATTTGCTGCGGTGCGAATTGGCATCAACTCCTTTCGGATAACGGCGGATTGGACCCCGAAACGATGGGATATGTTTACATTGACCATTGTGATCGGGAAGGCCTCAGCGTTGCCGGCATTCCGTATATGAATGGGATGCTGACGGAAGTGGCGATCGACCAGTTGGTGGCCGCGTTACAGATCAACGAATTTGGGGTGCCGGAACATCCCCGCACAACGGCGGTGCCGTGCGCCTGGCATGAAGGTGATTCCATCCGGCCATTGGTTTCGAAGATAAAGGACCCACTCTTCTTGGTGCCAACGGCCGAAGAAGAGTAGATGCCCTTAACGCGTTGGGGTCCGTGCGCAGAGCGCCGGAACCGACCGTTAGGATCCCAGAATATGGAGTCCGATATAGAGACCCAGGGTCGCGACGACGACCATACCCGAGGTGATGC
Source organism: Opitutaceae bacterium (assembly GCA_018667915.1). Taxonomy (GTDB): domain Bacteria; phylum Verrucomicrobiota; class Verrucomicrobiia; order Opitutales; family Opitutaceae; genus Actomonas. The sequence continues at coordinate 6,368 of JABIRI010000317.1, read as the reverse complement.
GGACAGCACTCCATTCCGGATCTCCGGAGGTGATGCCATCAGCCGCCATCGCCACGCGCGAGGAGGGTTTCAGCTTGCCGGCGACGGCCATAAATACGCAGAGGAAAACGAAATTGATCGCGGCGAAATGAAGCCAGTGCATTTCCATGCCGAAAAACTTCTCGTTCATGGCGAAGGAGAAGACGCAATACGTTGCCATACCCATGAAGAGGGAGATTTTGGCAGCCCACGCTGGCACAGATTTGTTCATCATGGCCATGATGATCACGGCCAAAATCGGAATATTAAAGATGGCGCCGAGTTTTTTCATCAACGTGAAAAGTCCGTCAGGTGCTCCGGCAATAACGGGAGCGAGAAGCATGGCGAAAATAGCCAACCCGATGCCAAATACTTTACCGATCCACACGACTCGGCGGCCATCGGCTTGGGGGTTGATCAGACCTTTGTAGATATCCAAACCAAACAGGGTGGAGCAGCTGTGCAGGGCACTGTTGAAGGAGCTCAAAATGGCACCAAACATCACCGCGCCGAACAGCCCGGCGAAGTAAGGCGGCAGCACGGCGGCGACCAGCCGAGGATAGGCGGAGTCGCCGTTGCCGAGGTCGCCGCCAAACATTTCCAAAGCGATGATACCCGGAAGCACCAAATAAAGCGGTCCGAGGAGTTTAAGAAACGCCGCGGCCATGACGCCTTTTTGTCCTTCGGCCAAGGATTTGGCACCGAAGGTGCGCTGCACGATGGCTTGGTTGGTGCACCAGTAGTAGACGTTGATGAGCACCATGCCAGTGAAGAGGGTGCTGAACGGGATCACCGAATCATCAGCGCCGATGGGGCTGACTTGGGACGATTGGTTCGTGAGGATACGATCAATGCCCGCTCCCATGCTGCCATCGCCGAGGGCCATGAGGCCGAGGATCGGAATGGCTAGACCGCCGATGAGTAGTCCAACCCCGTTGATGGTGTCGGAGACGGCTACAGCTTTGAGCCCACCGAATACCGCGTAGAGTGCGCCGATCGTGCCGATCGACCATACCATGATCCAAATCGAACTGGTCTCAGAAACGCCCAAAACTTCGTCGACTTTGAATAGACCATTCATACCCAACGCGCCGGAGTAGAGCACGAACGGCAGAAAGTTGAGCACGAGGAAAACGAGAAATAGACCGCTGAGAATTTGACGGGTTTTGAGGTCGAATCGCTTCTCCAACATCTGCGGCACTGTCGTGATGCCGGTGTTCCAATAGCGGGGGAGGAAGTAGAGGGCCAAGACCACCAAGGCGAGGGCCGCGACGACTTCCCAAGCCATGACCACCGCTCCGCTCAAATACGCGCCGCCGTTGAGGCCGATGAGCTGTTCGGTCGATAGATTGGTGAGCATCAACGAACCCGCGACCACGAACCACGGGAGACTTTTCCCGGCGAGGAAATAGCTATCGGAATCACCGTGGTCGTCGTGGCGGGTGCGCCACCAGGAAATGAAACCGACGAGACCGGTGAAGAATATGAATGTTGCGATGGAGACCATTTCGGGGAAAGGGGTAGTGAGGGGTGAGGTGCGAAGGTTCTTCGGACTATGGGTGGGTGACAACCCTTTGTTGCGAATGCGTTCAGTCCTTAATGTGAGCTCGCCACAACACGTGATGGGATCGGATATATCGTTGGTGGAAATGGATAGGTCAACGAGGCTCGAGCATCAGCACGTATCCGCCGCCGGTCGCCAGTGAGACTGACAGGGTGTCGCTTGGGATCAGTTGGAATTTCGCGACCTCAAATGGCATCGCCGTGGTGTATTCCTTGAGATCGGCCTTGGGATTGCGACCGACGAGGTTGATACGGTCCGCCTTGGGGTCATCACGAACCGCGGTGGCATAGTAATTGCCGGGGGGGAGGAAACTCAGATCGAGTGCATATTGTTGGGCTTCGCCCCCATTGAGAATGCCTACGAACCAGCGGTTGCCATCTTGGCGGGCCATCGCCGTCAGTCCACCGATATTACTGCCCGGGAGCACGAGGGTTTTATCCCAGAGCGTTGGGATCGCTTGGACGACCGGAAGCGCCGTCTTTAGCACGGGGCCGTTCATCATCGTGCCAGGATCTTCACAGAACACCTGCAGCGGGGAGAGGAACGTGACGAGAGTGGCGACTTGATGCGCCCAGGTCGTGGGGCCGGGGTTGGAGTAGAGGATCGGCGTGTAGTCCGCGTGGCCGACGACAAATCGGGTAAAAACGAGCGCGGCATTGTGCGACGCGGGCAACGGGCCCTCTTTCATTTTGTTTACTTCCAAGCCGCGGATTCCTTCGCGGGTCATCTCATTGGGAAACGTGCGTTCTTCGCCGGTCGAGGCATGGCAACCATGGAAGTTGATCATGAGTTTTCGTTCGGCCGCAAAGCGGAGCACGGCGATCTCGAAATCCACGAGCGCCTTGGTTTCGCCGTTCATGAAATCGATCTTCAGGCCCACGCCTCCAGCCGCGGCGATGCGGTCGAAGTAGTCGCGCATTTGGCGGTAGTTGTCGGCCGGATCGGAAATGTCGTTGGAGTGCACCCAAAGCCAAACTCCGACTCCCTTGGCGGCGCCGTGGGCGCAGAGTTCGGTGATGGTTTCCCATGGGTTGGCCCAGTCCTTCCATCCGTCGTCGATGATGGAGTGTTCAAAACCGATCTGGTCGGCGTAGTCGATAAATCGTCGTTGGTCGTCGGGTGTGCCGAGGCTGATGGTTTCCCAACTCCAAACACTGCGTCCCGGTTTTATGTAGCTCGTGTCGGCGAAGAGTTCGGGATCCGGGGCGGGGTTGAGGTTGTTGATGAAGTCGCTGTTGACCAGCTCGTCCAAATCATCGGCGAGTAATGTCGCGCGCCAAGGGGTGACGATATCTCCCGTGACTACAAAACCCGCGTCACCTTCCGTGAAGTTGGCGACCACGGTGCGATCTCCAACGGCCTCGAGACGCATCCCGCTGTAATTGTAGAGAGCGGCCTTGGTGACGGCGGCGTAACCGATGCCAGCAGGCAGTTCCAAGACAAGTGGAGTTCCCTGCACGGGGCCGACCTTGGTTGGCGTGGCGGTATGCAGGTCTTCGATCCGGGTCGACATCCACTCGCCGGCGTAGGACTTGAGTTTCCAGCCGGGATTCAAGCGTTCGAAATACCACACCTTGGAGCCACGGGCGAGACGCCAACTCGAGGCTTCGCCCCTGACGTGTTGGGTGGGGCCGCCGGAAACGAGATAGCGGTATGCTACGCCGTCATCGTAGACCCGGAATTCGATCTGATAGTCGCGGGCGCTCGTTTTGTGGCGCACGGGGAAGGTAAATGCATGATGGTGATTGTGCGCCTGGGTGTGGTTACCGCGGGTGGCGTAGGTTTCGTCGACTTTCGATTGGGCCGGGGGCTTGAGCTCAACCCCCTCACCGAGTTCGATCCCATCGACGGTGATACCAAGAGGGGACGTTTCAACTACGACCGCGCCCTTGAATGTAACGCTGTAGTGGAGTTGCCCTCGGTCGGAGACCGTGAGGTGCGCCTGAACACGTCCATCCGGACTGTGCATCGTCGTTGCGGCGAAGAGCATGCTGCTGGCAAAGCAGCAGGAGAGGGTAATGATGAGTCGAATCATGAAGTCGGAGCTTCGTGACCGTCGAAGGCCATGGAGGTATCGTAGACCTCACCATCGCGCACGGGCTCGTGGGCTTCATCGGCGAATTGCTTCATCTTGGACAGGATTTCCGGATGTTTGGAAGCCAAGTCGTGAAGTTCTTCGATGTCGTGATCCAAGTGATACAGTTCCCACGGGGCATCTAAGCCAGGTTTAATGGCTTTCCATTGATCCATGCGCACGGCCCGACTTTTCAGGTCTTCCCAATAGAGGTATTTGTGGCGGCGTTGTTCGTGATTCACTTCGTCGCGCCCGATTAACGTGGGCGTGAGGGTGTAGCCATCGGTGCTGGCCGGGCGAGGTAGGCCGGCTAAATCGGCGAGGGTTGGCATGATGTCGGGGAAGTAGCCCAAATGTGGGGTGACCTGGCCGGGGTTAATGCGGGCGGGGTAACGGACCATGAATGGAATGCGCAGACCGCCCTCGTAGAAGTTGCCTTTACCACCCCGGAAACGCTCGCCCGTGCGGGGATTGAGATTGGGAGCGAGGAACCCGTGCGGGTAGCGTTCGTTTTGAAAATACGGTTGTCCTCCATTGTCCCCGGAAAGGAACACGACCGTGTTTTCATCGATTTCCAATTCTTCGAGTAGTGCCAGAATTTCACCAACCTGACGGTCAGCCATTTCAACCATCGCGGCATACATTTGGGCGTCGTGGGTGCCTTTTTGGTTTTTGGCTTTCCAGTCCTTGTCGCGATATTTGATCCATGCGGGATCATCCTCCGGCATGCCCCAGTGACCGTGAGGGGGTGTCCAAGCCAAGTAAGCGAAGAAGGGGCGATCGTGATTTTCACGGATAAAATCCAAACTCTCCTCGTGAATGCGATAGTGGGAAAACGTTTCACCGTGATGCAGGTCACCGGTGTTCCCGGCAAGAGGCACGCGTTCGCTGTTCCGAATCAGGTAGCGCGGGTAATAGGTGTGGGCATGCACCTGATGATAGTAGCCGAAGAAGGTATCAAAACCTTGACGCTCCGGAACTCCGGATGTGCCGACGTCACCTAAACCCCATTTGCCGAAACCGCCGCTGATGTAGCCCGCAGATTTGAGCATTTCGGCGATCGTGAAATCCTCATCTCGAATAGGCGCGGTGCCCTTGTTTCCCCGCACGGTGGTGTGCCCGGAGTGTTGACCCGTCATGAGCACATTGCGCGTGGGGGCGCAGACGTTGCCGCCGGCGAGGAACTGCGTGAAGCGGATGCCTTCGTTCCCAATTCGATCCATGTTGGGGGTATCCAGAATCCGATGCTCCATGGCGGACGATTCGAAGTAACCCCACTCATCCAACATAATGTAGATGATGTTTGGCGGAGCTTCGGCGCGAGCGGCTGGTGCCAACGCGATTCCGAGGATGATAAAGAGAAGTAAGCAGGTTTTTTTCATTTTTGAGCAGAAACTTGAGCTGCGATATCCTGAGCTGCCTTGGTCGGCAGTCCGGGGTTTTGCAAAAATCCGAGGTCGCGAAACCAATCGATAAACCGGTCTTCCCAGGTGCCGAAGGGAATGCCGTCGCGGTCGGAAATGCCGCCGCCGTGCCGGCCGTTTCCATACATGTGCATTTCGATATTGGGCACTTCGCGGTTGAGCATGGCCCGGTAGTAATCGATCGACCAAAGGGTATGGCGTTTTTCACCGTAGGTTGCCGATGCGATGAAGGCCGGAGGCACATCGGTAGGAATGGGAGTAGCGGGGTCGAGGGTGAGGGCCGAGGGGCCGGTATAGATCAGGCTCACAAAGTCCGGACGGGCAGATACCCCGGCGAGTACATCTCCGGGTTGGTTGCGGGCCACATCGAAAGCCGGATAGCCCAACGCCGCGCCGCTGGCTTGTTCGCCACCAGCCGAAAATCCCATGACACCGATCTTCTGCGGATCGATCCCCCACGCGGCAGCGTGCTTACGGACCAAACGAATCGCTTGTAGCGTGTCGTTAACGGAATCTACCTCCGCCACGTAACCATCGGCGCGAAGACGATGACGTAGAATGATTCCCGTCACGCCGTAGTTGAATAGATACGACACGATATCGCATGATTCCCCGCCGACAAAGAGGCGCTTGTTGCCGCCACCGGCGATGATGATGACGGCTGCTCCGGTATTTTGATTCTTCGCTGCGCGGTGCACCTCGATGGAAGGATTGTGCACATTGTTCATCGTGCGAACCCGGCCGGGAACAGTGGCGTCCATTTCGTAAATTTCGGCCTCGTGCACCCGCTCGTGATTGAGCTCGGCTGAGTCAGCGGGCCACACCGGGATCACGATACCGCCGGGCATGAGCGCTTGCGGGGCATAGGGTTGATCGGTGACGGGACCGGGCTGGGGAATGAACTGGGGCGCGTATTGGGTGATGTCCTGGGCCACGAGTGACGCGGCGAGGATGATTCCGGTGAGAGTAAGACGAAGAAACACGTTCATGGGTAAGAGCGAGGAGGGCTATGCTTTAGGCAGCTTCAGCGCGGCCGCGGTGTCGGCGGCGGCTTTGGTGGGTGTGCCGGGCTTCTCGAGGAAGCCGAGGTCACGAAACCAATCGATGTAGTGTTCCTGCCAGGAGCCGAATGGAATGCCTTTGCGATCCTTGAGTCCGCCACCATGGGTGCCGGTTCCGTAGAGGTGTAACTCAAGGTTGGGCACGTTCTGTTCCAACATGCCCAGGTAATAGTCCAGCGACCAATTCGCGTGGCGATCTTCGCCGTAGGAGGGGCACGCAATGAATG
>JABIRI010000138.1 GCA_018667915.1 Opitutaceae bacterium | reverse complement strand
CATTGATTTGAATATCAACTTGATGGCTCCCTGCATAGTGTTTCCGCGTGCTGAAATCGCGGATGAGTTGTCGTTTCTTTAATGTCAGCGAGGATTTTGAACCGAGCATGATTTCCTTCCATTTGAAGACCTTTCGGCTGGTCCCACCCGAGGCCTTTACATAGTGCACCACGTAGTCGATTAGCAGAGATTGCGCGGTCGAACCTCGTGATAATATCTCCAGCGATAAAGTCAGGTGGTCTCCTAGTCTTACTTGCGGCGGGTGCAGTGAAAGCGTCACCGCGGCGAGTTTCGGCGGATGGCCGAATCCCATGAAATCCAGGGTAGCGGGGTCCGCCTTTTTGATGAGCGTCCGCAAGGCATGTTTTGTTATCCAGGCGACATGTGGGTTTCGCTGATCCCATGAATTGACCACTTCCAAGACATAATCGGGGTGATCCTTACTGATATCATTGAGGTGGTTGGCGACGGACTTCCGCACGTAGAGCGACTCGTCTTCACATAAATTATCGAGGATTTCACGGGTAGGTCGTGGGTCGGCGACGAGGGAGCCAAGCTGCTTCCCCCAAGGCAACCTCGGGCGGGATCCCTCACTGGCCAATCTTCGCACATGCTCATTCTGGTCGGTCGACCACCTGATCATCTCCGCCAAGGTGAATTCGGGGTCCTGCAAAATGAATTCACGGATCGCAAATTCCGCCGACCCAAATCGCGTGAAATAACGCAGGGCAGCCAACGCTTTCTTGGTATGATTGGTCCCGTATTGTCCGACAAAATCGGCATACCAGATACCCACGAATGAATTCGATTCCGGTGCGGCAATTTTTCGCAGCACCGCAACCTTATCGGAAAAAGATCCCGGTAATGCAGCATCAGCGGCCACTGACGTCTGTCTGAGACGGGCCATGAGTTCGCGCTCGGCCAGCCCCTCGAGTGCTATCCGCAGGAACAGTTCGCGATCGAACCGAGGTTCCGCGCCCGCCAACTTCTCCGCTATCCGGTGATAGCGGGATGCACCGAACCAGTCTTTAAATGGGACATTGGTCGAAGATGAATCACTAGGCATGGGTGTGAGGGAGAGCCGCGCCTCAATCCAGTTTCAATACCTGATCAAGTTTTGAACCATCCCGTCCGCCACCCATCGCGAAATCAGGTTTGCCACCGCCCTTGCCACCCAGTGCGGCGCTGCGTTCTGAAACCAGTTTCCCGGCTTGTTGCCCGGCACTGACTGCGGCGGGGGAACAGAAGGCGACGACTGTTACTTTTTCCCCGAAAGCAGCCCCCAAGATCACCACGCCATCCTCGAGCTGAGCAATGATCTGCGAACCCAGGGCGCGCAGCGCGTTCGGGTTGGCCGCTTCGACGCGCCGGGAAATCCACCTCAAACCATCCTTCTCGACCGCCGACGCAATCAGGTCATCGGCTAGATTCGCGGAGGCTTTTTGTTCGAAGCTTTTCAACTTCTGATCGATTTCGGTTTTTTGAGCCAGGAGGGAAGTGAGTTTTTCTTCCACATCCTGAGGTCCGGCATGGAGTTTGGCGCTTACGGTGCGCAGCACATTTTCGTGTTCCTGCACCAAGGCGTAAGCCGCTGCTCCGGCCACGGCTTCGATGCGCCGGGTGCCAGCGGCTATCGCGGACTCGGCCACGATCTTGATCAGTCCGATCTCACCGGTTGTTTCGACATGAGTGCCACCGCACAACTCGCGACTGTAACCGCCCACATCTACTACCCGGACGATCTTGCCGTATTTTTCTCCAAAGAAGGCGAGGGTGCCTTCCGGTTTTTTATCAAATTCGGTTTCGTAGGTTTCTACCGGTGCATTGTCGATCACCTGTTGATTCACGAGGAGCTCGACCTCTGCGATTTGCCCGGGGGTCATACCTTCGAAATGGGCGAAATCGAAGCGCAACCGATCGGGAGTTTTATGCGTCCCGGCTTGATGCACGTGCGTGCCCAGAACTTTACGTAAGGCCCAGTGGATGAGATGGGTCGCACTGTGGTGACGAGAGATCGCGCGGCGATGATCGACATCGACAGTCAATACCACATCCGTGCCCGGGCTTACGGACAAACCGTCGGACAACTTATGTAGCACGCGGCCTGCCTTGTCTTTCACCGTATCGATGATGCCGACAGTAGCGCCATCCGCGGTCACGGTGCCGCGGTCACCCGCCTGGCCACCCATTTCCGCGTAAAACGGTGAGTTCTCCGTGACGAGGTAGGACGAGTCTCCATCGATAATGACCTCAACCACCGTAGCGGCGTATTGAATCAAATTGGATTTATCATAACCGACAAACGTGGTGGGAGTGAGATTCGCAACCGCATCATCTTCCGTGGCAGCCACCACGACTTCCTTTTTCTGAGCCGCTCGTGCCCGCTCGCGCTGAGCCGTCATGAGTTGCTCAAATCCGGCGTTGTCTACGTGGAGACCGCGCTCAGTTGCAAGCAACTGGGTCATATCCAGCGGGAAACCGAAGGTATCGTATAATTGGAACGCCACCTCTCCGGTTACATCGGTATTGGCTTGGGTAGCTTCGTTGAAAATAACGAGGCCTCGATCCAATGTTCGGCCAAAATTCTCTTCTTCTGCGTGAATGACCTTTCCGATGATCGTCCGCTTCTCTTCGAGTTCGTTAAATACGGGTCCGAGCGAAGCGACCACGGGATCGACGAGTTGCTCGAAGAACCCGGTCTGTAAACCCAGTTTTTTGCCGTAGAGAATACCGCGGCGCAGGATCCGGCGGATGACGTAGTTTCGTCCTTCGTTGCCCGGAAGTATATTGTCGGCGATCGCACAAGCGACGCAGCGCGCGTGATCGGCGATGACGCGAAACGCGATGTCGGTGTGTTCCTGTTCTGAAAGGCCTTCGCGCTTGGTCGGGACGGTGCCGGCATAGGTTTTGCCGGAGAGCTCGGTGATTTTGGTGAAAAGGGGGGCGAAGATATCAGCTTCGTAGTTCGACGGCTCGGCGCTGAAGTCCTTGAACCCGTTTGTGCTCGCATGGATTCCCGCAACGCGTTCGAAACCCATGCCGGTATCCACATGTTTCGCTGCCAGCGGCGAGAACGTGCCATCGGCGTTGGCATTAAATTGAATGAAGACGTGGTTCCAAATTTCAATACAGCGCGGGCTGTCTTGATTAACTAAATCACGCCCCGTTTTCTCATCATCGTCAGCGAGGAGATTGAAGTGGACTTCAGAGCACGGTCCGCAGGGCCCGGTGTCGCCCATCATCCAGAAATTATCTTTCTTATTTCCGTTCACAATATGGATATCCGGATCGAGACCTTCAGCCTCGAAAATCTCCTTCCAGATCGCATAAGCTTCGTCATCGAATGCAGCCGGATCACCCGCTGCAGTATCGGGCGAGTAAACCGTCGCAAACAGGCGCTTGGGTGGCATGCCCCAAACTTTGGTCAATAGTTCCCAGCCCCAGCGAATCGACTCCGTCTTAAAGTAATCTCCGAACGACCAATTGCCCAACATTTCGAAGAGCGTATGATGGTAGGTGTCGTAGCCGACGTCTTCCAAATCGTTGTGTTTTCCACCGGCTCGAATACACTTCTGCGTATCGGTCGCTCGGGTTTCAGAGGCAGCTTTGGCTCCAGCCCAACTGCCAACATCGGGTGCTTTTTCTCCGAGGAAAAACGGCACAAATTGGTTCATCCCGGCGTTGGTGAACAACAGGCCGGGTGAATCCGGCATCAACGAGGCCGAAGGCACCACCGTATGTTGGCGAGCGGCAAAGTAATCGAGGAAGGATTGGCGAATCTCAGCAGAAGTCATGTCTAGATTATGGGACACATGAGAGTTGCCCTACGCCCGCAAAGCAAGAGGCGAGACGTATAGCATGAGAAGCTCTCCGTGGCTAGCAGGTGATACCGATTCTATAAGTTGCCTATGATGGCATCAGCCATCGCAGTCGTTCCAACCGGATCGCGCCCGAAAGCAATATCGCCGGTGCGGAGGCCATCTTCGGTCACGGTTTTACGCACGGCCGTTTCGATTTGTTCGGCAAGTTCCAGTTGACCGAAACTATAACGCAGCATCATAGCGCCTGAAAGAATTTGTGCACACGGGTTTGCCACGCCCATTCCCGCGATATCAGGAGCGGTGCCACCGGCAGGTTCAAACAAGCCAAAGGGGTGGCCATGTGAGTTCTTTTCCGTGCCGAGTGAAGCGCTGCTCATCATTCCTAAGGATCCGCAGATCACCGCCATCTCGTCGGACAAGATATCACCGAACATATTCTCGGTGAATAATACGTCGAATTGGTTGGGATCACGAGCGAGTTGCATGGCGGCGTTGTCGACATACATATGAGATAGCTCGAGATCTGGATGGTTCTTGGCGAAATAATCTATGACCGTTTTGCGCCATAACACGGACGTCTCGAGCACATTGGCTTTGTCGACCGAACACACGCGCCCACCGCGGGCTTTGGCTGTCACAGCGGCGACTTCGGCAATGCGCTCAATTTCGCTGGTTTGGTAGACCATCGTATCGATGGCTTGTTGTTCGCCGTTGTCCAAGGTGGTCGTGGACTTGGGTTGCCCGAAGTATATCCCGCCGGTAAGTTCGCGGATGCAGACGATATCGATTCCCTCCGGAATTCGATTGGTCTTTAGAGGGGAGGCGTCCGTCAGTTCGGCATAGAGTAACCCGGGCCGAATATTTGCGAATAGATTGAAGGCTTTCCGTAGAGGGAGAAGGGCAGCGCGCTCGGGCTGCTCCTTGGGCGGAAGCGATTCCCATTTGGGACCACCCACGGAACCGAATAAAATAGCATCGGCAGCTCGGCATACATCCAGCGTGCTGTCCGGCAGCGCCTTCCCGTGATTATCGATTCCAGCGCCTCCAACATCAGCCACGGTGGTCTCGAGCGTCAGACCTGCCTTTCCGGCAGCGACATTCAATACGCGGAGCGCCTCGGTCATCACCTCGGGGCCAATGTAATCTCCTGGAAGAACGGCAAACTTGATTTTGGACATGGTAAATTGAAAACGTGAGGGGGCGGTGGCCGGGGATGCAAGCCGCCAGTGTCACCTTCGAATTGATCATTGCAGAAACCCGCGAATTCCAAATGGCTTCGCACTCCATGAACGTGCACACGATTCCCTCCGGACTCATTCAGACCAACGCCTATCTATTAACCGATAGCGTTCGGAAAGAGGCTGTTTTGGTCGACGCGCCAGGTGAAATTTGGCCCAAAATCAAACCAATCTTGGAGAGCGAAGACCTTACCCTCAGCCAGCTGTGGATCACTCACGGCCATTGGGATCACACCCAAGGGGGTGCAGAAGTGGTCCGTGAAACAGGCGCGCAAGTCCTCGCGCATGTGGCCGATCAGGTCTTGATTGAAACCCCGGAGGTCATGGAGGGTTTCATGGGCGAAAAACTAGGACTGGAAGGTTTCGCGGTAAATCAGTGGGTTGCGGGCGGGGATACGCTCACCTGTTTTGGTGCTACCGTCGAGGTTCGCCATGTGCCGGGACATTGTCCGGGAAATGTCATGTTTGTCTTCGCCGACGATGTAATGGCTCTGGTGGGAGACGCCATTTTCGCGGGAAGTATTGGACGGACGGACTTACCGGGCGGCTCCTTTGATGAGCTCGCCGCGTCCATTCGGACTCAAATTTACACGTTGGCCGATGAGACCAAACTCTACCCGGGCCATGGTCCCGTCACCACCGTCGGAATCGAAAAACAAAGCAATCCTCATGTCCCAGCCTGACGACATACGCCACATGCAGCACGCCATTGATTTGGCTCGCCGAGGATGGGGGCTGACTGCACCCAATCCCTTGGTGGGAGCCGTGGTTGTGGAAAAGGGTGAGGTGATCGCAGAGGGCTGGCATGCTCGCGATGGCGGGCCTCATGCCGAACGTATGGCCTTGACGGCTCTCGGGCGCGAAGATGCTCGTGGCACGACGCTCTACGTTACCTTGGAGCCTTGCTCGACGACGGGGCGCACCGGTTCATGTTGCGAAGCTATCATTGCCGCCAAATTCACCCGGGTGGTAATCGGCACCTTGGATCCCAATCCGCAACACGCCGGCGAAGCCGTGCCTCTCCTCGAGGCTGCCGGGATTGAAGTTACAGTGAGTATCCTTGAAGGCACCTGCCGTGATCTTAATTTGATTTTCAATCATTGGATTACGACGAAACACCCCCTAATTGCCGCGAAAACTGCGGTCACTATCGACGGGAAAATTGCCACTCGTAACGGCCAGTCTCAATGGATCACCAATGAAGAATCACGCTCTGACGTTCATCGCTGGCGTCGACTTTTCCCTGCCATCGCAGTGGGTGCTATGACGGTATTGGATGACAATCCTCGGCTCACCGCTCGCATGGAGGGACAGGAGGAGTGGTGTCCCATTCGCTTTGTTTTTGATGGACTACTGCGGACGGTGGTTGATCGCAATATGCCCAAGGTTTATACCGATGAATTTCGGGATAAGACAATCGTGGTTACGACCCCGCATGGAGGACTGGGTTACGTGCGTAAATTGCGCGAACTCGGGATTACCGTCTGGGTCATTCCCTCAGAATCCCAGCAGGTCGAATTCGCTGATTTTAAGACCCGTTGCGCGGAAGAAAACATCAGTGGAGTCTACGTAGAAGGCGGTGCTCGATTGATCGGAAATTTACTACAAGCCCGCGAGCTGGATTACTTGTTCAATTATCGTGCGCCAATCCTCTTTGCTGACGACCGTGCGAAAAACGGATTCACGGGATTGAGGACTGAAAAATTAGCGCAAGCCCTGCGGTTATCGGAAGTGAAACACGAAAGCTTCGGTGATGATCAACTCATGCGGGGAATTGTTAACTATCCCGATCAGGTCCAAGTGGATGAGCGGGTATTCACTCGTCCATGACCGCGCCACAGTCACTCTTTCTTGCGTCTGGCAATCCCCACAAAGTTCGAGAGCTGCAGGAACTATCCGATCAGGCCGGCCTCCGGTTGCGATTTCATTCCGCCAAAGAGATTGGAGGCATGCCTGACGTGGTCGAAGACACCGGAACATTTGAAGGTAATGCTCGAAAAAAGGCTCACGCCCTTCGAGCACTGGTCCCCCCCCATGCCTGGGTGTTGGCCGATGATAGCGGAATTTGCGTTGATGCGCTGGAAGGCGGACCCGGAGTAGAGTCGGCCTATTTCGCCGGACCCGAAAATGACGATGATGCTAACCTGACAAAACTCATCGAGGTGATGCGGTCGGTGCCCACCGCTCAAAGAGGTGCGCACTACGTATGCGTGCTTTATCTCATCGCGAAACACGGCGGTGAGCATGTTTTCGAGGGCAAATGTCACGGCCAACTCGCGGTTAAACCCACGGGGAAGGGAGGCTTTGGCTACGATCCACTCTTTGTTCCGGATGGTTTTACCGATACGTTTGGAGTTTTACCCGCGACGACCAAGCAAGAGCTCAGTCATCGTGGTGCGGCGTGGCAAAAACTAGCCCGATGGATGGCGAATAAACTAGACGAGGAGACCTAGAATCCGACCGATGTCATGATCGCCTTATCCGCGGTGTTGCCCGGACGAAGAAAGCGATGATCACTGGGGCGGAAAACCAACGCCATGGGAATACCGGGAGGGAAGGTCCCATCCACCAAGTCTTGATGGAATCGCACAGACGGAATCGCATGACCACCGTGCGCATTCCAATAGTCTTCGATCTGATTGGCTTGGTTG
>JABIRI010000183.1 GCA_018667915.1 Opitutaceae bacterium | reverse complement strand
TTGTTCGATGGCGTTGAAGGCCATGATGCCGAGGCCGGTGGGATTCAGGGGATCCCATACTAAGGCTTCACGGACTTGCAAAATACCTTCTTCCCGGCGATTCATGCCGAGCAAGGTTGTGCCCAATTCCAGATGGGGATCAGGTTCGTTGGGGCGCAATTTGATGGCGGTGCGGAACGCCATGATGGCGGCTCCGGCCTGACCGCTGTCACGTAGGCGGCGGGCCTTCATGCGATAGAGACCGGGGGACGCGGGGCAGTGTTTTAATCCGATTTCGAGCAAGCGCTGGCTCTCGGCCGTATTGCCCCGTCGCGCTTGGAGCGCCGAAAGTTGTGCCCAGCCATCGGCAAATTCGGGGTCGAGTTCGGTGCAGCGTCGGTAGTGAGTCGCAGCACCATCCACATCTCGTTGCTCGAGCAGGAATCCAGCGAGTTGAAAGTGCGCGGAAACGTCGTGGGGTGAAACCGCGATGGCACGTTCCAGCCACGCTTTGGCGGTATCCACGTCACCATGGCGGGCTTTCGTGCCAGCTTCGAGGGCGAGCCGGAAAGAGTCGTAGCAGTCGGCCATCAGGTCATCGAGCCACGGGTCGGTAGGATCACGGTAGGCACCTGATGCCATCTCGCGTCCGCGGATGGCTTCGGCTTCTTTGGTCAATCCGAGTCGCTCGTAGAGGGAGACGATAAGGTCGTAGCCAAGACTATAGTTGGTGAGCTGCACAATGCGCTCTAGGCGCCGGCGGGCGTCTTTCCAGTTCTCGGCCTCCAGCTCGAGGCGAGCCAACCCGAGTTGAGCCCATGCGTTGTCGCGATCAAGTTCGAGCACGTTACGATAAACCGTCTCGGCCTCGCTGGGTTGATTGTCTTTCAGGAGGAGGTCGGCCAAACGCAAGCGAGCCGGGATATAATTGGGGTCAAGTTCGATGGCCCGTTGCCACAAAGTGACGGCCGGGGCGGCGTCGCCAAAGCCTGCCAAGATGGAGGCATGGAGATGGGGCCAACGTGCTGTGGCGGGGTCGAGATCGGCGAGACCCTGGTAACTGAGTGCAGCCGTATCTAGGTATCCGTTTGCGTGATACAACGAACTTAATTCGATCAATCCGGCCAGTGCGCCGCTGATGGTTTGAGCTTGAGTATCGGCTGCCAGGATTCGATCGCGTAGTTCGAGTGAGGCGTGACTTAAGTCCGGAGTAGGAGGGAGGAGTCCGATGACTTGGTTGCGGGTGGTCGTGGCCGAATTGAACCACCGACCTCCTCCTGCGATTCCGGCGAAGAGCAGCACAACGGCGACGATTTTGAGAGACGAAAAGTTCACGCGGGATGATTTGTTCTCAACGATGCCAGAGCATGATTCGGCCCATTGAATCGAAAGGTGGGTAAATGTAGAATCCGCCGGAGATGAGCGCGGGTTTTCCGCTGTGGTCGAATGTGCCGACGCCGAGTGTGATGAGGTCTTTCGGTTCTCGGGACAGGACGTGGGGCGTGAAGTTCATTTGGCCATCGTTGCGGAACCACATGAGGGAAACGACTTCGCGATTTTGATTATTCCAGTCGGCGTAGGCCGCGGCGGAAACCACGTCCATCGCACCGTCTTGATCGAGATCCACCCCGATGGGGGCGTAAGCTCCGGGAAGGGCGCCAATGCGGTGGTATTTGAATCCGCCGTTCCCGGTATTCTCGAACCATTGAAGTCCGTGCCAGGGGCGAGGGCCGGGCGTCGCCGCCGGTCCAAATCCGTCGCCGTTGGAGCAAATTAAATCCGGCCGACCATCGCGGTTGAGGTCGGCCACACTCATGCCGCTGCTGCCGTAGTCTTCGTTGGTTGAGCCCCAAATGCGCTGCGTGGTGAAGTTGCCGTGGCCCGTGCCGAGAAAGGTGTAAACTTCTTCCCACTGCTGTGACATCAGGGCGGCGATGTCGGGAATGCGATCACCATTGAAGTCGGCTACCTCCACGTTGATGGCTCCGGAGAGTTCCAGCAGCACATGGCGTTTGAAATCCCAGGGAGATGGACCGACGTGTTCGAGCCAGGCGACTTGTCCTTGGTCGTAGCCAAACTGCGCGACGGCGAGATCGAGCCGTCCGTCGCCGTTGAGGTCGGCGGGGCGCATGTCTACGATGCGGGAAGTGTTCTGCAGGATCGAGTGCGTCGTGAAATTCTCCGCGCCGTCGTTTTCGAGGATGAAGGCGTGACCGATGCGATCGTTGTGGGGGAAGATGATCGTCATGCTCGAGACGATGAGATCGATGTCGCCATCGGCATCCATGTCGGCGCCTTCCACGTGAACGGGTCCGCTCATATCAGCGGCGAGCAGCCTCTCTGGGACAAATTCACCGCGGGCGGTTTGGCGGATCCAGCGCACCTCGTTGTCTTGCGCTTCGCAGAAAACGATGTCGTCCAGTCCGTCTTGATCCAGATCGATCACTTTGAGGTGAGCGATCCAGGGCGGGAGATCGGTGAAGGTTCCGAGCTCCTTGGACTCGAAGAGGTCGCCAGCTTCGACGGGTCCGGAGTTCGGCAGAGTTTGGGTGATCGCCTCGCCACGGGTGGGCGGTTTCCCGCATCCCGTCATGCCCAAGCCGAGCACAATCAGAACGATTGCGCCGGAGAATTTTGGAATAGGGCGGAGGAATGCCATGGGACAGTGAATGAGGCAGACGAATGAAGCGACGAGACGGACGGGGGTAAACGTTCGATCTGCGGGCGATGGGTGCAACCGTTAGTCTCAGCCATTAGCGGGGGGAAGGGACCGCATTATTGATATTCACACTGAGACAACCTGATTGCCCCACCTTTGGCAGATGAGGACACGATGGCAGGAGTTTTGGTTTTGGCCAAAAGCGCTTTGATCTGCTTTGGATCATCTCATGCGTTTTGCCCTGATCCTCATTCTGGTGGTTTCGACCCTCTCTCTAGCCGCGGAAACGCCCCAGCGGTTCTTTAAGGGAAACACCCACGCGCACTCGCTGTGGAGTGATGGGAACGACTTCCCGGAGATGATCATCGATTATTATCACCGCAGCGGCTACGCCTTCGCAGTCCTGAGTGACCACAATGTTTTGGCGGATGGTTACCGTTGGCAGTCGCTGGCGGAGATTAAGGGCCGGCAAAAATCTTTCGGACCGGGCGCGATTGAAAAATGTCTGGCGCGATTCGGCCCGGATTGGATCAATTGGGAAACCTTGGACGGGGAGCGGGGGATTTCGTTGAAGCGTTTGGACGAATACCGGCACCTCTTTGAGAAGCCCGGCGAGTTTATCATCATTGAGGCCGAGGAGATTTCCGATAAGTCCGCCCAGGGGCCGGTGCACATTAACGCGTTGAATCTCGAGCGTTTGGTGGGACCTTTAAATGATGACGAACTCTCGACCGTTCAAGTTATGCGCCAGTTGTTGCGCACGGTGCAGTTGCAGGAAGAGGAAATAGGGCGTCCGATCATGACCCACTTAAATCACCCTAATTTTTATTGGGGTGTTACCGCTGAGGACCTCGCCGCCGTGGTCGAGGAGCGTTTTTTTGAAGTCTATAATGGACACCCCAAAATCAACCATCACGGGGATCCACATCGGCCGAGTGACGAAATGATCTGGGATATCGCCAATACGATCCGCATCGCAGAGATGGGCGAAGCTCCCCTCATGGGAGTTGCGACGGATGATTCCCACACCTATCATGGCGGCGACGTCTCTCCGGGGCGGGGCTGGGTGATGGTGGATGCGGAGGAGCTCACGGCGAATAGTCTGATCTACGCGATGCGGGCAGGGGATTTTTATGCGTCGACCGGTATTACGCTGACCCGGGTCAGTTACGATGCGGCTGACCGGGTGATCGAATTGGAAATTGAGGCGGATGGTAATGCTGAGTTTACCAGTGAGCTCATTGGCACGCGGGTGGGTTACGAAGACTCCATCGTTCAGGGCATTGGAGAAATTTTGGCAGAGAGCACCGGTCGCACGGTGCGGTTCGAAATTCCGGAAGATGCGTTGTATGCCCGGGTTGTGATTACGTCCTCGTCGGGTCACGGGAATCCATCTTTTGAGGATCAGCACAAGCAGGCGTGGACCCAACCGGTGGGGTGGCGCTAAACCGGTCCGAATATCCGAAAAAATCAAATTTTGGGGCTCAGATCCGGGTGCCACTGAACGGTTCTCACACAGTTTCCCCAAAAGCGTCTTGCGCGGGCCGATTTGGTTCGGGATGCTTTTGCTAATTTTCGCGCCAACTTTGCCCGTTTTCCATCATGGTATCGCCTAACTCAGACATCGCTTTCGACAACAAGATTGAAGGAGACATCGTCGTTTCCCGACTCGATGCGGTCGTCAATTGGGTGCGCACCAATTCGATGTGGCCCATGCCCATGGGGCTCGCGTGCTGCGCGATTGAATTGATGGGTAGCGCGGGGGCTCGATTTGATATCGCCCGTTTTGGGGCTGAAGTGATGCGATTTTCTCCCCGGCAGGCCGATTGTATGATCGTGGCGGGCACGGTGACCTACAAAATGGCACCGCATGTGCGGCGTATTTATGACCAAATGGCTGAACCTAAATGGGTTATAGCCATGGGCGCCTGTGCTTCCTCCGGTGGCATGTATCGTAGCTACGCCACCTTACAGGGCGTGGATCGCATCATTCCGGTCGACGTC
>JABIRI010000350.1 GCA_018667915.1 Opitutaceae bacterium | reverse complement strand
TAACTTAAAAATTTTCCTTGCGCGTAGAGAATCGCTTTCTACGTTCCGCCATTCCGCGCTTTACGTCCCTATCGTCTAGCCCGGTCAGGACACATGGTTTTCATCCATGCAACCGGGGTTCGAATCCCCGTGGGGACGCCATTTTACTCCTTTGATTATCAAGGAGTTACGGTTGGGAGGCCGTGCGGTTGCCAGTTGACGTGGCAACCGCTACATGGACCAGTCATCATTCTCAGTAACTTCTTACCCTAACCGCTCGGGTTCCACTTCATGGAGAGTGACCGGATACCTCGGAGATCGGCGCATTCGCCGGAACTTCAAATCCCGCCAAGAGGCACTTACCGAAAAAGCCAGTCTTGAGATACAAGCGTTGCAGGAGGCATCGGGGTTTCAGCACGTGGTGACGAGGCTTTCCGAATATCAGGTTCGTGAGGCTGAAATAGCGTTTCAGCGAATGGAAAACCAAACTGCCTCACTTCCCGAGCTGCTAGATTTTGCCCTACTGAATTACCGCCACCCATCCGAGAGCCAGCCGCTCGACGTTGCGGTCAATCACTACATCGAATCCAAGGCGAAGGAATTTGAGCAAGGAAATCTATCGGAACCGCAGTTGAAGCACATCACTTGGGACTTGGGACGATTTCAGCGGAATCTTGGATCGCTGCCTGTAGGCCAGATTCGCCCGGAACGGGTAATTGAATTCCTCGAATCAAGGAATCCGTCTCTAAAGACGTTCAACAACCAACGGGGAATCCTGCACACGTTCTTCAAGTTCTGTTACCATCGAAACTGGGTAATTGAGAACCCGATCAAGAAGGTGCCGCAGCACCGCATTCGACGGAAACGAGGACAGGCGGCCACGCTCAGCGCCGAGCAGGTGGAAGAGTTGATGCGATTTTTCGAGGACTACGAGAATGGCCAATGGGTGCCGTATTTCGCCTTATGCCTGTTTGCCGGAATCCGGCCGGGAGTGCCGCATGGGGAAATCAGCAAGCTCCGGTCGGATGCAGTTTGTTTGGAGACGGGAACAATCCACATATCTGCTGCAGTTTCGAAGACTCGCGAACCTCGCAAAGTGGATATTGAGCCCAACTTGGCAGCCTGGTTGGCCGCCTATCCTTTGAAGACCCACCCCATCATCTTGGGGAACTTCAAGAAGCGCCGTGATCGTTTTCGTAAGCGATTTGATCTGAGTCACGATGTTATGCGGCACACCTACATTTCCATGTTTGTGGCGAAATATCGCTCGATCGGGGAAGCAGCCATTCAGGCCGGCAATTCGGAGAGCATCGTTCGGCGACATTACTTGGACCTTCGATCGCAGGAAGAAGCTGAGGCCTTCTTTTCCATCTATCCGAACCGTCGAGCAGCGAGGCCCTGATGTTGTGCGGCACAACAGCGCCGATCCCGTGAGTTGACGCCCTCGTCTCATTGCAGCCTCACGCTGAGGACCTGCCGCGAGCATCCGCCGAGCGAAGTCGGTGTCCACCCATTGTTTTATGCATAAAGTCATCCTGCCCATGATCTGCTATCCTCCATATGCGGATCCCTATCCTTACACCGCAAATTTGGACCTGCATCGAGGCATCCTCTACGTTGTGGCTGATTTACAACACCTTTTGGCAAATGCGGACACCGAGCACCGGGTCGAAGAGTGTGTCCGGATGCTCAACCGCCGGGGACATGATATCTCCATTACAGATATCACGGTGCTTGAAGTGAAACCCAACTTTCATGAATCAGGTTGGTTCGTGTCGATAATCCGTAAGTCCGAAAACTGTTCGGATCAATGGGCATGCTACCAGCCCGCGTCGCCAGGTATTAAACGGCAAGCTCTTCGTTACTTAGGCCTGAATTCGGTGAGATAATGCCCCATGCGCCGACCCAGATCTCAGTTAACTCGGGGCACGTTGGTTGACGATATACTCTTAGTATGAATCGAGACGCACAACATCTTGCTTTAAGCGATTCCCAATTCCAACTGGTCGATATAAAGGGACTGCGGGGAAGTGGAATTTTTCCACCTGGTAGAGAACCTAGCATTCGGACCCTGCGGTCGTGGACCAAACTCCGGATTATTCCCTCTTACAGAGTCGGTGGGTTCGTCTATTACGATCCCGAAGAGGTGTTATCGCATATCAGGGTAAAGCGGCGTGTCCCTTGCCGCTAATTCGTCTGTTGCAGCGCTACATCTCAAGAACTGTCACCGACTCGACCTTGCTGTCTTCAGCTTGACCCGAACGAATTCGTCGAACCCGGCCGACTTCGATATGATTCACGATTGTCGAAAGGTTCGCCCCCTTGATTTGGACCAGATGATTGGCGAATTCCAGGGTCAGCTGTTGGGGCGAACCGGAACCTCTCAAACTGAGGCTGGCCAACGTGTGTAGCGGGAGGGATATCAGCTCGTTTCCATCATCAAACCCGATGAATCCTCCGGTTTGTCCGGTATAGAGCTCGAATGGAGGGGGTGGTAATTTGGCCATCAGACTCTGCTTTCTCGATCATGTTCTGATTCGGACGACTCGCGGCCAACAAACCATCGACCGAGGTTTCTACGCCACCATCCCCAAGCGCGTTGTGTGGCCTCAATTTTGTGGGATTGATCTTGAGGCGGATTGGTATGTGGCGGACGTGGTAGCGCTTTGCCCAAGACATCGAGGGCTGCTTCCCGATTGCCCTCTGGAAGGCGATCAAACAACTGCTCTTTATCAGGGGTATGCAGGGTGCAGGATCGGCGACCTCGGGAGCAGGCCACATAGGTCGATTTGGCATCGAGTGCGGCAGCGGCTACGACCACGTGCTCCGCAGTCTTGCTTTGCGATTTATGACTCGTGACAGCGAAACCGTGATCGAAGTATTTGAACATACGGGTGTCGATTGAGCGTCCATCTGTTGCCAGGAGTTTTCCACTTTCCAATGCGGCCACTTGGAGGACTTCGCCGTTCTTGAGACCGGCTGATCGATCGTTTGCGCGGATCAGGATCTTATCGCCTTCGCCGACTTCTATTTCACGCGGAACCGAGATAGTGGCTTCGATTCGTCCGACTGGGATGTTCTTCTCCGTCTTTCCGTCCGTCGCTCGAACTTTACCCCCGGCGATATCCAGAACCTGGAAGCGAGCGCCCCGCTCAAACCCGGGTGAGTTTTTGGTGCAATCCAAGATCATCCCGGGGCGGTAGTTGCTTGCTTGTCTCGCTTGAGATCGCGTCCAAGGCAGCGGTTCGAGAACAGTGACGGGCTTGCTCGCTTTTATGCATCCACGGGCCTTAAGTTCGGTGCGCAGCGCTTCAGTAAACGCTCGGTTTTCCGCCCACGTAGGCGTGACGGCAATCGCAGCACTGTGATTTTGCCCTTGGTTCGTTTTCCGGAGGTAGGTCTCCACCGCTTTGGAAATGTAGTCAGGGCCGTCGTCGCTGATGGACTTCATTTGATCCAGATATTCGAGACCCTGTTTGGTGGCCCCCGTTGCCATCAATTGGATCGCTTTCCGGTAGTTCTTGTCCGTTTGCCGACGAATTGAGCTCAACTCGATTCGTTGAATGGACGAGTGGGACTCTAGCACGCGGAGGAAATCACCCGCCTCAACTGAGGTGTGTTGTTTGGAGTCCCCCACGAACAGAATCCGCGCTCCGTTCTGCTTGGCTATTCGCATCAGTGAAACGCCCTGATTGTTCGAGGATAGACCGGCCTCATCTACAACCAACACGGCCCCTTGAAGCTTCTTGCTCTCTTCCAAGCAGCCGTTGGTCAGGAAGTCGCTGACGGTGGTCGCATCGGCTAGTCCATCCTTACGAAGCGTATCGGCCGCCGACGTAGTTGGGGCACAGTAAATCATGCGGTGACCCTCTGATCGAAGATGCTCGTCGAGTTCCTTGAGCAACGTGGTTTTACCCACGCCGGCGGCACCCCTGAGGCTTTGGAACTGATCGCGGCAGGACAGCAGCGAATTGATGGCCGTGCGTTGAGACACCGACAGAATACTGGCTTCTTCCAGTGGGCGCTTCGACAGGGGCTCACCAGATCCCTTGGTGAGGTTGATCAAGTTAACTGCCCATCGTTCTTGGTGAAGTCCGCGTTCGGTGGCGAAGGGTTGGCATAGTTGGTTCCCTTCAGCCAACGGAACCAAACCAGTCTTTGAAGCCTGTATTTTGAGCGCGTCGAGATCCAGGAATCCAATGTTCTGGTTGAGGGCCTCAGCTAACAATTCGTGGCCGTAGACCACTGATCGCCGTTCGAAGGTATGCCCGATCGCAGCTCCGAGGCTTTCTCTTTCACGGGGAACCGAGCGTTTTGCTCCACTGAGTTCTACGGATCTGACCGCTTCGGAGGAAATACGATGAAGTTCTTTCAGTTCAGCGGCGGAAAGTTGTGCTCGTTGGTTCGAGATTACTTCGGTTGTCGATATCTCCGCCAGTTTGGCATTCCGGGTCTTGACCGTGATAGCGTGTATTTCGGCTGTGCTAGGAGATCGCCCATTTTTGATCTCAAAATCGACGATGCCTTTTTCAATATCCGCCCGGCGCTTTGAGAATCTTTGGCGCAATTCTATTGAAACCTCAGTGAGCTCAAATCCCGTCGTTCGGCCTCTGTCGTCCTGAACCTGAGAAATGGTATACCCTAATTCCCGGCAGGCTCTAGCGAGATCGTTTTGGTAGACTTTCCCCGC
>JABIRI010000247.1 GCA_018667915.1 Opitutaceae bacterium | reverse complement strand
GTGCTCGCGAGTGCTTCCTTATCGAGCTCGCAAAATGGGGGCTGGGCAAGCGTGACCTCGTTCCGAATCTAAACCTTTTCAGCAAGGCCGTGGCCGATGACGACGGCCGACTTTCGTTTGTGCCGGATCATTCACCACTAGGCGGATTGATCGATCTTCGCTTGGAAATGGATACACTCGTCGTGCTTAACACCTGTCAGCATCCCTTGGATCCTGATCCACAGTATCACCCGCGACGCGTGAAGCTGGAGGTTTTTGAAGCCCAGCCCGTGGCCGCGGACGACCCCTGTTATCACTCTCGTCCCGAGAATCTTCGCGCGGCGGAAAACAACGCGTCTTACCACGCCCTGCGCTTCTGACCCTCTATCGCTATGTCGACGTTTATTCTTACCGAAAGTAGCCTGAATCCTGAGACGGCCGTTTACCGCGAGGTGGTTGGCGCGGGGGACCATTGGTCACGTGTGATCAAACGCGGACAAATTTTACGCATCCTCGATCTCGAAGGTAACCAAGCAGCGGATACGCTGTTCTATGATGCGCATGATCTCGAAAACCGTTACAGTGCGTCCGACACGATTCGTCGCCAAGGTGCGCTTTATCTGACAACGGGCACTCCGCTTATTTCGACCGCTGGAGATGTGTTGTTGACCATCGTGGCGGATACTTGCGGGCGTCACGATACCTTGGGCGGCGCCTGCTCCCGGGAGAGTAATACCATGCGTTACGCGCATGATAAAGAACCGATGCACGCCTGTCGTGATAGCTTTATTCGTGGCGGACAGGAATGCGGCTGTGGACACGATTTCGGTAAACGGGACATCACCTGTAACATAAACTTCTTCATGAATGTGCCGGTGACACCGGAAGGAGGATTGACGTTTGCCGACGGAGTTTCAGCGCCGGGCCGTTATGTTGAACTGCGGGCAGAGCGCGATGTCCTCGCGCTCGTATCCAACTGTCCCCAACTCAACAACCCCTGCAATGGTTGGAATCCAACCCCGGTCGAGATGCTGGTGTGGGATGCGGTTTAGCTCCGTCTGTTCTTTAAGCCGATCTTATCGCGTAAAAATCTATCATGCCTTTTCAAAAAGTTCTCATCGCCAATCGCGGAGCCATTGCGTGTCGAGTCATCCGCACGTTGAAAAAAATGGGGATAAAATCGGTGGCGGTTTATTCGGAAGCCGATGCGGGTTCCCTGCATGTGGAACAAGCGGATGAAGCGGTGTGTATCGGTCCCGCGCCAGCCGCGCAGAGTTACCTTGATTTTGAAAAGGTTCTGCAGGCTGCGAAACAGACGGGCGCTACAGCGATTCACCCTGGTTATGGTTTTTTGAGCGAGAATCCGGAGTTTGCCGAAGCATGCGGGGAGGCGAGAATCATTTTCATCGGACCAACGGCCGAGCATATGCGGACTTTTGGGCTTAAGCATACGGCGAGAGCCTTGGCGGAGCAGAGTCAGGTGCCCTTGTTGCCCGGAAGCGGATTACTCGGTTCATTGGAGGAAGCGGTGACGGAAGCGGCTCGGATTGGCTACCCGGTCATGCTCAAAAGCACAGCGGGAGGTGGTGGAATTGGCATGCAGTTGATTCGCGATGCGACTGAGTTGCCCGATGCGTTTTTGTCGGTCGCGCGTTTGGCGGAGAATAATTTTAAAGAGGGTGGCGTTTTCCTAGAGAAGTTTGTCGAACATGCGCGGCATATTGAGGTGCAGATTTTTGGTGACGGTCTGGGCCATGTTGCCGCGTTGGGAGAACGGGACTGTTCGGCCCAGCGTCGAAACCAAAAGGTGGTAGAAGAAACTCCGGCTCCAGGGATTACGACTGAAGCTCGCCAGACCTTGTTGGACTGCGCCCAGCGTCTCGGTGAATCAGCCGGCTATCAGAACGCGGGCACCGTGGAATTCGTTTACGATGCAGATTCCGGAAAGTTCTATTTCCTGGAGGTAAATACTCGTTTGCAAGTCGAGCATGGCGTGACGGAAGAAGTCACGGGAATCGATTTGGTGGAGTGGATGGTGAAACAGGCGGCGGGTGATTTGGGGTCATTGGCTGACTTCGTGCCGGAGAGTCGGGGGGCTTCCATTCAGGTTCGGCTCTATTCGGAGGATCCGGGTAAAGGGTTCCAGCCGGCCACGGGGATTCTCACTGAACTCAATTTCTCGACCGATGCCCGCATTGAAACATGGGTAGAACGGGGGATTGAAGTTTCTCCCTATTACGACCCGATGTTGGCGAAGATCATCGTGTGGGGAGCTGATCGCGAGGAGGCTTTGGAACGAATGTCGACCGCGTTGGCGGAAACGACCGTGCATGGTTTGGAAACGAATTTGGCCTATCTTGGGCAGGTGATCGCTTCCGCAGAGGTTCAATCGGGCCGAATTACTACGCGTTCTCTGCAGGCGATGGAGTATTCGGTCCCGACGATTGAGGTTATGAATGGAGGCACGCAAACTACGGTGCAGGATTATCCGGGGCGCACGGGGTATTGGGATGTCGGGGTTCCGCCTTCCGGGCCGATGGATTCGTTGTCGTTTCGATTCGTGAATCGATTGGTGGGGAATTCGACCGATTCCGCGGGACTTGAAATTACGGTGGCCGGACCGACACTGAAATTTAATCAGTCCGCCGTGATTGCGCTGGGCGGCGCGGAGTTGCCGGTGACGCTGGATGGTGAATCGGTTTCTTATTGGAAAGCGGTGCGAGTGGTGGCGGGGCAGGTATTGCGAATGCCGGCGGCGCCGATGAACGGTGCGGGACTGCGTGCCTATCTGGCAGTCAGTGGAGGCATCGATGTGCCGGATTATCTGGGGAGCAAGGCGACGTTCACCTTGGGACAGTTTGGGGGACATGCTGGGCGAGCGATTCGAGCGGGTGATGTGCTTCGCATCGGGACTCCGCCTTGCGATGCATCCGAAGCTGCACTGGCCCGAGAGCTTATTCCTGCGATTACGCGGGAGTGGGACATCGGGGTGCTTTATGGACCACATGGTTCACCGGATTTCTTCCAAGACGAGGATATCGCCGATCTCTTCGCGTCGACCTACGAAGTGCACTATAACTCGGCCCGCACGGGAGTGCGCTTGATCGGCCCCAAACCACGTTGGGCGCGTCAAGATGGGGGAGAAGCGGGGCTGCATCCTTCCAATATCCACGACAACGCGTATGCGGTGGGGGCGATCGATTTTACCGGAGATATGCCGATCATTCTCGGCCCGGATGGGCCGAGTTTGGGTGGGTTTGTTTGTCCGGCCGCGATCGTGCAGAGTGAACTATGGAAAGCCGGGCAATTGAAGCCCGGGGATAAGGTGAGGTTCCGGCCGATGACGCCGGAGCAGGCGGAAGCCAGTGAAGTTCGCCAAGACGCGGAGATTGCGTCATTGGAAGCAGCGCCAGCGGTGGTCTTGGACCCACCCGACTTGACGAAGATCTCCGCGATTATCCACACGACGCCGGCGAGGGACGAACTCCCTGCTGTGTGTTATCGTCGCGCAGGGGATAGGTATCTGTTGATCGAATACGGACCGATGGTGCTGGATCTCGATTTAAGGTTTCGCGTTCACGCCCTGTATAGTGAGGTTAAAGCCTTGAAGCTGGAAGGCGTGCTCGATCTGACTCCTGGTATCCGATCGCTACAAGTCCACTACGATCAACGGGTGCTTTCACTGGAGCAATTGATGGAGACGCTCTTGCAGACGGAGGATGCGTTGCCGGGAATCGAGGATATGGAGGTGCCGACTCGAATCGTGCACTTGCCGTTGTCGTGGGAAGATGAATCCACGTTGTTGGCGATCCAGAAATACATGCAGATCGTGCGTAAAGATGCGCCGTGGTGCCCGAGCAATATTGAGTTCATTCGTCGTATCAATGGACTGGATTCAGTGGAGGACGTGAAGCGGATTGCATTTGATGCGAGTTATTTGGTGTTGGGCTTGGGGGATGTTTATCTGGGGGCCCCGGTGGCCACGCCTGTCGACCCTCGCCACCGGTTGGTGACGACCAAATACAATCCGGCCCGCACATGGACGCCGGAGAATGCGGTGGGTATCGGGGGGGCTTATATGTGCGTCTACGGTATGGAGGGCCCCGGCGGGTATCAATTCATCGGCCGGACAATTCAGATGTGGAATCGGTGGCGTCAGACCGAAGACTTTACCGAGGAGAAACCCTGGCTGTTGCGCTTTTTTGACCAGATCCGGTTTTATGAAGTCAGTGCCGAGGAGTTAACCCGCTTCCGGGAAGACTTTCCCCGTGGTCGGTATAAACTGAAAGTCGAACACGAGACGTTGCGCCTCAAAGACTATCACCAGTTCTTGCGCGAAAATCAGGCCAGCATCGAAACCTTTAAGTCGAATCAACAACAGTCCTTTGAGGATGAGCGCCATCGCTGGGAGGTGTCGGGCCAGTTGAATTATTCGGCCGAAACGGGAGCCGCGTTTGATGCAACATCCGAAGCGAAACCGTTGGATCCGGGACACGAAGCCATTGTCGCGCAAGTGCCGGGCAACGTGTGGAAAATTCCAGTTAGTGTAGGGGACGTGGTTACCCCGGAAACGGTGCTCGTGATTCTCGAATCGATGAAGATGGAAATCAATGTGGTGAGTCAAATGAGTGGCACCGTGACCGAAATTCGATGCACCGAAAGCAGTCCGATCCAAGCGGGGGATACGTTGGTGGTTATCCGCAGTGACGACTAATGGGATCGATCAGGATACACAAAAAACAGCTTAATGATGAACAAAATGGGACTCGATAAATGCCTACAAGCCCGGCGCGAAACGGCGGACAATCCGGTGTGGATCACCCCACTGGCGGAGGACGATATTGTTCAACGAGCAGCCGTAGCCGGAGGGGCACTCGTCGGGGCGACGTTTGCGATTAAGGACAATATTGATCTGGCCGGGGTGCCTACTTCCGCGGCATGTCCGGACTATGCTTACGTGCCTGCAGCCGATGCCACGGTCGTCGCGCGATTGATTGCGGCTGGCGCGGTGCCTTTCGGGAAGACCAATCTTGATCAATTTGCGACTGGACTGGTGGGGGTGCGCTCCCCCCATGGCGTGCCAGTGAATCCCCATGGCGCCGAGTGGATTCCTGGAGGTTCCAGTTCGGGATCCGCGGTGGCAGTGTCGACGGGCCAATGTGACTTTTCCCTCGGCACCGATACGGCCGGGTCGGGACGTGTCCCCGCCGCTTTTAACGAGCTCGTGGGGTTGAAGCCGACCTGTGGACTCGTGAGCACAAAAGGCGTGGTGCCGGCCTGTCGGACTTTGGACTGTGTGTCCATTTTTACGCAGTCGATTGCGAGTGCGGCGGCGATCTTGAAAGTGGCGGCTGGTTTTGATCCCGAGGATCCTTATAGTCGGCAGGCGTGTCCGCCGGTTGAAGATGTGACGAAAGCACTGCGAGTGGGTGTACCTCGCGCAGCGCAACGGGAATTCTTCGGGGATGCGGGCGCTGAAGCGTTGTTTGATTCAGCTTTGCAACGATGGCAGGAATTGGGTGCCAAGGTGATTGAGATCGACTACGCGCCCTTCACCGAAACCGCACAGCTTCTCTATGAAGGGCCCTGGGTGGCGGAGCGTTTTGCGGCGATCAAGGATTTCATCACCACTCAGCCCAAATCCCTGCATCCGGTTACGCGCCAGATAATTGGTGGAGCGGAGGGGCTCACGGCGG
>JABIRI010000185.1 GCA_018667915.1 Opitutaceae bacterium | reverse complement strand
TCTAGATGGGTAACCATGCATGGGTTTAAAGCCCGACCCACCCAGCAACAGGCGGTGTTATGTGGGTCAGGCTTTACGCCCGACTTCCAGTTCGGCGGACGACACGGAGGTCATCCCTCCCATCCGACTTCTTAGCTCAGAGCGCGTTCGGCTAATTTCTGTCCGGCGGCGATGCAGTTTGTCAGCGAGATGCCGTCGCGCACGTGTCCGCCGATCAAAAGACCGGAGTGCGCCGTTTCGCAGGCTTCGATAGCGCGCAGATATTGGCCGTAGCCGAGGTTGTATTGTGGAATCGCTCTCGGCCAGGAATGCAGCCGCCGGAAAACGGGATCACCCGTCACGCCGAGAATTTCACTGAGCTCTCTTTGAGCCACCCGCAGCAGAGTCTGCTCGTCGGCTTGACCCAGATCGGCGCGGTGGATCCCACCCATCATGACCGTCAGCCCAACGTGGCCTGCGGGCGCGCGGCCTTCGAAGAGGGAGGAGGAAAACAGCACGCCGAGCACCTGCCGGTGTTCGGCTTGCGGCATGAGCACGCCGAAACCGTCGAGCGGGTGGGCGACTTGATCACGCTTGTAGCCGAGAAAGAGTGACGAAACGGCTGGGTAGGTGATGTTGGCCAATTGAGCCAAAGGGCGTTCTCCGAGCGACCCAATGGTGAGTTCGGCGAGTGGCTTCGCGGGTAGTGCGAGGAGGACGCGATCAAACTCCTCAACCTGCGTTTTGCCGTCGCGATTCCACACCACGCCCCAGCGTTCGCCGGGGATTAGGGACTTGATCGGAGCGTTGAGGCCGATGTCGTCCGGCCCAATCTCTTCGGCCAATTTTGCGGGTAACATGCCGAGACCCTCGCGGAAGGAAATGATGGCAGGAGGACCGCTACTTTCGCCGGCGGCACGCTTCTCTCTCGCGGCTTTGATCTGGCCACGAATAATTGAACCCGTCTCTCGTTCGATCTTCCACAACGAGGGGAAAGAGTGGCGGGCGGAAAGCTGAGCCGGGTCGCCAGCATAGACACCGGAGACGAACGGGTTGAGACCGTATTCGACCAGTTCATCACCAAAATGACTGCGCACAAAATCGGCCAAACTCACATCGGCGGGACGAATGCGCGGGCGCTGGAGAAGTTCGCGAAAAATACGCAATTTGGCGCCCATGGAAAAGAGCGACGACGAGAAGAGTCCGGGCGGAGACGCGGGGGCCGCTTGGGGTTTTCCGTTGCGAAAAATGTAGCGGTTTTTGGCTTCGGGGCGGGCGGCGCTGCGCGATGAATTCAGCCCAAGTTCGGAGATCAGAGCGGTAAGTGAGGCCGAGTTTTCCTGGATGGAGTTGGGCCCGGCCTCGACCAGCCAATCGCCCTCTCTTTCCGATTGCACGGGGCCGCCAACTTTTGCGCCCCCCTCAAACAATCGCACCGATGTACCGGCTTTTTTTAGGGTATAGGCCGCCGTGAGACCGGTGATCCCGCCTCCGATTACTGCGACCTTGAGGGGAGTGCTCATTTCCAGTTTGTCACCGTTTCCACCAACGACTCCATGCAGGCGACTTTAGCCTGCGGAGTGATCCCATGGCCGAGGTTAAATATGTGCCCATTTAGTCCCCGCATCGACTCGAGTAATCGTGTCGCCTCGCGGGCGACGATCTCGGGGGTGGTTTGCATGAGCACGGGATCGAGGTTGCCTTGCAGGGCAACATTGGCGGGTAGATTTTGACGGGTGATCGCGAGGTCGTTGGTCCAATCCACACTGATAACCTTCACGCCGCTGAAGGCCTGATCCGTGAGATGAGGAGCGGTGCCTTTGGCGTAAAGGATGATCGGAAAATCCGCGGGCATTGCGGAGACGATTTCTTTTATCCACCGCAGGGAGGCGGATTCGTAGTCAGGCCCGGCAATAATGCCGCCCCACGAGTCAAAAATCTGAATGGCATCGGCGCCGGCTTCGATCTGCATTTTGAAGTAAGTGATGAGTGCGGCGGTAAGTTTCTCCAACAACGCATCGAACATTTCCCGATCCGTATAATAGAGCAGTTTGATCCGCTCAAAGTCAGCGGAGCTGCCGCCTTCGACCATGTAGGTGGCCAAGGTCCAGGGACTGCCGCCAAAACCCAATACGGCTTTGGTGTCGCCCACTTCGGCGCGGATGAGCCGCAGCGCCGCGGGCACGTAGTCGAGTTTTTCCGGAATGGCATCGGGTCCCGCCAGGGCGTCGATCTGTTCACGCGTCTCCAAACGATAATCCATGCCGATGCCGCCTTGGTCGCGAAAATGGTAGGGTTGTCCGAGGGCTTCAGGAATGGTGAGGATGTCGGAGAATAAAATCGCGGCATCGAGCGCGAACCGGCGCAGAGGTTGCATCGTCACTTCCAAGGCAAGTTCTGGCGTCTTCACCATGTGGAGAAACGAGGACTGAGCTTTCAGTTCGCGGTATTCCGGAAGGTAGCGACCGGCTTGGCGCATCACCCAAATGGGTGGACGGTCGAGAGGTTGGCAGGCGCAGGCGGCCAGGAAGCGTTCGCGGGAAGTCATTCTAGAAAAAAGTAGTGAGTAGTGAGTAATGGGTAGCGAGCATGTGGTCAGCTACTCATTCACGAGCCAGTTGCGGGGTTTGAGGAATTTGTCGTAGAGTTCCGCTTCGGGTGAGCCGGGATCGGGGGACCAGTCGTATTTCCAGGTGGTGAGGGGAGGCAGGCTCATGAGAATGGATTCGGTGCGGCCGCCGCTTTGCAGGCCGAAGAGGGTGCCGCGGTCCCAGACGAGGTTGACCTCCACGTATCGACCGCGGCGATACAGTAGGAAATCGCGCTGATCTTGGGTGTATTCTGTGTCACGGTTCTGCTCGATAAAAGGGCGATACAAATCCCGAAATGCATAGCCTAAATTTTGCGCGTACTGAAAGTGCTTATCTTTGTCGTCCTGCAAGTGATCAAAAAAAAT
>JABIRI010000234.1 GCA_018667915.1 Opitutaceae bacterium | reverse complement strand
GACGTCGCCGCCGAGTCCGAACCTAGCCGGATAAGAAGTCACGCACGGCCTCAGCTACTTGCTCGCGGGGCACGTCAACTTCTTCGCGTTGGCTTAAGTCACGGAGTTTCACGACACCCTTGGCGAGTTCATCACCGCCGTAAATCAAAGCGATTCGGGCGCCGGATTCGGTCGCATTCTTGAACTGTTTCCCAAAGCCCAAATCCTTCATCGGATAATCCACTCGGTAGCCCACCGCGCGAAGCGCTGCGATGTCACGGAACGCCTCCAAACGTTCTTCGGCACCACCCACCACCACGTAGACGTCGGGCCTGGATGCCACGTCCGGCAATAGGCCACGTTCACGCAGCAGGAGTTCCATAGTCATGTCGCCAATGGCAAATCCAACCGCCGGCAACTCCGGGCCGCCCAGTTTCTTGACCAGGTCGTTATAGCGTCCACCGCCGGCAAGCGCGCGCAGGTCGCCTTTGCGATCGAACGCTTCGAACACAAAACCCGTGTAGTAAGCGAGTCCACGCACGACGCCTAGATCGACGCTCACGAAGTCGCTCAGTCCCATAGCATCGAGACCACCTAAAACTTTGCGCCAATCATCCAACCGTTCGGTCAATTGCGCGTTGTCGAGTTCAGCCACGACGGCTTCGAGGTCGGCTAGTGATTTTATCGCCAGCATTCGCAACACGGCTGACTTGAGATCGTCCGACATGGCGCCGTGCGTCTTGGTATAGATTTCAAACGCATCCTCGCCGAGTCGTTCGAACTTATCGATCGCACCCAGCATGGCTTTCACTTGCTCGTCACCGAGACCGCGCGCTTCCAGGTAATAGAACCACAGATTCCGATCACTCAGGCGCACGTGAAAATCCTCCGACTGCAGTCCCATGCCGCGCAGGCATTGGATGAGCAGACTGATCAACTCGATCTCCGCCTCCGGTCCGGCCTCCCCAAAAATGTCGGCATTAAACTGCGCGAAACAGCGCCCTCGCCCCTTCTGCATCCGCTCATAGCGGAAGAGATCAGCGATGCTAAACCACTTGATCGGGCGTTTAAGTGCGTTGGCCTTGGCCCCCACCATGCGGCACACGGTGGGTGTCATCTCGGGGCGCAGCGTAACCTCACGTTCGCCCTTGTCGGTGAAGTTAAAGAGCTGCCCTTCGATCTCGTCACCCGACTTGGCCTTGTAGAGATCTAGGGATTCCAAGACCGGCGCATCGTATTCTTGAAAACCGAAAGCGTGTGCAGACTGCCTCCACTGACGGAAGAGATGGGTGCGCGGAGCTAAATCTTCGGGATAGAAGTCGCGGAAACCGGGCAGTGATTTAAAGGAGGCCATGAGAGCGCGAACTTGGGCCGGGAGTCCGCCCTCCGCCAAGCGAAAACTCTGCTCATGTTTGTGGGCATAAAAAAACCGAGTCGGCCAGGACTCGGTTTGAAAAGTGGGAGAAAGCGGAAAACCGCTCAGTTGATGGTGTTAATATCCAGTTCCTTCAGCTTCTGCTTGAGGATCTTACCGGACTTAAACTTGACCACGGCGCGCTCCGGAATGACCACCTCTGCGGCGGGTTTGTTCGGATTACGACCAATGCGCGACTTGCGCTTTTGCACTTCGAGAACACCAAAATTTCGGAGCTCAACGTTGCGGCCTTCGGCGAGCGCGTTCATGATGATGTCTAGTGTCATCTGAACCGTTGAAACGACTTCCTTTTGAGGAAATCCAGTCTTCTCGTAGATTTGTAGAACTATTTCGCGTTTGGTTAGATTTGGGAGGTTCGATGGCATGAGTCAGATCCTTTCGAAATTACGTTGGGTTATAGGTTTAAGTTGGTTTCAAGAATACCGTAGGTCAATCAATTTGGCCGCCACTGATTTGCACAAATGAGCGATAAAAATCCACAAGATCCTTTGGATCAATTACCTAAGCAATTCCGCGACCTTCTCCGGAACAGTCCATTTTCTAAGAAATTCACCCCAGACGGGTCTTCCGGAGCCACCGCCGACAGCGAAAAATCTGCGGAATCTTCAGATGAAGCGCATCTCGAAGTCCTAGAACGCATTAAAAACTTCAGTCTGCGGCCGCGCGAAATACGGGATCACTTGGATCGATTCGTGATTCAACAGCGGGAGGCCAAGAAGGTGCTCTCCGTGGCGATCTGTGATCACTACAATCACGTTCGACGTTGTTTGGAGAACGAGGCGCTCAAGGAAAACGACTACGCAAAACAGAATATTTTGTTACTCGGCCCCACCGGCGTCGGGAAAACTTACTTGATGCGCTGCATCGCCCGAATGATCGGCGTCCCGTTCGTCCGCGCGGATGCTACCAAGTTTTCCGAAACGGGTTACATGGGCGGCGACGTGGAGGATCTGGTGCGCGATCTGGTGAAAGCTGCCGACGGCGATGTGGATCTGGCCCAATACGGCATCATCTACATCGACGAAATCGACAAGATTGCCCAATCAAACAACAGCAGCGGTGGCCGCGATGTTTCCGGACGCGGCGTGCAAATCAATTTGCTCAAATTGATGGAAGAGACCGACGTCGCTCTCACCAGTCAGACCGACATCGCATCCCAAATGCAGGCCATGATGGACATGCAACGCGGCGGAAAGTCGCGCAAGCGCACCATCAACACCCGTCACATTCTTTTCATCGTTTCGGGGGCCTTCGATAAACTTGCCACCACGATTAAAAAACGGGTGCAGAGCACTTCGATCGGCTTCGCCGCCAATCTTGAAGACGTCGACACGCCGGACAGCGATTTCCTGCGCCACGCGCAATCTCGAGATATCATCGACTACGGCATGGAGCCGGAGTTCGTCGGCCGCCTGCCCGTGCGGGTCGCCTGCCAGTCCCTCACCGCCAACGATCTCGAGGAAATTCTCCTGACCAGTGAAGGCAGTATCCTGCAGCAATACCGCGCGGACTTTGCCGGCTACAAAATCGACTTCGACATCTCCCCGGGCGCGGTATCGGAGGTCGCCCGACGCGCCCAACAAGAAAACACCGGTGCCCGGGGCCTGATGACGGTGCTTGAGCAGACGTTCCGTAGTTTTAAATTCGAACTTCCGTCCACTGGCATTCGTTCGTTCAAAATCGATGCGGAGACCGTGTGCGACCCCGAAAGCACGTTACGAAATCTGTTGGAGGAGAACGCTTCGGATCAACGCGACGTATTACGCGCCGAAGTGCAGGCCTTTGCCGACCGCTTCCGGGAGACTCACGGATTCGAACTCCAGTTCGAGGAAGATGCAATTACCGCGCTGATCGAACTGAGTCTGGATCGGGATAAAACGATTCGAGCCCTCTGCGAAGATCGTTTCCACAACTTCCACCATGGGTTACTGCTCTTGGCCAAAGACGAACCCGAACGCAAATTTGAGATCAGCGCCGAGGTGGTGGCAGATCCAGAAAAAGCAATTTCGCAATGGGTCGTGGAGCGATTCCGCAAGCCGAAGGACGAAACCGTCTCGAAATCCGCGGAGACCGAAGATACCTCGACTTGATTCACCGCAATCCCGCCTCCCTACTCTGCGCCCATGCCCGATCCCATCGCCGTTAATTCCATGTTTGCCCGCATCGCCGGTCGTTACGATCGCGCGAATCGGCTTTTGAGTGGCGGTATCGATTTATGGTGGCGCCGACGGTTGATCAAATCGGTTGCCACCAAATCCCCGCGGGACGTGTTGGACCTGGCTACCGGCAGCGGAGATGTCGCCTTCGCCCTGTCGCGCGGACTCCCTCCCGGCACTCAGATCACGGGCATGGATTTCTGCCAACCCATGCTGGATGAGGCCATCAAGAAGCAGCCCATCATGCCGCAGTCCACCGACATCACGTTCGTGCAGGGCGACGGCCTGGATCTGCCTTGTGACGATGCCTCGTTCGACGCTGCCACGATTTCGTTTGGCCTGCGCAATATGGCGGATCGCCACCAGTGTTTGAACGAACTCTATCGGGTGATCCGTCCAGGCGGACACTTGTGGGTGTTGGAGTTCTCTCAACCCAAAGGGTGGATGCGTCCGTTCTACTACTTTTACTTGAGATACATTCTTCCCCACATAGCCGCCTTGGTCACCGGCGACAAGGGCGCCTACGACTATCTGGGGGGATCAATCGAGAGCTTTCCCACGCACCAAGGGATTGCGGCGGAAATGGACGCGGCCGGATTCGAAATGGATTCGGTGCAACGACTCACCGGTGGTATCGTCGCCCTGCATGGCGGGCAAAAGGCCCCGGCCCATTCAGCGGGTTAGCTGAACGACTTACCGCATCCGCAGGTGCTTTGGGCATTCGGATTTTGGATTTCAAACCCCTTCCCCTGCAGGCCGTCGTCAAAATCGATATTCGAACCGTCCAAATAGGCATAGCTTGCAGGATCGACGACAAACGCCACCCCTTCGCTTTCCAATTGCTCATCCTCGGGTTTCGGATCGTCAAACGACATACCGTATTGAAATCCCGAGCATCCACCGGTCTCAACCAATACGCGCAGGATCTTGCTGCCGGCTTCGTTGTCGGCATGCATGGATTCGATCTGCCGAGCGGCTCGGGCTGTTAACGTAATCATGCTCGAAACGTGCGCCATGAGATCCTGCTGTCAAATCCCTCCACTCGCCCTTAGCAGATTTCATGCTAGATCGGACTAGAATTCTTGCCACCCTCTCCGCAACTGCTTTGCTGCCCTCGTGAGCACGGTCAAAAACTTAAATATCGAAGTCCCCTACGAGATGGTGCGGAAAATCGCCGACGGAGGGATGGGACTCGTTTACGAGGCGCGGCAAAAGGGAGCCGGAAACTTTAACAAGAGCGTAGCGATCAAACTCATTCGGGAGGAGTATTCCGCGATCGCCGAGTTTCAAAAGAATTTCATCGGCGAGGCCCGATTGGTGGCCGACCTCATCCACACCAACATCGTGCAGACCTACCATCTGGGTAAGTCGGACAACCAGTATTTCATGGTCATGGAATACGTGGATGGCGTGAGCCTCGAACAGTTCCTCGAAAAACACCGCGAGTTGAATAAACCCATCCCCGCCGAGCTGGCCGTATTTATCATTTCCCGCGTCGCCCGCGGCCTGGCCTATGCGCATCAAAAATGTGACACCCAAGGCCGCCTCCTCGGCATCGTGCACCGCGATATCGGCCCGAAAAATATCATGTTGGCTTGGGAAGGTGATGTGAAGCTGACCGACTTCGGCATCGCGAAGGCTCTGGACCTGATGTATAATGAGGAAGGCAAAGTCATCGCCGGCAAAGACGAATACCTTTCCCCCGAACAGGCCAGTTATGCGGTCACCGACGGTCGCGCCGACTTATTTGCTCTGGGTATCGTGCTGACCGAACTCTTGCTCTCGCGGAATATTTTTCGCGCCCCGGATCGCCTAGACTCGCGACGCAATATTTTGACGATGGAGATTCCAAAATTCGGTGAGCTTCGCGCCGAAATCGATGACAAGCTCGCAGCCATCATTGAGCGTCTATTGAAGCGCGATCGCGATCATCGTTATCAATCCGCTTACGAAGTGCTCAACGAACTTGAAATCTATCTCTACTCCGACGGATATGGCCCCACCAACGAAAAATTGGGCGTCTATCTCAGAGAATTTATGGGCTACGCCCCTCCCGGCTCTCGATCTCCTATTCCAGAGAGTCCCTCGTCGGGGATCGTCTAGCTGAGGCCCGGAAAGGGTTACTATGGCCGGCCCCGGTTTCTCCCAAAGCCTAAGTCAGCGACAAACGCAGTCGCTGGTATTGGCACCGCAATTGCGGCATTCCCTGAAAATCCTACAGGTGGCCGCGCTGGATTTGCGCACGGTCATTCAAGAGGAGCTGCAAAGTAATCCCACCTTGGAGGAACTCCCGATGGAAGGCGTGAGTTTGGATCGGGAGTTATCCGAGAATTCTGAAGAACCAACCAGCAACGAGGACGTGTCACCCGCGAATGACGAACTCGATTTCTCCAAAGAATTCGAGATTCTCTCTAAACTGGATCAAGATTGGAAAGACCACATGTCCAACGCCGGCGGCAACACGCCACGCACCAGCGAGGATGATGAAAAACGGCAGCACTTTCTCGACTCACTGGTGAGCGAGACCTCACTACAGGAGCACCTGATGAGTCAGGCGGAGATGTCAGACCTCGATGAAAGCACTCTCGAAGCGATGCGGTTCTTGGTCGGCAGTCTCGACGATCGGGGATTCCTCACCCAAACGCTCTCCGACATCGCGCTGCAAATGGCCCTCCCCTTGGAGTCGGTGCAAAACGCACACACCCTCCTGCAGACTTTTGAACCCGCCGGAATCGGCGCGAAGGATTTGAAGGAGTGCCTGCTCTTGCAGTTGGCGAATCAAGGCCGTGAGGAATCATTGGCCGCTCGAATTGTGCGCCAACACTACGAACTATTGGTGCGGCGTCGCATCCCCGACATTTCGCGCAAGACCACCGCCGCCCTGGAAGAGGTGCAGGTGGCCATCGCCGAAATCGGCAAACTCGACCCTGCTCCGGGTCGGAAATTTGCCGAGGACAGCAACCGTGTGGTCGTGCCCGATGTGACGATCGAGCGCGATGAGGATGAATGGAAAATCACCCTCAATAACGACTACATTCCACGTCTTCGTATTTCCAATACCTACAAGGAGATGATCGCGAAAGGTTCCCTCAATCAACAGGAGCGTGAATACATCCGCGAGCGCATGCGTTCGGGTCGATTCTTAATGAACTCGATCGAACAACGGCAGCAGACCATCGAGCGCATCGTCCGCGAAATCATCAAGGTGCAGGAACCGTTCTTCGAGGAAGGCGTCGCCAAACTTCAGCCCCTCACCATGACCCAAATCGCCGACACGGTCGGGGTGCACGAAACCACCGTCAGTCGGGCCATCGCGAACAAGTATGTGCGCACACCCCATGGCGTATTTGATCTAAAGTTCTTTTTTACTCCCGGGTATCAAGCCGATGGCGGCAAATCCGTTTCGAACACCAGCGTGAAGGAGATGATCAACGACATCGTCGCGATCGAAGACAAGAGTCGCCCTTACAGCGATCAGGATTTGGTTAAGAAATTGCAGGAAAAAGGTCTCAAAATTGCCCGACGCACCGTCGCAAAATATCGCGAAGAACTGGGCCTCCTGCCGAGCAACCTGCGGCGCGAATATGCCTAAGATCAAATCGCCGGGATTCTCCGGTGGACTCGTGATCAACGGGACTTCAGGTTCGAACCACGCCCCCCCTACTTTCATATGAGAATCCTAGCAAACCTCGTCCCCCTGCTCTTTACCGCCGTCTTGGCCAAAGCGGCCGTAGTGCCCGTGCCCGCCACGGTAGAACCTGAAAAAATATCGGACGCCCGTCCTCGTAACGTCGTCTTCATCCTGTCGGATGATCACCGGTTTGATGCGATGAGTTTCATGGGACATCCCCTTGCGGTCACCCCGCAGATGGACGCCTTGGCCAGTGAAGGGGTGCACTTAAAAAATGCCTTCGTCAGCACGTCGCTTTGCTCGCCGAGCCGGGCTTCCATCCTGACCGGCCTTTACACCTTTCGCCATCGGGTAATCGACAACCAACGCGCGATTCCAGAAGGCACATTGTATTTCCCCCAGTATCTCCAAAAAGCAGGTTACTCCACCGCCTACATCGGAAAATGGCACATGGGAGGCCACAACGACGACCCCCGCCCCGGCTTCGATCATTGGGTCAGCTTTCGCGGTCAGGGCCAATACCTGCCGACGGGGAACACCCTCAACGTGAATGGAGAAAACGTTCCGCAAAAGGGCTACATCACCACCGAACT
>JABIRI010000113.1 GCA_018667915.1 Opitutaceae bacterium | reverse complement strand
CGTCCTCCTCTTCATCGGGCTCGTCCTGATCAACTACCTCGCCAGCCAAATCCCTTGGCGCGTGGATAGCACCGCCGAAAAGATCTACACCCTCTCCCCCGGCACGCACTCCTTGTTGGGCAAAATTGAAGAGCCGATTACCCTCGATTTCTATTTCTCGTCGGGCGCTTCCGGTCTGCCGATCAGTTTTAAAAACTACGGCACCCGCGTCGAAGAGATGCTCCGCCAATACGCCCGTGCTTCTCGGGGCCGTCTGGTGCTCAATGTGATTTCGCCTGAGCCCGATACGCCGGAAGAAGAAGCCGCCACCCGCGCCGGCTTACAGCCGCAGTTGATTCCCACCACGGGCGAGCAGATCTACTTCGGCCTCTCGGCCACCCAGGCCGATATGCAGGAAACGATCGCAACCTTCACGCCCTCGCGGGAGCAGTTTCTAGAATACGATCTTTCCCAGCTCATTTACACCGTGCAGGTGCTTGAGAAGCGGCGGATGGGCCTGATCTCCAGCCTCCCGCTACTGGCGCCTCCATTCAACCCCATGATGGCTCAGATGGG
The DNA here is from genome assembly GCA_018667915.1 of Opitutaceae bacterium. Lineage (GTDB taxonomy): Bacteria > Verrucomicrobiota > Verrucomicrobiia > Opitutales > Opitutaceae > Actomonas. The sequence continues at coordinate 6,754 of JABIRI010000113.1, read as the reverse complement.
CCAACAACCCCCACCCGATCAGTTCATCATCGGCGAATGGGAACGCACTTTCGAGATCGAGACCATCGATGCCACTGCAACCGAGCTGCCCGACAACCTCGACGTATTGGTCGTCGTTCATCCCCAGGGGATGTCTCCGGAGCTTGAATACGAGATCGATCAATACCTGCTCGCCGGAAACCCTGTCATGTTGGCGGTCGATCCCTCGTCGGAATTCTTCAAACGCCAAAGTAACCCGCAGCAGCAGATGATGGGCGCCACGCAACCTAATGTCTCGTCGGATCTGCCAACCCTACTGTCCGCCTACGATATCGTCTACTCAACCAACGCGGTCACCGGCGATCTGCTCTACGGTGCTCAAGTCAACACCGGCATGGGCGGAGTGTCCCGTTTCCCTCACTGGCTCTCGCTTCCCGCCGAAAGCTTCAACGCCGAGATCATGCCTACGGCCCAGCTCAACTCCATGGTGCTCGTCGAATCGGGCCAGCTAGCCCTCGCCAGCGGCAGTAACCTGACGTTTACGCCGCTCATTAAGACTTCCGACCAAGCCGGCAACATTCCGCCGATGCTGTTGCAATATACCCGACCGGAACAGCTCGCCGGGCAAATCGATCCGTCCGGCGTTCAAACCGTCGCGGCTATGATCACCGGCCTCTTCCAATCCGCCTTCCCGGAAGGACGACCGGCATCGGGAAGCGCCACCGAAGAAAATGAAACGGCCCCGCTCTCCGAGGGCGCTCAAAAAGAGGGCTATGGCACGCTCATCGTCGTCGCGGACACGGACTTCATTTTGGACAGCTACTCCATCCGAAGAATCAATTTTGGGGGCATGCAAGCGGCCAACCCGCTCAACGATAATCTCGCCTTCGCCACCAACGTCGTCGAATTTCTCGCCGGTTCGTCCGACCTGATTTCCGTTCGCAGTAAAGGCAGCTCCGTGCATCCGTTCACCATCGTTCGCGACATGGAAGCAATCGCCCAACAGCGCTATCAGGAGCAATTGACCGCATTGGAAACCCGCCTCTCCTCTGTTCAATCCGAGCTCTCCAATCTACAAACTCAGGTCGGCGACAATGGCCTGCTGGTCGCCTCCCCCGAAATCGCCGAGGCGATCACGCAATATCAGGCCCAAGAAGCCGAGATGCGTCGCGAACGCCGGGACATTCGGCGCGCGCTTCGCGAGGACATCGATGCCCTCGAAACCCATCTCCTTCTCCTCAACCTCTTCGCCGCACCTGCATTTGTCGGAGTGTTCGGACTCTGGTTCCATCGCGCGCGTCGCCGTTAACCTCTCATCGTTTCGATAGCATGAATCTCAAGACCCTCAGCCTCTCGGTTCTTATTCTCGCCATCCTTTCGGGGATAGTCGCTTGGCTCAACCGTCCCGTCGTCGCGACTGATTCCGATCCTCGCGTCGGCCATTCCCTACTCGCCGATATCGCCGCGAATGAAACCGATAGCCTCACCCTCACGCGAGATGGCGAATCCGTGGAACTGCAACGCGACGACGCCCAAAACTGGCGCATAAAATCCTACCACGATCTTCCCGCCGATGAATCAAAACTGCGCCGTCTCGTGCAGGAACTAGCGGATGCCAACATCGTGCGCGTCGTCACCCGCAACCCGGAACGAGCCGCTCGGCTCGAACTCGGCGAATCCGTGGTCACGTTCGCTTCCGGCGACTCCTCGTCCACCCTCACCTTCGGCAAAAACGCCCAACGCGGCGGACGCTACCTGAAACTTGACGAAGCTGATGATGCGCCCGTGTACCTCACCGCTGCTACGACCTACCTCGACACCACGGCTAAAAATTGGGCCGACGCCAAACTCACCACTTTTGAAGCCAGCGACATCAAACAACTCGAAATCGACTTCGCCGCGGGCGAGCAAATTACGGTGACCCGCGACGACGCCGACTCCGATTGGCAAGTCCCCTCGCTCGCCCCCGACAAACGCGTAAGATCCGCGGCCGTTTCTTCCCTGCTCAGTCAGCTCAGCACTCTGCGTTTTACCGAAACCGCCTCACCGGAGTCCGAGGACGTCGTGGCCGCAACCGCACACCAAAGCACGTTCAATCTCACCACCTTCGACGATGAAACCATTACCGTGGCCATCGGACGCAAACCCGAGCAGACCATCATCAAAGAGGAATCTGCCAATCCCGTGGACGCTGTCGCCGACCTGACTGCTGCACCCAAACTCGGACCCTCTGATGCCGAGGACGCTCTTGAAGACATGACGGAGACTATTCCCGCTGGCCCCGTCTACGTTTCTGTCAACGGTCCTTCCGCCCGGACGCCACTAGCCGAGGCCCAAAGCAATCTGGCCTTGCAGATCGCCGAATACATCTTCACCGGCCTTCCCGCCGACCGGGCAGGACTGTTGGAGAACGCTCCACCCCCTGCACCTCCAGTATTGGTTGAATAATCATTTTATTGAATCAGTTCTTGTCTAAACATCAACATATCATGATATGTTGATGTTAAATGACTCCAGATCGGCCAATTTCCTCCCTGTTCGACGCGAAGCGTCCATTACGTTCGCTCGAATTTTTCCCGCCTAAGAACGAAGACGGCGTGGTTGCGTTGCGAGAAACCGCGGTCGCTTTGAAGGCAATCGACTGGGATTTTGTTTCGGTCACCTACGGCGCGGGAGGCAGCACGAGGGAAACGACCGCGAAGGTTTCCGGTCTGTTGAAAAACGAACTCGGGTTCACGGTTATGCCTCACCTCACTTGCGTCGGACATTCGCGGGGTGAACTCCGGGCGCACGCCGACCAGTTGCACGCCGACGGTTTCCGCAACATCATGACCCTGCGCGGCGATCCGCCCAAAGGTGAGACCGAATTTCAAGTCGCTGCCGACGGCCTCAGTCACGCCAACGAACTCGTGACCCTACTCAAAGAGCAGCACTCCGATTTTTGCTTAGGCGTCGCGGGATATCCAGAGAAACACCAAGAAGCCGTTTCACTCGAAGCCGACCTCGACAACCTCAAGCGCAAGGTCGACTGCGGAGCGGATTTCGTCACCACCCAACTCTTCTTCGACAACGCGATCTACTTCCGGTTCGTAGACAAATGCCGCGCCGCCGGGATCAACGTGCCAATCGTTCCCGGCATCATGCCCGTGCTCGCGCTCAAACAAATTAAGCGCATTGCAGCCCTCAGCGGAGCCTCCCTGCCCGTCCGACTACAACGTCGCCTTGAAGTCGCAGCTCAAAGTGCGGACGTCGTCGAGATCATCGGCGTCGATTGGGCGTTGGACCAAATCCGCGACCTCGTAGAAGGCGGAGCCCCCGGCTATCACCTCTACATCATGAATCGCGCCCGTCCCGCCCTGGCCCTGGCCGCCGGCCTCGCAGCGTAACCGTCCCCCATCCCAATGTTCGTATTACGAACATTGCGGTGTTCCAGCGGGCCCAGGTCTGCGAGCACAACACTGCCACGCGCCCAATCACCCTCGATCCCCCTCAACCAGATACTACTCTTTTCCACGCTTTATCTAGCTAGCTTACTTAGCTAGGTATGCATTTATGCGAATCGGCACTTTTGAGGCAAAAAACAAACTCTCCTCCCTTCTCGACCGAGCAGAGAACGGTGAAGTGATCGAGATCACGCGCCGCGGTAAGCCGATCGCCGAGTTGCGCGCGGCCTCCGGACCGGTCACACCACGGGCCCGTTTCGGGAGTGAAAAGATCCTCGTTGAGCATATCGCCGACGACTTCGACGCTTACCAGTAATTTGCTGTGAGAATCCTCGTCGATACCCACGCGTTGCTGTGGTTCTTGCAGGGCGACTCGCGCCTTAGCGCAACCGCCCGCGAAGCAATCGAATCGTCATCCAATACAAGATTCCTGAGCGATGCCAGCGTGTGGGAAATGTCCATCAAGCAATCGTGGGGAAAACTCAAACTCGCCGAACCTTTTGAATCGCGCCTCACCGCTGCGCTTGATCGAAATGCCTTCGAACAACTGCCCATCGCGCGGTCTCATCTTTTCGCGGTGAGTCGACTGCCGTTCCATCATCGCGATCCCATTGATCGAATCATCATCGCGACCGCGCTGGTCGAGAATCTCCCCATCGTTACCCAAGATTCCCATTTCTCCGCCTATCCTATCGAGGTGATCTGGTAGCGTAACGCTTCCGCGAATTTTCGTTCGCACCGACGCGGTCCATGGCTTTGGTTCATCGCTACCCCTATGCTGCGAACACTCTTTGCTCTCTGTCTCGTATCGGCCTGCCCGCTCTTCTCCGGAGCCGCCGGACGTCAAAACGTCCTCTTTATCATCACCGATGATCTGAACTGTAACCTCGGTGCCTACGATCACCCGATTGTGCAGACCCCACAGCTCGATAAATTGGCGGACGAAGGCGTCACATTTATGAACGCCTACGCCAACTTCCCGCAGTGCGGGCAGTCTCGCGCGAGTTTCATGACCGGGCTCTACCCGATCCAAACTGGGGTAACCCACCACCAACAACGGTTTCGCGAATATCTCCCCGACGTCGTCACGATTCCGCAGCACTTCATGGCGCATGGCTATACCGCGGCGCGCGTGGGAAAGCTCTACCACTATGACAACCCGAGTGACATCGGCACCGATGGTCACGACGACCTGGCATCGTGGGACACGCGAATCAACCCGCGCGGCATCGATAAGGATATCGAACCTGACATCATCACGCTGCAGGAGGGTAAATACGGCGGCACCATGAGTTGGTTGGCCGGCCCGGGAGAAGATGAGGACCACACCGATGGCAGGGTAGCGACCGAATCGATCAAACTGCTCCAACAGTATGCCAAATCGAAGCAGCCGTTCTTCCTCGGGGTCGGACTCTACAAACCGCATACCCCTTACGTTGCTCCGGCCAAATATTGGGATTTCTACGATCGCGACAGCATCGTCGTTCCTGAGGTTCCCGCGGGTTATCTGGATACGTTACCGCCCCACGCGCGTAACTCCCTGACGAGGGTAAAGAACCAGATCGACCTACCCCACGAAGTCGCGCAAGAGGCCATCCAAGCTTACTACGCTACGATTACCTTTATGGACGCCCAAGTGGGTCGCGTGTTGGACGCGTTGAAGGAAACAGGATTGGCCGAGAATACCATCGTGGTCTTCACGTCCGATCACGGTTACCACATGGGCGAGCACGGTTATTATCAGAAGCGCACGCTCTTCGAACACTCCGCGAGGGTGCCGCTCATCATCCGCGCTCCTGGAGTCACTCCGGCCGGAAAACGTTCGACGTCCATCGTCGAGATGATCGATTTTTACCAAACGCTCTCTGACCTCGCCGGCGTGCCCGAGCCGCCGGAATTCGTGCTCGGCCGGAGCATGCGCCCCGTGCTGAAGAATCCCGAAAAACCTTTCCGCCCGGACGCGCTCATGCGTCACGAATTCGGCTACTCACTCCGCACGGCGCGCTACCGCTACATGCTGTGGGATGACGGTGAGAGCGAGCTCTACGATCATCAAAGCGATCCCGCGGAGATGAAGAATCTGGCAAATGTCTCCAGCTTTGCCGAGGTCAGCTCCAAACTGCGTTCACGAATCGAAGCGCGGATCATCGCGGCCGAAATTCCGGCCAAGAATCAACGCTTCATCCCACCACTACCTGGCGACAAAGGACGCCCGCTCGACAAATCCTGATACACATAGACGGGCGGCTCAACCGCCGGCCATCACTGGTTGGAACCCGGCATCGTGCAAGAGCGCGGCCACTTGATCGCGTTTATCGCCTTGGATTTCGATTTGGCCGCCTTTGACGGTGCCGCCCGTCCCGCATGACTTTTGCATGCGCTTGGCGAGTTGACTGAGCTCCGGCCCGCCGATGCCTTTGAACCCCGCAACCGCGGTGACGGTTTTGCCGCCGCGACCACCCGTCAGGCGGCGAATCTCGACCCGACCGCGGTTGCGGTTGGATTGTCCGCGCTTAGAGGCCGGCGGCGGCGGCGAGGCCGACTCACTCGGGCCAGCAGGAAGATCGCCCAGTCCACCTAAAGTGGCGAACGGGTTTTGTCCCAGATCGCCACCTCCATCAGTCGATATTTTGTTGGGTTTAGCGGCCATGTTTGCCTCCACAGATGCCGACTGGGATATCCGACTCGCCGCCGAGAAACATATGGGCTTTGGCGTAACTTCGGTTCTCCAGAAAATGCACCAACTGCGGGTGTAATTGCCCCCGGCCTTCGGCCAAAAACGTGTCGAGTTTACCCATTTCGGCAGCAATCACAGGACCATCGCCACTCGCGATCGCGGCCAGCAATTGATCCAAGGCGGTTTTGATATCGGTCTCCATAATTTGAATAGGGATCTTAATGTCACTCCAACGTCAGGTTAGACGAACTCAATCTTTGGTCTTATAGTCCCTTTTCAGTCGGGATCACACTTGAGTTCAACCCGCAGTTCCTATCGGTTGAGCCTCAAATCAAATTACGAACACTCTTTCTGCCGATCTCCACCCGTTTACACCGCCTAGAACTCGGCCTGTGGGGCGACTTAGCGCTGATATGAACCCTCCCTCTCTTTCCTCTGAAGCCAATGCCGCGGTCCTCGAGACCCTCTACGAGCAATGGCAGGAAAACCCCGACTCGGTCGACGCCACCTGGCGCGCCTTCTTCCAGGGATTCACCCTCGGCAGCGACGGCGGAGGCATGACCTCTTCGAATGCTGCGGCGGCAGGTGCCGGGATCGTCGACAGCCGCAAACAGGTCATGGCGATTCGCATGATCAACGCCCATCGTGCCCACGG
>JABIRI010000312.1 GCA_018667915.1 Opitutaceae bacterium | reverse complement strand
TGATACCTTGGTCCGCTTCTATTTCGGCCGCCAGTTTTTGGGCCAATGGGACCATCGGGCCCAGGGCCCAGATGATGATGTTGTTTCCTTCTCGAACGGTTTCGGCTTTGCCAATCGGCAGTGCTACCGGGCTCTCTTTTATGGCTACACCTTCACCGGCGCCACGAGGGTAACGAATGAAAGCTGGAGAACCTAATTCCAATCCGGTGTGCAACATGTCGACGAGTTCGTCCTCATCCTTGGGTTGCATGATGGTGACGTTCGGCACGCAGCGGAGGTAGGCGATGTCAAACAGGCCGTGGTGAGTCGGTCCGTCGTTGGCCGATAGCCCCGCACGATCCATACAGAACGTTACCGGCAAATTCTGCAGCGCTACATCATGGATGATTTGATCGTAACCGCGTTGCAGGAAGGTGGAGTAGATCGCACACACGGGTTTAAGCCCTTTGGTGGCGAGACCTGCAGCGAAAAGAACGGCATGTTCTTCGGCAATTCCGACATCGAAAAATTGCTCGGGAACTCCCTTTGCCAAATGGGTGAGACCCGTGCCGGATGGCATCGCGCCGGTGATGCCGACTATCTTGCGATCGGCTTTAGCGAATCGCGTCAATGCGTGTCCGAAAACGTCTTGATAGTTTGGAGCCTTTCCGGCCGGCCGCGTGCTTTCGCCGGTGGTTGGGTCGTAGGGACTTGCTCCGTGAAATTTCTCTGGGGAGTTGATCGCTGCATCGAGGCCTTTGCCTTTTTTGGTGATGACATGAAGCAGGATCGGTTGATCGCAGTCTTTGGCGAACTCGAGATTCTTGATCAATTCTTCCTGGTCATGGCCATCAACCGGACCGACGTAGCGCAGCCCAAATTTTTCGAACAGCGATGACTCCATGAAGAAGTCTTTCGTCTCTCGTTTCCACTTCATGTAGAGCCGGTTCATCTCTTGGCCCTTGGGTAGACTGGTGAAAAACTTCTCCAGATCGTGATGGATCTTGTTGTAAGTCGGATTGGTGGAGAGGCGATTGAGGTAGTGCGCGATTGCTCCCACGTTCTTGGCGATCGACCACTCGTTATCGTTGAGGATGACGATCAAACGTTTGGTGGATGCGACGACATTGTTGAGCGCCTCCAAGGTGACCCCGCAGGTGAACGCCGCATCTCCGCAAACGGCGACAACGTGCTCGTCCGTCCCGCGCAGATCACGGGCGGTCGCCATACCCAAGGCAGCGCTCAATGCGGTTCCGGCGTGGCCTGCTCCAAAAGCATCGTGCTCACTTTCTGCGCGATAAAGAAAACCACTCGCGCCTTCTGAATGGCGCAAATTTGCGAAGAAATCTCCGCCGCGGCCGGTGAGCAATTTGTGCACGTAGCCTTGATGTGCGACGTCGAATACGAATTGATCCCGAGGAGTTTCGAAGACGCGGTGGAGGCCAATGCACAATTCAACGACGCCTAGGTTAGGGCCAACATGCCCGCCTTTTTCAGCTGTGACACCAACGATCTCATCGCGAATTTCTTGAGCAAGTTGGGCTAAAGCTTCCGGGGGAAGATTTTTAACGTCAGCGGGCCCTTGGATGGAGGGCAGAAGGGGCTCCTGATTAATCGGAGCCGGTTGATCGGCAGGTTGACTCATGTCGTAGCAGCGGGGGGAATCAGTCGTCTGATTCCGTGGTTTGGAAGGCCTCAAAGCTCTCCTCACCAGATTTGTTCACTTTAAGTTGTTCGATTCGAATCTCAGCCTCTTTGAGACGGGATTCGCATTGTTTGAGAAGCTTGGAACCTTCTTCAAACTGGGTAAGTAATTCGGCCAAGGGCACGTCACCGTCTTCCATCTTGCTGACGATAGATTCGAGCTTTTCCAGAGCCTCCTCGAAGGATGGCTCCTTTGCCTTTGGTTTGGTCATAAAGGTCGAAGATGCTCTGGAGGAGGTGCATTTCAATGCAATATACGCGATACCTTGAACGTCGGCAAATTCGGTTGCTGCCTGCGGATGCCACTGTTCTCGTGTTCGTTTCGCATGAAGTATTGGTCCCAGTTTTTCATTCCCACCCTCAAGGAAAGCCCGGCTGACGCCGAAATCACGTCGCATCAACTGCTCATACGGGTCGGTTTGGTGCGTAAATTGAGCGGCGGCCTTTACACGTATCTACCGGCGGGATTGCGGGTAATGCGCAAGATTTCCGAGATTTGTCGCGAGGAAATGGACCGTGCCGGGGCGATTGAGCTGTGGATGCCCCACGTGCATCCG
>JABIRI010000311.1 GCA_018667915.1 Opitutaceae bacterium | reverse complement strand
CGTGAAGGACAACTATTGGATTGTGCTCGATGCGCTCTATGGCGAGGGCGAACACCAGGTGGAGAGTAATCTACAGTTCATGATCGGCAATGAGGTCGAAGTCGATGCGACTCGGGCTCGAGCGACTGCACCCAACGGAGCGACCCTCGATCTCGTATCCATTTTTGGAGCGGGGCTGAAATCCGAGGTGGTGATTGGCGATACCAATACTCAGGACACAACGTTTCTGCGGCAGTATCCCAAGTTCGTGGATTGGAAACTTAGCGGCCGCGGTTGGGTGGGCACCTTTGGTAACAACACGCCGATACCCGCCGTGCGCAACCAACCCGCGCCCGCCTTCCTAAGATCCGGCAGGGTGAAGTTTCCCTTCAAGAGTGTCACCGTGATGACGCCCTCAATTGATAAACAAGCACGCCAAGCAGAGGTGCGCGTGCTCGAGGACAGCGCGGGCAAATTCGTGGTGGAAATCGAAACGAAGCCGGGGCAGGTGGATGAGTTGACGTGGCTCCTCGCGGACTGGTCGGACCATAATGAAAAGATTGCGGATGATTCCGGCTGGTGGGTGCGTCGCGTCGATGGAGCCGTGCGACGCATCATCGTGATGAATCAAGACGTCGTAAAAATTGCGTCGATGGGTGGCACGATCGAATTCCGCTTCGATGGAGCGTTCGAAGGCCGCATAGATCGCACCGCAGACGGCGGCTGGACGATCACTCCCGACGCCTACAACAGCGTGACCCCGAAACTCCTAGGCTTCGCCGTCTCTCATGGAGGCCACGCGCACGCGTATGAACCTGCCGGCGACCAGCCCCTGGAACCGAACACGACTACTCCACTAAAACTGGTGCGCTAAAACCTGTGCTGTGAGGCAGGTGGAATTTTTTGCCCACGGAACACACGAAATACACGAAACCGTCAGCATGTTGTTCCTCCATGAGTGAGCATGCTGGACGAAACCGTCGGCGTTTTGAATTTTCCGTGTCTTCTGTGTGCTCCGTGGGCTAAATCAGCGTCCTGCTGGCTCCTTTACCGGCTGCGGTCGTCGGCGAGCATAAGGAGGAGTTTGCCTTCGAGTTCGTGGGCCTTCTTCGGATTGGCTGTGAACAGGTCGTTGGTTTCGCCGGGATCATCGGCGAGGTTGAACAGCTGCCACGGAGGCTCGAAACGTTTGCCTTTCGGGAGTTGGCGGCCGCCGGATCCGTTTCCGAGGATGAGTTTCCAATCACCCTCGCGGATCGCGAACATCGCGCCGCCGGAATGATGGATCACCGGAGCGCGTTTGAATTTTTCCGGCGTGCCGAAGAACAACGGCGTTAGGTCAAAACTGTCGGGCGCGGCGGTGGTGGGCGCGGGGAGTTCGGTGCCAGCCAACCTCGCCGCGGTCGCGAAGAAATCGACGTGGCAGATGGGTTCGTCGGACGTTGAGCCCGCAGCGATTTTGCCGGGCCAGCGGGCGAAGAAGGGCACGCGGTGTCCTGCCTCCCATATGTCGGCCTTGGTGCCGCGCCACGGACCGTTGGCGGTGTGATTGCCTTCGTAGAACGCTTGCACGGTTTCGTCGGCGACATGGTCGGGCTCGTTGGCATCGGTCAGGCGATACATGAACGAGCCGTTGTCGCTGGTGAGAATCACGACGGTATTGTCCGCGATACCCGCGTCGTCGATGGCGTCGAGCACCTGACCGACGGTCCAGTCGACTTGCACCACAAAATCACCGTAGGGGCCGAGATCGGTGACGCCTTCAAAGCGGCTGTGCGGCATCACCGGTTTATGCGGAGCGGTGAGCGGAAAATAGAGCATGAAAGGCGAATCACCGTCCGCATATTTGGCGATGAAGGAAGTAGCTTCATTTGCGAGATCATCGAGGCAGTCCTCAATCGAGAAGTCCGACCCGAGCTCGCCCTTGCGGAGAAACTTAGGGAATTTGATGCCCGGTTGGGTTCGGTTGGGTAGCCCCGTAATTTTGTGCCCATCGATGTAGACGTAAGGTGGGAAATCGAGGGAGGCGGGAATGACGAGAGAGTGTTCGAAACCGACGTCGACCGGCGAGTAGGTCACGGGTTTGTGCCACGCCCATTCGTCGCCGTCTTTTTGGAAGCCGAGGCCGAGGTGCCATTTGCCTACGACGCCGGTCATGTAGCCGTGATCACGCAGGTGAGAGGCGACGGTAGGGCGGTCCGTTTCGATGAGCGGTTCACCATAGCCATTGAGCACGCCGCGCTTGAGTTTGCTGCGCCAGCTGTAGCGACCGGTGAGGGTTGCGTAGCGGGTGGGGGTGCAGACAGCGGACGGCGAGTGGGCATCGGTGAAGGTCATACCTTCGGCGGCGAGCCGATCGATGTTGGGCGTAGGAATCTTTGATGCCGCGTTTAGCGCCTTCACATCGCCGTAGCCGAGATCGTCGGCGAGGATGAAAACGATATTGGGCGCAGCGGCGGCGGTGAATGATGCGAGCAGAAGCGTCAGCATCGAAACGAAAGCAAAGCGGGGGAGGGGCATGCCGCTGTTGTGGACTAGCTCCTTGGGTTGAGCCAACGGAAAAGACGACGTCCGAGTAAGGGCATCCGTTAATCCTCAGGTCCTGATCCTGACAAGGTGGGAATACCCGCGTTCAGCGGGACTGATTATTTTGCGTGCGAGCCGCCCCATCTCTAGAAATCCTAAGTCATCCCGGCGACCCCAGCCTCCCATTACCCCACTGAACCGAATCGGATAATTTGAAATCACCCTCATCTCAACCCGCCCGCATGGCCGGACAAGTCGTCGGTCCTGTGCTTTCTCGACGTGAATTGCTCCGCCTAACCGGCAGTGCCGCTGCGCTAACGCTGCTGCCTCGTTCCGTCCATGCGCTGGCAGAACCGCAGCGGGTTGGTGGAACTCGACTGTTCTTCAGCCCGTCGGAGATCCCACGCATCCGCGCTGGCGCCGCGAGCTCCATCCTTTCGCCCGTCGTGGACGGCTGGGCCGTAGGGGGAGTCACCGCGACCCGGAAGGCCCTCGCTCGGGCTACGGAGACAGGCATCCTTTATACCGACTTCAGGGCGGCACTTAAGGCGCTCCGCGAGCAGGGCATGGTCCACCTCGTCGATCCTGACCCGCAACGCGAAGCCGTGCTGCTTGAGGGCATCGATCAAATTTTGGCCATGCCGAAATGGGACTACATGGTCGACGGCGACGAGACCACCGGACTGCTCGTCGCGTCGGTGACCATCGATACCGTCGTCTTTCTCCGGGAGGTGCTGGGCGATGCGCTCGGTGCCGATCGCGAGGCCCAATTGCTGGCGGACATCGCAGAGAAAGGGTGTGCCCCCTGCTCGCGGATTCTCGACGGCATGGAGGATCCGAGCACGGTGACGGGCTGGCGTATGGACGACCACCACTCGCAGCTCTTCGATATCGATTTCACCAACTGGCCGGTGATCCTCGCTACCACCAATTTGCGTGCGGTCCCGGCGGCTTCGCTCGGTATTGGGGCGTTGGCGATTCGGGGCCACGACGACCGGGCAAACGCATGGCTCGATCAGGCGGTTCACAATACGCGCGCGATCCTCGGCCTGTTCAATCCCGACGGCAGTTATCACGAAGGTTTTGGCTATGCGACGGGCACGATGCTTCACATTTTCGGTTTCCTCGAGGCGCACCAACGCGGCGACGGTTCGATCCGTTGGGCCGACGAGATCGACCTCGAGGGCATGGTGAAATTCTACCTGTCGATGCAGGCTGGTCGTAAGGCCGACGGCACCCCGGACATCGTCAATTTTGGCGACGCTTGGAACAGCGGGTCCTATTGTGTTCCGGCTTGGCTCGCCCGCCAGCTCGAGGGCACGCCGGCTGCGAACGCGGCGCAGTTCGCCGTGGAGCGTGGGTCATATAACAAATCCTATTTGGACGTGCTGTGGGTGGATCCCGACCGCGCCGTGGGCCAGCCCCCCTCGTCGTATCTCAACGTTCGGCTGGACAGTGACTGGATCTCCTGCCGCACCGGTTGGGCGGCGGATGATGCTGTGCTGGCTTTTCGCAGTGGCGGACCGGGCAACCACGAGCACGCCGACCGAAACCACATTTTCTACAAAGTCTATGGTGAGCGTTTGCTGACGGATCCTCAGAAATCCGCTTACGACTGGCGCCAACCCAAGTGGCTGCTCCGGCTCCCGGAGGCGCACAATTCCGTTCTGATCGATGGAGTGGGTCACCAATACCACAATGGGCGGGAAGGCACCAATCCTAGTCAGGCCGAGGCCCGCATCACCCGCTACGCGCCGGACGAACGCTCGGGCGGTGACCGCGTCTGGTGGACGAGCGACGCGACTCCCGCCTACGCCATGGTGAACGACACCATCCAACGGGTCCGCCGCACGGTCCTGTTTCAGAAGCCCGACGTGGTGGTTGTCTTCGACGAGATCGACGCGAGTTCCGCCGTGTCGCTGGCGGCCCGATTCCATCCGGAAAACCGGGATGGTAGCGCCGGGCTTTCTTCCGCTGACGGGACCTTTCGGTTTGTCCGCCCTCACGCCGCTCTCACGGGTCATGCCTTTTCTCGCGCTGAGCTAACGGTCGACCTGAGCCAGCTCGACCTGCCCGCGGATGGAGGCATCTACCCGTTCGCCGAAGTCAGCCTGGCGAAAGCGCAATCTCACCAGCTCGTGACCGTGCTCTGTGCCATGCCGACCGACGCCGCCGATCTAAAAGTCGCGGTGACACCTGATGCCGATGGATGGACGATCGCTGCCGGTGCCCTGCGAGCGCGCATTGAGCTAGCGAGCGGTGCGCCTGAGGTGACGTGGGCGTAAGAATTTCAAGCAAAGGACAGCCCTCTACATAGCTCCGTGACAAGGCGCCGAAACAGTCGAACCCAGGAGTTAGGTGGCGGTCCAGTTTGACTGCGCGACCTCGCGGATGGCGGCGATGGCGGGATCGTCGCGACGGGATTCCAAGTAGCACAGCGAGAACGGCATTTTGTGGCTGAAATGTGGCCAGACGGTGAGCTTCGCGCAGTCGTGCATGTCGCTCGCGGCCAGGGCTTCGGTCGTGGTCAAGGTGAGGGCTTGTCCACTCGCCACGAGGTTGAGGCCGGTGCGGTCTTCATCGATGTGGAAGCGGGCTTGCGGCGCTATGTTGTGTTCGCGCGTGATGTTATCCACATAGCGTGCGTAAGAACACAGCGGTGAATTAAATACCCAGGGCTTCTCGGCCAACCGGGACCAGTCGGGACGCTCCAGTTCACTCGTCCATTCCGTGGGAATGACTACGATCAAATTGTAGTGCGTTAGCAGCACGGTTTCGATTCCTGCGTCTTCGCAGGTGCCCTCATAAAAACAGGCATCGAGGTCGCGACCCTGCACGGCTTGGAGCAGGGCGCCGCTATTTCCGTGGGTAACGTCGAAACACAGCCGCGGATGTTTTTCGGCGAGGGCGGAGATCAGCTCAGAACTTTGGTTATGGTCCCCGGTATTGAAGCCGAGTCGAAGGAGACCACTCACTGCGCCTTTGAGCGCCGCGGCCTTGGCGCACAGGTCTCGGGAGGCGTTGAGGAGTTGTTCGGCCTGTTCCCAAAGTGCCTCGCCCGCGGGCGTCGGGGTCATACCGGAAGAGCTGCGCTCAAAAAGCTTCAAACCGAACTCCTCCTCCAACGCTTTAATTTGGGCGCTCACCGCGGGCTGACTCGTGAACAGACTTTCGGCGGCGCGGGTGAGACGTCCCTCTCGGGCGACTGCGACAAACGTGCGTAATTGGTAAAGCTCCATGGTGGGGTGCGGGGCGCAGGTGTTATCTGCGGGGGAAGTGGTCGGATTGGCCATGCAGAAATGAGTGATTGTG
>JABIRI010000166.1 GCA_018667915.1 Opitutaceae bacterium | reverse complement strand
TCGAGAACGAGAACGAAGAACGAGTAAGAGAACGATTTTCAGCCTCCCCCATTTCTGTGAAAACCACCCTACCCCTAAGCGTCCTACTTCTAAGCGCCACCTCCCTCGCATTCGCCGGTGGTTTCAAAGACATCACCGCCGAAGCCGGCCTGCCCGATCTCGATGTATCGCGCGTCCAATCCGTCGACCTCAACGCCGACGGCCACGCCGACTTGATTGTCCGCCCCAATGGACGCTCCCATCACTACGCCCGAGTCTTCCTCAACACCGCTCACTCCGATGGCACGCGCGGTTTCGTAGAAAACCACCACGCCGCTTTCCCCGAACTCAATGCCGGTGATGTTCTGACCTTCGCCGACCTCGACAACGACGGTTTGCCCGACGCCATCCTCGCGCGCTATCTCGATTACCTGCAGCCCACGTTTGAACTGCCCTCCCACGAGCCTACGCGCAGTTCCCTGTTCCTCGGTCGTGGTGACGGCACCTTCTCCCTCCCTCGCACCATCGATGCCGCTCCGGCCGCGACGACCACCGCGATCGCCGTGCACGACGTCAATGCCGACGGCCTTCCCGACCTGTGGTTCGGCAACTGGTATGAACGTTACTTCTCCGGCTACGAGGCGTTCTCCAACGACCTTCTCCTTCAATTCCCGTCGTCAACAGACTCACCCGAGTTCGTGCGCTGGTCCGTGCCCGGTGAATCCGAGCCCATCGACGGTCCGACCGATTCCGGCGGACGTCCCACCTACGGCGTCACCATCGCCCGCCTCGACGACGGCGCGTTA
Source organism: Opitutaceae bacterium (assembly GCA_018667915.1). Classification (GTDB taxonomy): domain Bacteria; phylum Verrucomicrobiota; class Verrucomicrobiia; order Opitutales; family Opitutaceae; genus Actomonas. The sequence continues at coordinate 4,459 of JABIRI010000166.1, read as the reverse complement.
CCTCATCTGCTCGAGCTGAACTACGGCCGCCGTTGGAACCGCCTCTACGACCTGTCCGGTTTTGCTCCTCATCCCGGGAAAACCGTCAAACGCGACGCCGACGAACCACTTCTCCCGGCGCGTCCCGGAGGCCACCTCAACCACCGTGGTCCCGAGATCGCCCGCACCCTTTTCGGCACCGACATCGCTCCCGCCGCCGGATTCGACGGCGACGAAATCCGTCACGGTCGTCACCCAAAATGGCTAGCCGAACGCGCCATCGACGACCCTCGGTTCAAGCGCGACGACGAACCTCCGTTTCGCGCCAACGGCAATACTTTCGACGCTGCCATCGGCGACATCGACAACGACGGCGACTTCGACGTTTTTGTGTCCACAATCATTCACAACTGGGCCGGAGACTCATCCGACCGTTCCCGATTTTTGGTCAATCGCTTGCGCGAATCCGGCGAGGTCAAATTCGATTCACCACCCGAACTCTCCGTCGATCGCATGCCGGACCTCGTCACTCCGGAGAACCGCAATTTCAACCAAGGTGACATCTTCTGTGAGCTCGCCGACCTCAACAACGACGGTCGCCTCGATTTGATTCTATGCTCTTCCGATTACAGTGATCCGCCCCCCCACGACGAGCGGTTGCGCATCTATCTCCAACAAACCGACGGCACGTTTCACAACGCCACCGCCGAACTCGGCATTGATCATCTTGGCGGCGGACAACCGACGCTCTTCGATTGGGATCGCGACGGAGATCTCGACCTCGTCGTTGGCCAGACCTTTAACCGCCTCAGCGTCGAACGTCGTCGCGAAGCCGGACTCGCCAACCTCACTCTCACGGCCAACAGCCCGGAGGATGCCAAACCCACCCCCCGTCTCCGGCTCTATCAAAACACCTTGACCGATTCGTCCCACGGACTCGTCCTCCGACTCATCGGAGACCCGAGGCAAAACGTCGCTCGTGATGCCTACGGCGCAATCATCCGCGCCGAGGTCGATCTCGACAACGATCCCTCAACCCCCGACGTCATCCTCCACCGCCAACTCATCGGCTCCGGTGGTCACGCCGGCAAACGCAGCGACAGCCTCGTGCACCTCGGCCTCGGCCAAGCCACGAAAGTCACCTCCCTCCGCATCACCTGGCCCAACGCCACCCGCACCACGACGAGCTACGAAAACCTCCCCGCCGGTTCGCACTCTATCGAGCTGCTCCCGAAGTCAGAAATCGAAAGTATGGAGTAGTTCATGTCCATTCGCCATACCCTGTCCGCCAAAGCCTTGGCGACGGCGGATCTTTCTCGTTATTCGTTCTCTTTCTCTTTCTCGGCGCCGCAGGCCATTGAACGATTGCGCTGCAATCGAAGTAACAAGTTACAGGTATCAAGTAACAAGATTCCCAAACCCCATCCCATCGCCCAAATTTCTCCGTGACAAAAATCATCCTACCCCTACTCGCTCTCCTCGCAGCCTTCGCTTTCCCCGCCACCGCTCGCGAGAACCTTCCTTCCTTTGACTCCGAGGTCCTCGCCCGCGCCGTCGCCGAGAAATCGCCGCGCTGGAAATTCGTCCGTGGCACCCGCTACCGCGAGCTACCCGAAACCTTCGCGATGCAACTCGTCGCCAACGCTGCCGCGCTTCACCCCGATCACCGCATCGGCGACACCACCCTCGCCGCCAGCCTCGCCACCAAGATTCAATACTTCCTTCGCAACGACGGTCCCGACGCCGACGGTAATACCAACGAACCCGAAGCCCAAGGCGGCATCGGCGGTTGGTCCCACAACGCCGCCGCTTGGTCGCTGCTCATCGCCAAACGCACGCCCGAAATCTGGATACTCCTGACCGACGACGATCGCGCCCGCGCCGATGTGCTCATGCAAGCCATGGCGGTCGGTGGTCACTTTACCCACGGCGACGCCAACGATTACCACGTGCTCCTCGACGGCATCAGTTGGTATCACAAAAGCTGGAATCCAAATCACATCGAAGGTTACGCCGGGGTCATGATCGCTGCGTCATATTACTTCGGTGCCGATAACCTGGATACATTCTTCACGACATTCGACTACGCGAAGTTCCGCCAACAACTCACGACGTTCCAGTTCCACAACATTCTGCAAACGTGGGAAAACGAACCCGCCATGGCCGGCCTACTCATGCAGGGCGGTGCCTACCAGCGCCCCAACCGACCTCCCGGACACGGTCGCGGCATCCGCCAACCCTTCACCTATCGCGGCCTCACCCTCCACCAACCGTGGGAGATCTACCTCACCCAATCCGACCGCCTCTGGTCCAAAGCCGTGCGCACCCAGGTCAACGTCGATGCCAACCGCGCGGGTCGGCTCCTCAACCGCCAAACCGATGCCACCGTATCCCCCTACGAAGGCCAGATGGGCATGATCTATGAGTTCGAAGCCATGGATAATGCCGGCCTGCGCACCAGTCTCGGTTACGCCTACGACTGCGCCATGATCCACCTCGGCACCGCCGCCAGCCTGAAGGTTCTCGGCGAATGGCAATCCGACGGAGGTGGCGATGACGTCGAACAACGCATGGCGATCGGCATGGCCGACCTCATCTTTAAAGCCAACGAAGGTTATGAAGGCTGGGCCAATGGTCGTCTCAGTTCCTACGACATTACCGATCTCCAAAAAAACGGTTCCGACTACATCTTCGAATTGTGGCACGCGCTCTTTCCCGAACCCACCTCACCCGTCGTGGCTCAAGCCGCCCCCTTCGCCACGGTCCTCGAACACGATACCATCTACGCCGACAGTAAATACTACGTCGCTTGGCCCGACATTGTTCGCGCGGGTAACGGTGATTTACTCGTGACGTTTTGTAGCACGGAAGAGCACGTCAGTCCCGACGGTAAAGCCGTCCTCATGCGCTCCACCGACAACGGCCACACCTGGAGCGGACCCGAAACGATTTACAACTCTCCCGCTGACGACCGCGACATCGGCCTCACCCGCCATCCCGACGGCACGCTGGCCCTGCACGTTTGGACCACGTTCTGGACGCAGGAATTGTATGAAAAAAATTACGCCAACGCCTATACGCCCGAACTCCGCCAGAAGTGGATTGAACACGTAAACACGCCGGCCTACCGCAACGCCGAAGACGACCAAGGACGTTGGACCCTCACTTCTCGCGATCACGGCAAAACGTGGACAGATCGTGTGCGCGGCCCCGACGCCGTGCACGGCGGCATCGTGCTCGACAACGGCACCTGGCTCACCGCCGCCTACCGTGAAGAAAAAGGAAACGTCGCCATCTTCACCGCCCCCGCATCCACCGGACCATGGGTGAAATCAAACGTCATCAAAACCCCGACGACCGACACCCTGCGTTTCGGTGAACCCCACGTAGCGCAACTTCCCTCCGGGCGACTCGTAGTCGCGATTCGAGCGACCTCAATTCCCTACGACGATAGCGGTGATCACCTCCAGTTCTGGCTCGCGACCTCCGACGACCACGGCGCGACCTGGTCCGAACCCTTCTCATCCGGCCGCTGGGGATTCCCCGTGCACCTCACCGTGCTCAGCGACGGCCGACTCCTCGCCACCTACGGTTACCGCCGCGTGCCATATGGCCAACGCGCCAGTATCAGCAGCGACGGCGAAAACTGGGAAGAGTTACCGGAAATCATCATCCGCGCCGATGCCCCCAACCGCGACCTCGGCTACCCCGCCTCCATCGAAATCGCCCCCGGCGAAATCCTCACCGTCTACTACCAAGAAACCGGCAACCCCGAGGACACCCACTCCCGCCCCACGATCATGTCGACCCGCTGGACCCTGCCCGCGCGCTAAAGCGCGCGAAATATCAAGTTCCAAGTATCAAGTAACAAGAGACCGACCGCTAGGGGTCAGGTCGCTAAAAAGTTAATGTAGTCCCGCAAGGCGGGACGTAATTACCTTTTTTCCGACCCGACCCCGTCTCCTAAAGGGTGCGATTCCCAACCTGGCCTCTCCCGGGCGCGCCGCTCCTGAACCAAAATTTGTCGTTCTCAGACTAGCGTAATGGATTTGGGTAAACTATCATCGAAAACGTCAGCCCCACCCTGCATTCTCTGTGACCATGCCTACCCCATCCCTTCGCGCCTCCACGCCACCACGCATTTTCTTCCACCTCCTGCTCGCCATCTCCCTCGCGGCAGTCGCCGCCCACGCGGAGCCCATCAGCTTTTCCAAACAGCAGCTCACCGACATGTTCTTTTCCGAAGGCGTGGCTGTCGCCGACGTCGACAACGACGGCAAAACCGACGTCATTGCCGGCCCATTCTGGTATCGCGCCCCCGAGTTCAAACAGAAGCGCGGAATCGCCGCGCCCCACGCCTACGATCCGCGCAGTTACTCCAACGCGTTCATTATGGGCGCCTACGATTTTAACTACGATGGCCTCACCGACGTGCTGCAAATCGGTTGGCCCGGCCGAGCCGGTTACTGGCTCGAGAATC
>JABIRI010000209.1 GCA_018667915.1 Opitutaceae bacterium | reverse complement strand
CTGGACCTCTACCGGAGCCTACGGACGGTTAATCCCTCTCCCTATATGTTCATTTTGGACACGATCGACTACGCGATCGTCGGGGCCTCTCCCGAAGTCCACGTGCGCCTGACCGATGAACGCGTCGAGATTCGACCGATCGCTGGAACGCGCAAACGCGGGTCAACTCCAGCCGAAGACCTTGCTTTGGAAAAAGACCTGCTCGCTGATGAGAAAGAATGCGCGGAGCACCTCATGTTGGTCGATCTGGCCCGCAACGACATCGGAAGAGTCTGTGAATACGGTAGCATTCATGTGCCCGAACAATACGTGATCGAACGTTATTCTCACGTGATGCACATCGTTTCTCAGGTTGAAGGACGCATCGCCTCGGACAAAAACGCCTACGACCTCATGCGGGCCACTTTCCCAGCCGGCACGGTTTCGGGCGCTCCGAAAGTCAGAGCCATGCAAATCATCGCCGAGAAAGAACCCGTGCAACGTGGCTTTTACGCCGGTGCACTCGGTTATTTCGGATATGATGGTAATGTGGACTCCTGCATCATGCTGAGAACCTCGCTGCTCAAAGACGGCGAAATCCACATCCAGGCGGGTGCGGGAATCGTCGCGGACAGCGTGCCGGAATCCGAATTCCAAGAAACCATCAACAAAGCGTCGGCTTTGTTTAAGGCTGTTGCCGTTTCCAAACGGCTCTAGGCCCTCCCCATCAACAGAAACCACTCGTATATCCAGCTCGAAATAGGTGGTTTACGAGACGGAGCACGGTTCACGGAACAAAGTTAGGAAGATGTGAACGAATGGTTCTGAATTTTGTTAGACAAAATCTAGACATTTTTCTGGACAATCACTTCAAGAGCCGATTTGACCGTAATAGTTGACCAATTCGACTAATTCTGTTGAAACAATCAACTTTCGTAAGATTCAGTGTTTCTTTCGGGAATAACCTCCAGTTTCAGGTCTCAAATCCTCAAATACCTAAAAAATGGCTACTTTAACTACTCCTACTACTTCGTCTCGTCTCAATTTTGTCGAAGATACATCCTTAAACAAAACTGACGCAGACGCTCCGCCTTCTTTCCTCGAGCGTCCGGAGTCTCCTCCGGCCGAAAAGCCCTCTCCTTCCGATCGCAGCAACCTCCAGCTCTACTTGCAGGAAATCGGTAAGACCCCACTGCTGAAACCAGAAGAAGAGGTAACCCTGGCCAATCGAATCCAAAACGGCGATAAGGCGGCCCGCGACCACATGATCTCGGCCAACCTCCGCCTCGTGGTGAAAATTGCGATGGACTACAAGGACTTCGGTCTCCCTCTCCTCGATCTTATCAGCGAAGGAAACATCGGCCTCATCAAAGCGGTTGAACGGTTCGACCCTACCAAGGGCGGTAAACTTTCCACCTATGCTGCTTGGTGGATTAAGCAGTCTATCAAGCGTGCCCTCGCCAACCAATCCAAGACGATCCGCCTGCCCGTCCATCTCGTCGACAAGATCGCCAAGATGCGCCGCACCGCAATGGCGCTCACCGAAGAGCTCGGCCGCGAGCCCACGGACGAAGAGATCGCGATTGAACTCCAGATCCCCACCAACAAGGTGGCCCACCTGAAATCGGTCAGCGTGCGTCCCGCATCACTTGATGCCCCGGTAGGCGACGCCGGTGACTCCACCACCTTCGGCGAAATGGTCGGCGACGAACGGACCGCAAACCCGCTCGAAACGCTGCACGAATCGTCCGAAAAATCCGACCTCCAAGCAATGATCGAGGAACTCGACGACCGCGAGGCCGAGATTCTTCGCCACCGTTTTGGTCTGGAAGGCTACGATGAGCTCACCCTCGAAGAAGTGGGACAAAAATTTAACGTTACCCGCGAACGCATTCGTCAGCTGCAAAACATCGCGCTTTCCAAAATGCGTAAAGCGATCACACAGCATCAGGCTCAACGGACTCAGGACGAAATCGATTTGGATAATCGGCGCTCCGCGCGAGAAGAAGTGATCCGCGAGTTCATCGAAACGCACCGCAATTAACTTTTGGCCCGATACGGGCTGAATGGGGTTAGGTAGTAAACGGCCGGTCCTTGGGGGACCGGCCGTTTTTGTTTTCCCCGCGCGCACTCGATCGACTTGCTCAGAGGGTGATGACTGTTGATGCGCCCCTCCCCTCTGCCCGACGCCTCAACGCGTGGACAGTATGTTGGATCGTGGTGGGAGTCATCCACCTCACCCAAGCCATCTGGTTAAGTGGAGGCGCTTCCCTACCCGGCGGACTCGGTGACGGACGTTTCAATAATCTCGTGCTGGAGCACGGCTACCAATCTGTGCGAGGAGATTACAATTGGAGTAGCCCCGGACAATTCCATCCGGTCCAGCACACCCTCGGTATGAGCGACTCCCATGTCGGCACATTACCGATTTATGCGTTGGCCAGAGCCGTCGGTTTTTCGACGGAACGCGCCATGCAATTTTGGTTCATCTTGATCTCGTGTCTAAACCTTGTGCTCGCGGCCAAACTACTACGGGAGCTAAAATTAACAGAATCGCTGGTAGGTCCGATCGCATTCGCGGCATTCGCCGGTGTTCCGTGGGTCTGGATGACGGGCACTCACGCGCAATTACTCCCCATTTTTCCTGCCCTCTGGGGCTTGATTCACCTGAATCGCTTCGCCACCGGCCGAAACCCGCGCGAACTGCTGATCGTAGCCGCCGCGTTCCTGGGTCAATTTGCCGCTGGACCGTATCTGGCATTTTTCACCGTGTTCGCTGCAGGGGTCGCCACACTTATCGCGACCGCTTCGCGGATCATGCCGCGCCTAAGCGCTGCACCTCATCCGATTGCTATATCGAACTGGATGTTTGCCTGCGTCGGGGCCGGGTTCGGCGCCATCAATCTGTGGGTCTATAGCCGTGCCGTAAATTCGGGAATGGGCCGCCCAATGCAAGAGGTCATCGACCTCTCGCCCACTTGGGCTTCCTGGTTATCCGCTTCGCCGGCGCATACCTGGTGGCCTACCGGTTTGCCGGGGGGCAGTCCCGAGTTCAGCGAACATGTTCTCTTTTCGGGACTACTCCCTATCTTGCTCAGTATTGGAGTATTGATTTGGGGGCTTCGCAATCGCCACCAATCCGCCGGGGCGCTGGCGCTTATTCTGAGCTCCACCGCTTGGGCCCTCATTCTTATTACCGTGCGTTGGCCGGGTGGATTTTCCTTATGGGTTGAACTTGCGGAAAAAATCGAACCCTTGCGTGCCTTTCGGGCCATTGGTCGCATTCACATTCTCACCCACGCACTCATGTTGGGAGGCATCGGTTTCGCCTTCACGGCCTTAATTCGATCCGGCAGTCGTGGCCTCAGCCAGACAGCCGGAGTCCTCCTAGCAGTCACGATCCTCGAGGGAATCGGAAGTCGACAGCCCGCCTACACCGTTCATGAAGCCCAATCCCGCCGCGACGCGCTGGTGCATGCTTGGGCACTCGCGGGCGACAAACCCGTCCTGGCATTCGCCCCGGGTTATACCAATCAACCTGACCCGCACATCCAATTGGACGCGTGGTCCGCCGCGCTCTCCACCGGCCGGCACACGATCAACGGCTACACCGGGGGCGCACCGCTCAGCCATCTGCGCTTTATCTGGAATCCCAGTGCCGAACAGGCCAACGCATTGATCGATTCATTAGATGTCCCCGCCTCGGAGGTTTCCGTGGTCTCCCGATACGCCGATGAAGTCGCCGATTCGCTCGGCATCGAATACCGGGATCAACGTGCGCTCGCGCACCTCGAGGGCTTCGATCTCCAACCGATCTCGTGGCAACTCTTCACTCCGCTCGAAACCTTTCGTATCGACGAAAAAGTATACTATCAGTTCACGCCTCCCTGCACGGTAACGTTCCGAATCCCCAATACGGTCTCCTCGATTCGTCTGCAGACCGGCATGCGCAGTGGTGCGTTCACCGGTGACAATGATTCGGACGGCTACCGCTTCACCGTCCGCATCGTTGATGCTTCGGCAACCGTGCTTTCCGAAGAGTCTGAAATGATCAACCCACGCGATCATGCCGATCAACGCGGACTACTCGCCCGATCGTATACGCTACCTCGCGGCGACTCTCGACAGCTCGTGCTGGAATTTGGTTCCGGACCGGCGAACTCCAACGCCTGGGATTGGCCCTTACTCGGCGAGTTGAAGGTCGAATAAAAAAGGCGCCCCGCCGAAACGGGACGCCTTGAAAAGATGGGAAAGAAAGAAGGATTACTTCTCTTCTTCGTCGTTGCCACCAACGGCACCGTCGAGGATGTCGCCGAGGTTCATCATATCGGTACTAGTGTCGCGGCTGAGAGCCTCGAACGAAGCGGACTCGGCGGCCAACTCCTCTTCGGAGTAGTTTGCGGCCTTGATCGAAAGACCGAGACGACGCTCGTCGCGGTCGATCTTGATCACGCGAGCAGAGACCTCGTCGCCGGCATTGATCACGTCCTTCACCTTGTCGATGCGATCCTCGCTGATTTGCGAAATGTGGACGAGACCGTCGATACCATCCTTGAGCTCCACGAAGGCGCCGAAGGAAGTGAGTTTCGAAACGGTTCCAGTCACGACGTCGCCGATCTTGAAGTGAGCATCGATGTCGCTCCATGGATCCTCAGCGAGCTGCTTCATGCCGAGGCTGATGCGCTGATGTTGGGAATCGACGTCGAGCACGATGGCGTGGACTTCGTCGGCCTTCTTGAGGACCTCGGATGGGTGATTGACCTTGCGGGTCCAGCTCATGTCGGAGACGTGAACCATACCGTCGATACCCTCTTCGAGTTCGATGAAGGCACCATAGGTGGTCATGTTGCGCACCTTGCCGTGAACGCGAGCGCCCACTGGGTAGTTGTGGCGGACCATGTCCCAAGGATTCGGCTCGAGCTGACGCAGGCCGAGTGAGATCTTCTGCTCGTCCTTCTGGATACCGAGGACAACCGCTTCCAATTCCTGTCCGACGCTGAGGAGCTCGGAAGGCTTGGAGATACGCTTGGTCCAGGACATCTCGGTGATGTGCACGAGACCTTCGACACCGGGCTCGATCTCGATGAACGCACCGTAAGGAACCAAGTTTACGACCTTGCCGTGAATCTTCGAACCAACCGGGAATTTCTTGTCGATCTCGTCCCAAGGATTGTTGGTGGTTTGCTTGAGGCCGAGAGAGACACGCTCCTTCTCACGATTCACTTCGATGATCATGACATCGATCTCTTCACCCTGACGGAGCATTTCGCTCGGATGAGAGATGCGACCCCAGCTCATGTCGGTGATGTGGAGCAGACCGTCCATACCGTCGAGATCGATGAACGCACCGAAGTCGGTAATGTTCTTAACGATGCCCTTACGGGTTTGGCCTGGCTCGATCGAATCGAGGAGCTCGCGACGCTTGGAGGCGCGTTGCTCTTCGATGAGCTCACGGCGGGAAAGAACGATATTCTTCCGCTCGAGATTGATTTTGAGAACCTTGAAATCGTAAGTCTGGCCGACGTATTGATCCAAGTTCTTCGGCGGTTGCACATCGATGTGCGAAGCCGGGAGGAAGGCGTCGACGCCGATCGAAACGATCAGGCCGCCCTTAACCTTGGAACGGACGCGACCGGAAGCGATGGTGCCCTCCGGAAATTTGGTGAGGATATTCTCCCAGTTCTTCTTCTGCTGAGCTTTGTCGTAAGAAACGACGGGGTTACCGCCCTTGTCTTCGACCTTCTCAACCAGAACTTCGATCGGCGAACCGACCTGGAGTTCACCGACATCGATGAACTCATGTGCTGGGACAACACCTTCGGATTTACCGCCGATATCGACGATGACCTCGTTTTGGCGAATTTCGGTGATGATTCCCTCTACTATGTCACCTTCGACGTTGAGGGAGAAGTTCGACTCCGCGAGGAGTTCTTCCATGATGGAACTTGGCATGTGATAAAACGAGTCGTCGATGGCTGCTCCAAGGCGGCGAGGACCCGCGTTTGCCCGGTGTAACACCGGACATGGGTTGATGGTTAAACTAACAGAAAGAAGATCGGCGGGAGCACCGCGACAGGACACCGATCGACCAAAAGAACAGTCGCGAACGATCAACATCGCGAACCCCACCACCTACGCGCAAGCGGTAAATTACCTATTTTCCCACGCCAAGCCCCCCGCGAGCCTCCCGCCCCTCCACCTTATACACCCTCCGCAAACGGTGTTTTGTCACCATAATGGTGACAAATATGCCTGATGGGCGTTCACGGTCTACGGTGGGATTTGGTGATGCCAGGGCGCTGCTTGCGAGCGGTGAGGGGCTTTGAGTGAAAATCACGCCGGACCGCCGGGAGGAAGCCAACTGTCTTTGCCGAGGGCAGATTCGAGAGCGCTGTAGATGCTGTCGTAACGACCGTGATCGGATAAAGCCGATTTCGTTACACCAACCTTAAAGTCTCCTTCACGGGCCTCGTGGACGAGCAATTCCACACCGGTTTCACCCTCGCCCACATCCCGCATCTTTACCGTTACAAAATACTGGCGTGCTGCGCCGCGGACCCGTGATTCGAGCAAATTACTTTGAGCCTCGATCTCGCCCGCTGCTGCTGCTGACCGGGTGATCTCGTAACCGTGCTGTTCCAGCACGCGAACCAGCGATTCGAAGACCACCGCCTTTTCACGAGCATAGTAATTACTCTGCGGCTTTACCCGCCATTCAACCGAATCCGGGGTCGTGCCACAGCCCGAGAACAGGATGATCGCAGTTACTAGCATCAGACCGGACCGTAATGGTGAAAGGTAATTCATGGAGAAAGAGTTTATGATCAACGACGCGGCATCCTGATTTCGTAAATAGAATACCGCGCCACACTAGACGCGGGGCTGGCGCACTTCCGGCTCACTGTGTTCGGGCACGTCGTAGTAGTCCTTCAATCGAGCCAATTCTTTGCGCAGTCGCTTGGATATTTTTTCGTATTTCTCTTCACCATACACGCTGTTCATTTCGGTCGGATCCGTTTTGAGATCGAAGAGTTCCCATTCTTCCTCCCCGGGCACGTCTATACCGTAAAAACGGATCAACTTATAGCGTTTGTCCGACACTCCCTCGTGACGTCGCACGGAATGGGCACCGGGATATTCGTAGTAATGGTAGTAGAGCGTTTTGCGCCAATCGTCCGGGGTCTTGCCCTTGATCAACGGCACCAGACTTTCGCCCTGCATGTCTTCCGGAATCGGCGCACCCGCCAAATCGAGGAAAGTCTCCGCAAAATCAATATTCTGCACGAGGTCCTTATTGACCGAGCCAGCCTTTGTTTTGCCGGGCCATTTTACCAGCAATGGAGTCCGGTAGGATTCTTCATACATGAAGCGTTTATCGAACCAGCCATGCTCGCCCATGTAGAATCCTTGGTCGGATGAATACATCACGATCGTATTTCCATCGAGGCCTTCCGCCTCCAAATAATCGAGAATTCGACCCACGCTTTCATCCACACCCGTGATGCAGCGTAAGTAATCCTTCAGATACTCCTGATACTTCCACCTCACCAATTCTTTGCCCGAGAGGTCGCGGCTCTCGAAGTCCGCATTGCGGGCTGCAAACTGAACCGGATCGTGACGACCTTCGCCCACTTTCAGATCTCCGCCCATGCGCATGTGCCGGTCGACTTCCATCGCCTGTTCGTGAGCAGCGGTGGTGCGACCGGAATAGTCATCAAAGAGATTGGCTGGTTCGGGAATGTGCACGTCGGCATATTTCTCCATGTGGCGATCCGCGGGAGTCCAATTGCGGTGTGGCGCCTTGTGATGGACCATCAGCATGAAAGGTTCGTCGCCACGTTTGTGTTCAAGCCAATCGATCGCTTTATCGGTGATCACATCGGACACATAACCCGACTCTTTGGATTCCCCCTTCTCGCTAATAAATACGGGATCATCATAGAGCCCCTGTCCCGGCAATACATCCCAGTAGTCAAATCCCTGCATGCTCCCGTTGAGGTGGATCTTCCCGACCATCACGGTTTGGTAGCCGTTTTTCTGCAGGATTTTTTGGAACTGTTGTTGGTCGTGATTGAACCCGCCTACGTTGGTCATTTTGCCGTGAAGGTGGCTGTGTTTCCCTGTGAGCAAGGTCGCCCGGGCTGGGGCACAAATCGAGTTCCCCACATAAGCGCGATCGAATCGCATACCGTCCTTGGCCAGTCGGTCAATATTGGGCGTCGGGTCTAGCGGCTCCAGTCTACCACCGTATGCGCCAATGGTCTGGATCGAGTGATCGTCCGAAAAAATCCACACAATATTGGGGCGATCTCCCGCTCCGGCCATCGAAGCGAAAAATCCTAGGGCAAGTAAAGTAACCAGTGCTTGCAGTCTCAGGGGTAGGAACGTGAACCGTGTCATTCCTCGATCCAATACGCTGCGGCCGCCGGACACCAACCCTTTTCCACATGCAACGCTAAGCAGGCTGCTGCTGCGACAAACAATGGAGCGTGCCCAAACCCCAGATGATCTCCGCACAATCCACGGGCACGACTTCGCGCCCGGGGAAACATTCCCCAATAATTCCGCATGCTTCGGTGTCTCGCCGGCGTTGCCGGAAAGTCGGAACCAAAACCGCGCCGTTGATCACCAAAAAATTGGCATAACTGGCGGGCACGACCTGCCCTTTTATCTCGAGCGGTTTCGGCATCGGTAACGTCACGATTTCCATTGATCGGCCCCGCATCGTGCTGAATCCCTGCAGTCGCTCCAAGTTCTCCGCTAAGATCCGATGATTGGGACTACGCCGATTTTTCTCGATACACGTAATCACCCCGTCTGGCCGGAAGAATCGCGTAATGTCATCGATGTGACCATCTGTATCATCCCCTTCGATACCATTGCCGAGCCAAAGAATACGGCGCACGCCGAGGTAATCTTTTAAGGCGCGTTCGATCTCCCTTTTCGAGAGCTCCGGATTTCGATTCTTGTTTAACAGGCACTGCTCCGTTGTGAGCAATAGCCCCTGCCCGTTTACATCGATCGATCCACCTTCCAGCACCATCGGTTTTTCGAAACGACGCAGCTTCAGTGCCCGAGCAATCAACGGCGGGATCTCGTTATCGAGATCATAAGGTGGATACTTGTCGCCCCACGCATTGTGCATCCAGTCCGTGATCGCGACTTCTCCGGTCTGGCGGTGCTTCACAAAAATGGGTCCGTGATCCCGGCACCACGCATCATTGGTGGGATGGTCGTAGAACGCGATCACCGCCATGTCAGCGCCCGCTTTTTCGCAAAACCGACGAGCCCGAGGCTGTAACGCCTTCGCGCAGTTTATCCGCACGTCTTCGAAACGACTGATCGACGCAACGTAGGCGGCAAACGCCGCCGGAATACCGCGAAACAATCCGGGCCAAGTCGCGCGGTTGTGCGGCCAGGAAAGCCAAACTGCTGCTTGGGGCTCCCACTCCGCGGGCATGCGAAAGCCGAGCTTCGCGGGTAACTGAGATAGTGCGGCTTTCGCAGCCATGACTCAGGTTCCGTCGATGTAGCGCTTGGTCAAATCGCCGTAAGCATCAATACGACGATCACGTAGGAACGGCCAGTGCGTGCGCGTCACATCAACCTTATCCAACTCGATCGGCACCAACATCACCTGCTCTTGGTCTGTCGGTGCTTTGGCCAAGATCTGTCCACTCGTTCCCGCGACAAAACTCTGTCCCCAAAACTCCAGCCCGTCTCCACCGATGGGGGTTTCGTGGCCGATCCGATTGACGGAGGCAACGTAACAGCCATTCGCCACCGCATGACTCCGTTGGATGGTCTCCCAAGCACCATGTTGGTTTTCGCCGTATTCCGCTTTCTCCGACGGGTGCCATCCGATCGCGGTTGGATAAAACAAAATCTCAGCCCCTTGCAGGGCGGTGAGACGAGCGGCTTCCGGATACCATTGATCCCAACAAATGAGCACACCGATCCGGCCAAACTTGGTATCAAAGGCCCGAAAACCCGTGTCACCCGGTGTAAAATAGAACTTCTCGTAGAAGAGGGGATCGTCGGGAATATGCATCTTACGATAGATGCCCGCCATCGATCCATCCGCATCAATCACTACTGCGGTATTGTGGTATAATCCCGAAGCTCGCCGTTCAAATAATGACGCAACAATCACCACCCCGTGCTTCTTGGCCAAAGCCTGGAAAGCCTCGGTGCTGGGACCGGGAATAGACTCAGCCAAAGCAAAGTTATCATGATCCTCGCTCTGGCAAAAATACTGGGAGCGAAACAGCTCCTGCGTGCAAATGATGTTCGCTCCTTGCTCCGCCGCCTGCTCCGCCAAGGCCAAGGTCTTGGTTAGATTACCCGCCGGATCCGCCTCACAGGCATGTTGAAGAAGTCCCAGGGTAACAGTTCGCATGACGAATAAATTGACGCGGTCAGGCCGCTTTGGCGAATCAGTAGATGACTTTGTTAAGCGGGTATTCCACGATACCCTCCGCACCCAGTTCCTTCAGTTGGGGGATAATTTCCCGAGCCACCTTTTCATCAATGATGATTTCCAAGGCAACCCACCCTTCGGTGTTCAATCGCGAAATGGTGGGATTCCGCAGGGCCGGTAATTTTCCGACGACGGTATCGAGCGCACTCTCCGGTAGGTTCATCTTGAGCCCCACCTTGCTGTCGGCTTCGAGCGCTCCCTGCAGCAGCAGGGCAATGGTTTCGATTTTCTTCCGCTTCTCCGGATTCGCCCAACTCTCCTTGTTGGCGATCAACTTGGTGTTGGTCTCCAACAGCGTATCGACGATGCGCAGCTTGTTGGCCCGAATCGAATTTCCGGTCTCGGTAATGTCGACAATGGCATCCACCAAATCCGGCACCTTCACTTCGGTCGCCCCCCAGGAAAACTCCACCTTCGCATCGACGCCTTTGTCGGCAAAGTAGCGTTGGGTGGTGGTCATGAGTTCGGTGGCGACGCGTTTACCCGCCAAGTCTTCGGCTTTTTGCACCGGTGAATCCTCCGGCACGCACAGCACCCATCTGGATTTGAGCGTCGAGGCCCGGCTGTAAATCAGATCGCACACTTCCACGACATCAGACTCGTTTTCCCGCACCCAGTCATAGCCAGTGAGTCCACAATCGAAGAAACCGTGCTCTACGTAGCGGCTCACCTCTTGGGCGCGCACGAAACGGCCATCCAGTTCGGGATCATCGATCGATGGCCGATATGAACGGGAACGCGTGGATATTTTCCAACCCGCTTTGGCAAACAAAGCCTTGGTGGAGTCCTCTAGACTGCCTTTCGGCAACCCGAGCATGAGCAATGGAGTGGGTGCAGACACGCTCGGCACCGCACACGCCCTCCTCGCCCCATTCAAGCCCAATCTGAAACCTCCTACCCTGCCACTCTAGCTGGAATTTAATGAAACCGCTTTGCTTTGACACTTGGGGCAGTCTCAATTGTAGAAAAGAGTTCCTAAGGTGACGTCCTTAGAAGACCGCCCCTTTTCCCCTATGTCGCGCCCAGAACCCAAACCACTCATCTTGGTCGTCGAAGACGAAGAAGAACTGGCCAAATTGATTTCAGTGCATCTGGAAGAGGCCGGAATGCAGGCTCAGATTTGTGGACGAGCCGAACACGCTGCCCGGTTCTTGAAGCGAAATTTCGCCAACCTGATGCTGTTGGATATAACCCTGCCCGATCAATCGGGCTTCACCTTGCTGGAGGAACTGCGGGCCGGCGATATTGCGGTTCCCACCATTTTTCTCACGGGTAACGATCTCGAAACCGCCAAAGTCAAAGCACTCGAACTCGGCGGCGACGACTATGTGACTAAGCCATTCGGATATGCCGAACTCGTCGCTCGTATCCGGGCCGTGCTCCGACGCAGCGAATCTCGCGATGATCTCAAGATCACCAAAAACGCCCGCGTCATCGACGAACCTTTCGAAATTTGTGGCGGAAACGTTCAGCCCGGCCGCCTGGAGATCCTGTTCGATGATAAGATCGAAAAAATCGGTCGAAAAGAGCTCGGTATCCTCTCCTACCTGCACGATCACGAAGGCATTGTTATCACCCGCAAAGCGCTGATTCATGCCGTCTGGGGAATCCACGCCGATGTTAAGAGCCGTTCGCTCGATCAATACATCGTCAAGATCCGGGATCTATTCAAACGCAACGATCAGTCGTTTGACGCGTTCCGCACCGTTCACGGCGTCGGCTACATCTTCGATCCCGAAGGCAACGTCGAAGACGAAACTTAGTCGAATCGAGCCGCCTAGGTAGTGGGAGTTGAATCGAAATTCACTCCCGACGTTAATCGAACTCCGGTCTCGTTTTCCAAACAGAGCCGTTTCTAGAAAAATTCGGTAACTCTACCGGCGCCGAACATTCGCGAGTAAAATGACCGGGCTTCCTCCAACGAATGGGCGAATAGACCGCCTGCCGCTTCGACCTCAACAGGTGAACTCTTGGGCTAAAACAACTCGCCTTGGGTGGCACTGTAACGTTTCTCGGCCTCGGTGGTAGCCCCCTTCATTTCGAGTTCGCGCAGCTTCGCCACCAAGGCCGGTCCGTCGACGGCCGGTTTGACGGAGGGCACGACCGGTAAATCCGGATTGAAGGTCGTGAGCTGCAGATTCATCCGCAGTCGCTCGGCGTCCGCCGCCACTTTTTCTCGGAAACGGTCGGGTTTGAGTTCGCCCGCCGCTGCTAAAACACCCTCGAGATTCCCGTAGGCATTCAACCACTTCGACGCGGTCTTGGGTCCGACCCCCTGCACTCCCGGAATATTGTCCGCCGTATCGCCGACCAGCGCGAGGTAGTCGGCGATCTTGTCCGGCGTTACCCCAAACTTTGTTACAACCCCTTCGGCATCCATGTTACGCCATCCCAACCGCGGGTTCGCCGTGGGAGGAGGCATCAGCATGGTGATCCCGTTACCCACGACCTGCGCAAAATCCTTATCCGTGCTCACAATCTTCACGGTGTGTCCTTCCTTCGCCATCGCTACGGCCTGAGCCGCCAGCAGGTCGTCACTCTCCACCCCATCAATCTCAATCCCACCCAGGCCCATCATCCGCGTGAGTTCCTTGATGACGGGAATCTGCTGACTCAAAGCATCCGGCATCTCTTCGCGATTGGCTTTGTAGTCGGGTAAAATTTCGAGCCGATCCTGCGCTCCCCCCAGATCGAAAAAGACCAATACACCGTCGGCTTTTTCCTGATCCTCCAGTTTCCAAATCGTCTTCACCCAACCATGTAACGCATTGGTAGGAAAACCATCGGAACGCGTAAGTTCGGGAATCGCGAAGAAACACCGGTAAGCGAGATTAAAACCATCAATCAGCAACCAAGTCGACATGACGGCGAGTCAGTCGATTGCCCGCCTCGTGCTCAAACTTAAAGCGGCGGCATTAATCCCTCTGACGCAGTTCAGGTCTTTCCTCCCGGCCAATGATTGGTCAAATTGAACCGGTGTTTCTGTTCAAAAAACTCGTCGGTCATTTCATCTCCCCCGTTTTCTTCGGCATCGGATTGGTGATCCTCGGACTATGGCTGCACTGGCGCGGCAAATCCGTGAAACTCAGTCGCACCTTTCTTGCCACCGGGATACTGATTCCGCTGCTCGCCTTCAACAGCGGTTTCGCCGACCTCCTCAATCGGCATTTGGAATATGTCCACGACGCCATGCCCGTGCAGCGAAACATGGCGATTCCCGACCTGAAATTTCTCGTCGTTCTCGGCGGAGGACACGTCGAAAACCCTCAACTCTCGTCCCTTACTCAATTAGTGAACCCCTCACGCTCCCGTGTGGTCGAAGGCGTGCGACTCGCTCGTCTTTATCCGGAGGCAACATTACTCGTGTGCGGCCCCCAAGGCACCCACCATTCCAGACCACACGCGGCATTTCTCGCCGAGTCAGCGATCGAACTCGGCGTCTCCCCTGACCGCATCATGCAACTTTCATCAGGTCGGGACACCCGCGGCGAAATACTTGAAATCTCCAGCGTCGTGGGCGGGCAATCCATCGGTCTCGTCACCTCTGCCTGGCACATGCCGCGATCTATGGCCCTCGCCGCCGAGGTCGGCCTAAACGCCACCGCCTGCCCCGCCGACTACCGCACCCAGAGTCCCAAATCTACGTTCGGAAGTTGGTTCACGTTTTACCCCCCAGCTTACGAAACCACATCGCGCGCCCTACGTGAATATGTCGGAATCCTGTGGTTAAACCTTCGCGGGTGATTCGCCCGTATTCAATTCCGCTCGACGGCGCCACCGGGGGTCACCAACACGGGATTCTGAAAAGCTGAACTGGGTGCCACCTCCGAAAGTTCCTGTTTCTTCGGCGATCCACCCGGGCTTACCAAATTTGCGGTCACAAAAATCAAGAGATTCCGCTTCTGCGTCGTCTCGCCTTCGGAACGGAATAAACGACCGAGGCCCGGAATGCTGCCAAGAAACGGAACCTTGTCGTTCACCGTCTTGATCTCCTCACGCGTTAAGCCGCCCATGACCAAGGTCGCTCCATCCCACAACGTGACTTTGGTGGATACTTCCCGGGTGGAGAAAATCGGCTGATAAAATCCCGAAGGCACCGTCACCGTGGTATCGTTGGAAATCGCCACACTTTGTCCGCCGTATTCGACGAACCCTTCAAACTCCGTGACTTTGGGGTTCAGGTCCAAACTGATGCTGTAGTCGTCCTCTTCCACCGTGGGAGTGACCCGTAGCTCTACCCCCACTTTACGCGTTTCAAAATCCTGCGGCGTGCCCGCCGTGATCGTTACTCCAGCTGAGGAACTATCTCGGCTAGAGGAGCCCACTTCACTGCGAACCTCACCATAACTCGTCGGATAGCGTAACTCCTGCGCCACCGTGATGGTCGCTGGATTCCCCGATAGCACCGTCACCTTAGGCGCGCTGAGTAAATCCGATCCAGTCTGCCGCGAAAGCGCCTGCACGACTGCATTTACATTAAAATCTCCGATCAATCCCTGGATTGTCGCCAAAGGGTCCGTATTACTGGCTAAGTCCACCGATCCGGGAAATCCCGGAGGACTATTAACGATACTTTGGTTGATCGCATTTTGCCCCGGAAACACCGTGAGATCACCATTACCGTCACGAAACACTTCCGTCTCACGTCCCGGATTTAAAATCTGGCCGGTCGTGCCCGCGATCGAGTTAGTGAACGCGCTGTTCACGGTGCGATTTTGAGTCTGGCCTTGGGCGAGGTAATTCGGGTCTCCGTTGATGCCGTGCGCGAT
>JABIRI010000309.1 GCA_018667915.1 Opitutaceae bacterium | reverse complement strand
GGGTGAGATTGCCGGTGCCTAATTTTTCAAATCCCGCGGCATTGATGGAATCGGTGATTCCTGCAGTGATGTTGAGGTCTGCTCCGGTTGAGACAGTTATGTCGGCGCCTGTTCCACCACTATCCGAGCGGAGATCGAGTCGTCCGGTTACGGTAGATGTCCCACTTGTTGCACTGATGGTGGATTCTTGGTTGAGGGCAAATTTTGAAGTCGCTGTGGTGCTTGCAACCCCTGCATTGGAATTGATCACGGCACCGTCACTTAACGTCCAATCGAGACTCCAGCCGAAATCTCCGATGCCAGTATGATTTATCGTGCCGCCATCCACGATGATGTTCTCTGATCGATTGGCTCCGTATCCGGTCGTGTTGGCAGCGGTGCTGTTAAGCGTTGCGCCGCTGTTGATAGTCAGATCACCGCGGATAGCTCCGGTCGATCCACCGACGGTGAGATCGAGGGATCCTGCGTTTACGGTGGTGCCTCCGGTGTAGGTGTTCGTCGCGGAGAGCGTCAGCGTGCCACCGCCGTTTTTGGTCAACGAGCCGGTGGTCGTTCCGATCACGCCGCTGATCGTGGTATTGCCGGAACCATCGATGGTCAGATTCTGCGTCGCACCACTGATGGTCCCGGAGAGGGTGAGCGTGTCGGCGTCGGATTGGATTTCGGTGTCGGAGCCAAGGGTAATGGCACCGGCGTAGGAATTGGTGCCACTGAAGTTACGGAGGGCTCCGTTGTTGGAGATGCCGGTTCCGTTGAGGGTGAGGGCCTCGGCGCCGATTGAAATGCCTCCTTGGAGTTCGAGCGCGGCCCCAGAAGCAACGGTCACACCTCCGGCGGTGGTGCCGAGTCCGGTAGCGTGGCGAACTGAAACCACGCCTGTCGTGACGGTGACTGCTCCGGTAAAGGTGTGGGCACCACTGAAGATCAACGTGCCATCACCAATTTTGGTGAATCCGCCCGATCCCGTGACGGGATCCTTGCTCCCCGTGAATTCGACCGTGTTGGAGACGTTCTGAGTATCGATCGTCAACGTGTGAGCGTTGAGATTGAAGGAATCGTTTACGGTGAGGCCGCCGTTTGCCGCGGTGAACATCCAGGTTTGGCTATTGGCGATCGCGAAGCGGGCATCGAAAACATGCGTGACCCCACCTTCATGAACCAAACCTTCACCATTGGAGGCATTAAGCGTAAGCAACGAGTTGTTCGCGTGCTCGCGGAAGGTCATCGCACGGGTCGCTGCAGCCGTAAACCGGAACTGACCCGCAGTTCGATTCTGATTCATCAAAGGGTCTTCGAGATTGGCTTGGTTGAAGAGCGCTTGGGTCGTGGAATTATTGGGTTCGTTGCCGCCATTCCAATTGGAGTTACGCCCATAATTGTCATTGTCAGTGTCGGTGGTGAGCTGATTCCACGTCCTCACTGCGTTAGTCCAAACGATTTGGGCAGACAGTTCCCCGGCACCTATCGCAATGAATAGGAAAGCCACGAGGAGAGGTCGAATGGCGGCAAGGGGAGGCAACTTGCAATTTTTATGGGGTATCCACCTCAAAGAAGCAAAAGTTCTGCAAAACCGACTCCTGTGATTAAAGATCCTAATTCGTTGCTAATAAGCACTAAACGGAAAGTAAGCGGATCTACGTAGTTCACCAAGAGGGCTGCTTAAGGAATAATTTACGGTCCACCGACCTAATGACGCAAACGTGGGCTTGGCGTCGTGCTTCTCATCTGCGACGTCTGGAGTGTATGCAAAATCCAGGAATGGTGTATTTGGTTGGGGCTGGACCCGGTGATCTCGGGTTGGTGACACAACGGGCCCGCGAGCTCATTCGTCGGGCGAACGTGCTGGTTTACGATTATCTGGTTCACCCTGATATGGTGGAGTGGGTTCGGTCCGATTGTGAGGTCGTCTACGTGGGGAAAAAGGCCGGCTTTCATTCCATGCCGCAGGATGAAATTGAGGCGCTGTTGGTGAAGCACGCCAAGGCGGGCAAGCGGGTGGTGCGCTTGAAGGGCGGCGATCCTTACGTATTTGGTCGGGGCGGCGAGGAAGCGCGGGCCTTGGCCGCCGATGGCATTGCATTCGAGGTCGTGCCCGGCATCACCGCCGCACTCGCGGCGGGTGCCTATGCGGGCATCCCGCTCACGCAGCGCAATACCAGTTCCTCGTTGGTTCTGGTGACGGGACACGAAGACCCCACCAAGCACGAGCTGCAGGTCGATTGGCCGCAATTGGGTGCATTGAAAAATACGACACTCGCCATCTACATGGGGATGAGTCGTCTTTCCGATATTTTGGCCGGTTTGCGCGAAGGTGGTTTGGCCGCAGACACACCGGCGGCGGTGGTGCAATGGGCCTCTCTTGGGCGTCAGCGCAGTGCGGTGGGCACGGTTTCCGATATCGTAGACCGGGTAGCCGAGGCGGGGCTCAAGGCACCTTCGGTAATTTTTATTGGTGAAGTCGTCACCCATCAACAGTCGGTCGATTGGTTCGAGAACCTATCTTTGTTTGGCCGGCGAGTCGTGGTGACGCGCACCCGAGGCGGCAACAGTGTGCTCCGCAGCAAACTGGAACATCTCGGAGCTGAAGTGATCGAGCTCCCGTTGATCAATGTGGTGCCCGCCGTCGAAAAGGAAGCGTTGGTCGATGTGTTCAGTGAACTGGGCATGTATGATTGGGTGGTCTTCACCAGCGCCAACGGGGTGCGCATTTTCTTCGAGCACTTTCTGCGGGCCTTTGACGACATTCGGGCCCTGGGCTTGTTACGGTTTGCCTGCGTGGGCGATGCGACCGCCGAAGAAATCGAGCGCCACCGCGTCAAGGTGGAGTGTAAACCCAAAATCGCGACAGCCGAAGGTTTGGCGGAGGCCCTGATCGCCACCGGCAGTCTGGATAGCGCCAAGATTATTGCGATCACCGGCAATTTGAATCGCGATAGTTTGGTTAAAAAACTCGAAGCGGCTCGGGCGATCGTGGACATCTTGCCGCTTTATCGCACCGAGAAACTGGATATGGCGGAGAGTGCCGCGGCTCAGGATTTCCGCGAACGGGGAGCCGACGCGGTGCTGTTTGCGAGCTCATCGGCAGCCGATGCATTTGCGGACCAGACCGAAGAATTATCGCTTGGCGCCGAGGCCGCGAAGCCCCTGTTCGGTTCGATGGGACCTCAAACCAGCGAAACCATGAAAGAGCGCGGGTTAGAGGTCGATTTCGAATCACGTAAGCCGGGACTCGACGGGTTTATTGCGAAGTTGATCGAGACGCTAGATTCCACCGCCAAGTAATCTCTCCCAAGTCGCTTGCTTGAGTTGCCGAGCGCACTCAGTTTGTCGTTACTCCTTTGGCATGAACGTTCCGTTTCTCGATCTCTCCCGCGCCCATCAGGAATTACGTCCTGAAATTTTGGCTGCTTTTGCAGCCACCTACGACGCCGGACGTTTTTGCCTCGGTGATGACGTTACCCGTTTCGAGCAGGAATTCGCCGCCTCATCCCGGGCCGCTTCGGCGATCGGGGTAGGTAATGGCACCGCGGCTTTACATCTGGTCGCGCGCGCGCTCGATATTGGTCCGGGCGATGATGTGATCGTGCCTGCATTCACGTTTATTGCCAGTGCCTGGACCGCGAGTTTTGTGGGAGCGCGCCCCGTCTTCTGTGACGTCGATCCTGAGACCTATACGCTCACGGCGGAATCGATTGAATCAGCCCTCACTCCCCAGACCAAAGCAATCGTGGTGGTGCACCTGTTCGGCCTCGCGGCGGACATGGATCCCATCCTCGCGCTTGCGGAGTCGCGCGGAATTCCGGTGATTGAAGACTGTGCTCAAGCCCACTTAGCGTCCTATAAGGGGCGGGCCGTTGGCACGATGGGCGTGGCAGGCACATTTAGTTTTTATCCGACCAAAAACTTAGGTGGGGTGGGCGAGGGCGGTGCGGTCATCGGTTCGGATGAAGCCTTGATGGAACGCGTAAAGCTTCTTCGCGTTCACGGGTCCAATGTCCGCTATCAGCACGACGATGTGGGTTACAATTACCGGATGGAAGGTCTACAGGCGGGGGCCCTGAGCATTAAGTTGAAGCATCTGGCCCGCTGGACGGAGCGTCGTCGAGAAATCGCCGGCCGCTATCGCGATGGTATTCAACTTAAGGATACGCGATTGCCGCAACCCGCGGCTTGGGATGACTCGGTCTATCACCAATTTACGCTGATGCATCCGAATCGGGATAGACTGCGTCACTATCTCACCGAGCACGGCATCGGCACCGATTTAATCTATCCGCGAGCGCTACACCAACAGCCTTGTTTTGCGGAGGTTGGTCCGGCCGAAGGGACTTTGCCGGTGTCAGAAAAACTGGCCCGAGAGTGCTTGAGCCTACCGGTCTTTCCAGAGCTGACCGACGAGGAGATCGACTACGTGATTGGAACCATCAACTCCTTCGAAGGTTAGCCCATGATTGATGGCGTGAGAATAAAATTTTGTGGCCTCACTTCTTTGGTGGATGCCATTCACGCGGATAAGTTAGGTGCTGATTATTTGGGGTTCATCCTGCATCCAAAATCACCGCGTTATATCACCCTGCGTGATTTTAAAAACTTCGCGTCAAATCTCCCGGAAGGCCGCAAAAATGTTGCCGTGATGGTGGCGCCGGATGCGGCGGATCTGGCGGCGGCTCGTGACGTTGGTTTCGATCGGTTTCAGCTTCATTATCCCGCCGACATTGAACTTTCACGGTTAGTGGAGTGGCAGGAATTGGTGGGTGGCGAACGCATATGGCTAGCGCCTCGTCGTCCCCCGGAGACTGCGTTCAATCCCCGCTGGTTGGAATATGGCACGACTGTTTTGATCGATACCTATGCTGCGGATAAATTCGGTGGTTCGGGTAAGATCGGCAATTGGGCTGAATTCAAGGAGCTCCAGGCGCTTTCATCTGAGCACACCTGGGTATTATCCGGAGGCTTGTCGCCAAATAATATCGCGGAGTCATTGGCCGAAAGTGGCGCGCGTTTTCTGGACATTAACAGCGGAGTTGAAACGGCTCCCGGACTGAAAGATCACGCCAAAATGAATGCCATCGTTTTAGCGATTCACCAGCAGCGGGCATCGGTGGATTCCTCTCATGTCTAGTCCCGCAGCTGAGCCTCGGGGACTTGCGCGAATTGGTCCCGGAATTCTTGTCGCGGCCACGGGAGTAGGGGCGGGCGATTTAATCGCGGCGGCGGTGGCCGGGCGACAATTCGGATTGGCGTTATTGTGGGTCGTTGTTTTGGGGGCGGGGTGCAAGTGGCTGCTCAATGAAGGCATCGCGCGGTGGCAACTGGCGACGGGTGAGAGTATCATCGCGGCATGGGCAACGCGCCTGCCGCGATGGGTATATTGGTATTTTGGAGCCTATCTCATGGTGTGGGGATTTCTGGTGGGAGGCGCTTTGGGGTCGGCCTGTGGAGTGGCCCTCAAGGCACTCTGGCC
>JABIRI010000177.1 GCA_018667915.1 Opitutaceae bacterium | reverse complement strand
TTCACGCTGCCAAATGTATTCTCCGAGCACGAGAAGCAGATTGTTCGCACCAAATTCTGCGCACAGGTCGATGAATTTTTTACACCGTTCGACGTGAAAGGCGCGGACGGGATCGTTGAAATCAATTAAGCCGGTCGCGACTACGGGCAGGGAAGCGATGGGCAGATTTTGTTTTTCACAGGTGTTGATGATGGCCCGTTTTTCGTCGTCGGTGATGGTGAGCGCCTCGGTAAAAATATCGACGTTGTCGAAGCCGATGCGGGCGATGTGCTCGAGCCCCGTGACGGTGTCGACGCCGGCTTGGCCGAATGCGCTGTTGATGATTCCTAGATTCATGGTGGGGAAGAAAAGCGGGAGTTTATGGAGTGATCGTGGTGGGATCGATGGCGCGATGTTCGGCGGCACTCAATACTGCAGCCTCGACGAGGGCGAGCGTGCGCAAATTATCGGTGGCAGAAATGGCGGGTTGCTCGCCGGTTTCTACCGCGACCAGAAGCTGTCCCATCGTATCGGCGAAGGCGTCGGGAAACCAACTGCGAGTGAGTTTAGGGTGCGTAAACTCGTCGTCCCCCTGGAAGGCGTAGCGAGCATTCGACGGAGTCGTATAGGGATCCTGGCACCAACCAATTTCACCGATGGCGAGTCCCCGCATACCCTCGATGCGCCACGCGATGCGAATGTCGGCGGGACAACCTTCGCGGGCGGGGCCGGTCCAGACATCGTCGATGACAACGGCACGCAGGTTGTTGTCGTATTCTAGAATGGTGGTGCAGATTCCATCGGAGTGGGGGAACTTGGTGCGTGGATCGGGTCGGGTGCTGCAATACACGCGAGCCGGGTCGCCAAACCAATGCCGCATGCAATCCAAGTGGTGGATCGACATGATGCGCAGCGTGGCTGATCCCGTGTCGGCCTGCCATGGCTGCCAATGCGGAATGCCGCGCATATCGATCGTGGCAAAGACCGGCTCCCCCAGCGCACCGCTGTTCACCAGGTGGGTGGCGACGCGCACGGAAGGATCGTAGCGCATATTCTGGTTGATGGAGAGCGTGATACCCGCGGCGGCGCAGGCCGCTACGGCCGTTACGGCGTCAGCGTAATTTAGCGCGAGCGGTTTTTGAGCGAGAATGGCCTTAGCAGTGCCGCGGGCGCAGGCGGCCTGAATCAGGGCGAGTTGATGCTGCGGAGGCACAGCGATGTCCAATACCTCCAATGTTGCGTCGTCGAGCAGGGCGTCAAAACTGGGATAAACCGTCGGGATGCCGTGAGTGGCCGCAACGCGGGTGGCGTTGTCGGGGTTGCGGGAAGCGATAGCGGCAACGTTGAACCCGGCCGCACGGTAGCTGGGCAGGTGGCAGTCGTTTACGATAAACCCGCTGCCGAGGATACCGATTCGTGTATCTAATTTATGGGGACGGGGAGGGAGCGGAAACTCAATCATGTTCAGTAATCGTTCGAAAACTCGTAACGCGTGGTGCGACGATAATCAGCCCCGGGTCGCAAAATAATGTCTCCGAGTTCGGGAGTATTTGGACCATCGGCGTAACCTTCGCATTCCAAACACAGTCCGCCGTAAGGACCGTGCGGCTTACCGGTTTTACCCGTGGTCGATCCGTCCAGACTCATGCCGGTGTAGAACTGAATACAAGGTTCGTTAGTGTGCACGGTGAGGGTGCGGCCGCTGGAAGGGTCGCGTAGCCGTGCGGCGATCTGGGTGCGGTCGGATGGGGCGAAATCGGCCGGCAAAAAATACAAGTCACCGTGTTGTTTGAAGAGGTGGGGCAGGGCGGACGCCAACGGGCGTGATTCGCGAAAATCATTACCGTTAGGAATCACCGGTTCTCGGCGGCCGAGGAGTGTCATATGGTCATCAGTCGGCGCGTAGGAATCGGCGAAGATTTGTAGCTCGTGATTGGAGGCGTCTCCGGCGTCTTCGCCGGCAAGGTTGAAGTAGGCGTGTTGGGTGAGACTGAACGGCGTCGCGGCGTCGGTGCTGGCCTCGGTCTCCATGATCAATCGATGGTCGGCCGTGAATGTGTAGGTTACGGTGATATCCACATTGCCGGGGTAGCCGTCCTCGCCATCGGGACTGTGATATTCGAGTCGGAGAGAAGGGGATCCGTCGGGCCGGTGCAGGGGCGTGGCACACCAGTTGCGCCGGCTGAATCCGCCTTCGCCGCCGTGCAAATGGTTGGGGGGATTGTTGACCGCTAGCGGGTAAGATTGCCCATCGAGTTCGAAGTGCGCGCCGCTGATACGACCGGCGACGCGACCGGCGATGGCGCCGAAATAGGGATGCGGCTTTAGGTAGTCGTCGAGGTTGTCGAATCCGAGCACGACATCGGCGAGTTTTCTTTCTCGGTCTGGCACGCGGAGGGATGTGATGATCCCGCCCAAGGTGATAATACGCACTCCACTACCGTCTGGGTGCGAAAGGTCGTAAGCTTCGACCATTTCTCCGCTGGGAAGTTGGCCGAAGGGGAGGGGTTCCATCACGAAGTAAGGTGGGGTTATTCACGGCGTAGCAAACGACGCATGAAATTCCCGTGCTCGGTCAGTTCGTCCTCGGTCCAGCCGCTGATCTTGGTCACGTGAGGTTTGATGATACCGGCACCTTCATCTTTGTCTGAGACGGCCCAGGTCGCACCACTGAGGTGGTGTTCCTCCATGAACGCGCGCCACTCGGCCACGGACTTGTAGTCGATTCCGCCATTGCCGCTCGCCTCGACGGTGCCCCATTCGGTGACCATGAGTGCGACCCCCATATCGAGAGCTTTTTGGGCGCGAGCGCGCAGGTCCGCCTTGTGCGTGGCGGCGTAAAAGTGGAGCACGTAGGCGACGTTGATATCGTGGATTGGATCGGCGGCGGCTTCGTCCACGCGTTGCGACCAGTAGGGGGTGCCGACTACGATGAGGTTGTCCGGGTCGTGCTTGCGGATGGCGGCGATCACGCGTTCGGCATAGGGTTTTACGGTCTCGGACCAAGAGACTTTTAACGGCTCGTTATAGATCTCGTAGATGATGTGCGGGTAGGCGCCGTAGGTTTTAGCCATTTGGCTGAAGAATGCGACGGCGCCTTCGACATTGTCTTCGGCGTGATGGTCGTGCCAGTCGATGATCACGTAGATGTCGTTGGCGATCGCGGCGTTTATCACGCGTTTGATTTTGGCGATTTCGCGGGCGGGTTGTTGTTGGTAGCCCAGCGCACCGGCATGGACGCCGAGGGCGGCGCGGGTGAGGGTGACGTGCCAGTCTTTCACCAACCAGTTGACGGTTTCGGCCGTGTAGAATTCTCCTTCCCATTGGCTCCAAAAATGGCTCATGCCATGCACGGCAACGGGTTTGCCGTGATCGCCTACGATGCGATTACCGTCGGTGCGAAGGCGGCCATTTTTTTCGACAACTCCAGCGAGCAAGGTCGAGGCCGTTGCGAGACAAAGGGCGAAGATCAGCGCGGGTTTCATGAGCGACCTAAAGTAGATCGAAACCCGCCCACTTGCGCAAGCGGCGGGGTGGTTAATGTTCCGCGGAGGCGGAGCCCCGGATCACTGGTTGGCGTTGAACGCGTCGACCTTGGCGCGTATGGCGCGCGTATGGTCGGGCGTGCTGCCGCAGCAAGAGCCGATGATCCGTGCGCCGGCGGCGAGGGCATCGGGCACCTTCGCAGCGGTTTCATCGGGAGGCTGCTTGTAGACGGCCTTCATGTTTTCCAATACGGGTAGGCCGGCGTTGGGCTGAATCATGACGGGGAGATCGCAGGTCTCACGGTAGAGATTGGTGACGATGGTAGCGCCAGCCATATCCATACCGGTGCCACAATTGAGGGCGACGATGTCGGCACCTTTTTCTTCGATGAATTCGGCCGCGGCCTCGGGTGAGACGCCCATCATCGTTTTGTAGAATGTGCCATCCATGGACAAATCGTAGGCGAGGGAAGCGATGATGCAGGAAGCACCTGCTGCTTTGGCGGCTTCGATACCCGAGCCGACCTCTTCGATACCGGTTTGGGTTTCGATGATTAGAGCATCGGCACCGGCTTCGACGAGCGCTTTGGCCTGTTCGGTGAGGGCGTCCACGGCTTCGTCGTAAGGGAGCTCGCCGTAGGGTTCGAGAATCGCGCCAAGTGGTCCCATGTCACCCAGCACATAACCCTCGCGGTCACCGAATGCCTCACGAGCAATGCGGATGGCGGAGGCGTTGATGCTCACGAGATCGTCGGCGACGCCGTGGCGTTTGAGCATGAGGCGCGAGGCCCCAAAAGTATTGGAGATGATACAGTCGGCGCCGGCATCGACGTAGCGTTTTTGAATCTCGAGGATCCGCTCGGGGTGGGAGATGTTCCATGCCTCGCCTGAACCTCCCTGTTCGAGACCGGCGAGCATGAGTTGAGTGCCCATGCCACCGTCACAAACGAGACGGCGGGAGGCGATGGCTTCGAGAAGGGTGTTTTGGGGCATAATAAAAAAAGATGCTGGTAGGCCCTCCGGGATTCGAACCCGGAACCAAGGGATTATGAGTTTTGTGTTTAAGGTGCATGCTCAAGGATACCCATACATGCTCCAGTAACCTTAAATATGTTGTTTTTGCAAGAAGATACGAAATATTTTGAGTTAAGATGAACAGACATGAGGTAACAGTGGGCAGCAAAAAAAGCGGGACAGTAACGGGACATACAAAGCAATCCAGAACCTCTCACCGGCTTTCCAAAACGCATCAAGATTACTGGAGACCAAGGGTGACGCGCCGCACTTACCTCTCGAGGAAAGGCGAAACCGTCACGCCTCCTGAGTATTCGGTGCGCATGAGATTTCAGACCAAGGACGTTTGGTTCAACTTACACACGGCTTCTTCTGCAGCGGCAGCCCTTAAGGCAAAGGAGATCTATCTTACGCTCGTTTCATCAGGCTGGGAGAAGGCCTTGGAGGTCTACAAGCCGAAGGTAAAGATGAGCACCAAGACATGCACTGTAGGTGAATACATCGCCGAGGTGGCGAGGCGATCACACCTCAAGCCCTCCACCGCCCGGAACTACTCGGTGAAGCTTCGTAAGTTGGTGGCCGACATTGCTGGGTTGGACAAGGGTCTTAAAGGCAAGGCTAAGACCGCTAAGTTCAATTGGATTGGCGATGGACGCGCCAAGTGGATTGGCAAGGTGGATGCACAATCGCTTTCCATCCTGACCACCGAGGCTCTAATCGCATGGCGGAACAGCTATGTTAACAAGGCGGGAACCGACCCCTTGAAACGTAAATCAGCCGAGAGGTCAGCTGCGTCGATTCTCCGCTGCACCAAAGCGATCTTCTCCGAAGACATAAGGACGATACTCAAGCTGAACCTTCCCCCCAATCCGTTCGATGGGCTCAAAGTGCCTCAGCCGGGCCCGGCACGCTATCTTTCCGACGTGAATCCCGAGTGGTTATTGGCAGCAGCAGACCGGGAATTGAAGGGAGATGACCCGCAAGCCTACCTTGGGTTCACGCTTTGCCTGTGGGCAGGACTACGTCGCAAGGAGGCTGACCTGCTCACTTGGGCCCAGCTTGATCTAGCCAACGGCCAGCTATCAATCAGGAGGACCTCTCACTTCGAACCAAAGACCGAAGAGAGTCAGCGAGACGTGGACCTCGCCCCCTTCGCAGTGGAAGTGCTGCGGAAAGCAATGCAGGGCAGCGAGTCAGAGTTCGTGCTGGAAGGCTCCGCTCCCCACCCTAGTGCCACCTATGACTTCTACCGCTGCGATCATACATGGCGTAGGTTAGTTGAGTGGCTTCGTCGCAAGGGCGTTAAGCAAATCAAGGCGATTCATATGCTACGTAAGGAATCGGGGAGTTTGATCGCATCCTCATTCGGGATTGAGGCTGCCCGTCAGCACTTGGGTCATCGAGATATCAGCACCACGTCTGCTCACTACGTGACCAAGAAGAGACGTGTGGAGGTATCACTTGGTGGAGGTGAATTGAAAGCACTGGAGGACGTATCGTGAACGAACATACAACTGGTGAGCCGATAGTCGTAGAGATGCCGGCCATTCCTATGCACCCACTGGAAAAGGAAGGCATGAAATTGCTGGAGAAACTGACTCATCTCGCATTCGCCGGGGACGTGAAAGGGGCTAGATCCTTGGTGCATTTGGCCACCGCATACGCTCGGGCCGTTCAGATGGCGCAGGTTAGACAAAAGGGGAAGCGGGCAATCCATCGAATTGCCAAAGACATGACCGAGTTCCCAGTCCTGCTCTCCGAACACCCGTTGATCATTGGAGCCGCTCATGCGAAAAGGGCATGGGACGCTTTGCCGCTTGGGGAGAATCTTGGTAAGTTGATCGGTGACAAAAAGGACCTACTCGCGAGGGAGATCTCCGATATGCGTTTGGAGTTTGAGCAGATTCGAACTGAAGGACCTAAAGGTTACCGTTCGACTTTATCAAAAATCAACCGAGGTGGGACCGATGCTTTGATTAGCAGGATACATAACCTTCCGGATTTTTGCCCCAAGACAGTTGGAAAGTGGGCCAAACTCATGACGAAAGCATTGGAGCTCGAAGGATTCCCCTCCAGCCCAGACGGCCAGAAAGGATGGCTGTATACCGTGGCTGATTTGGAATACCAAAGAACCGTACGTCGGATAAGAGAGCGAAAGCAGATCGCAAACATAGTTGCTGAGATGAAGACACTCCCAGCAGCAGACCGGGCAGCA
>JABIRI010000306.1 GCA_018667915.1 Opitutaceae bacterium | reverse complement strand
ATCCATGCGGGCAACCGATCTCTGCCCTCGGTTTATCCGAGACTGCGCACCGAGTTGACTCGAGTTTCCCCAGACTTAGGGGGGAGGGGCGGATGACTTGACCCCCGGTCCAGTGCAATGGACTGCAAGTATCTTCGCACCTTCCCCCGTCCGCTAAATTTACCATGGAAATTACCAAAGCATCCTCTCCAACCGTGCTACCAGAGCGCATGGCGCTCCCCGTCGCGTATTTATCGTCGATTGATCACCCCGCTGGAGCTGCTCACGGATCTATTCAACACCTCCAAGCACCAATCCAGACCTCAAAAAGTGGGACGGTAACGGGACAGTAGATTTCGTGATATCTCAATATCAACCCCATAAACATCATTTAACTTATTGATTATAAGCTGGTAGGCCCTCCGGGATTCGAACCCGGAACCAAGGGATTATGAGTCCCCTGCTCTAACCATTGAGCTAAAGGCCCCCAACGTTCGTCCATCCTTTGGGGGTTTCGGTGGCCGCGTCCAGTATGGAAATGAGCAGGCTCCTGCATCCCCTGTGTCTGCATCGGATTCCGATGCAGAGATGTCGTCAGTCGCTACGCTCCTTCCTCGGAACTAACCATTGAGCTAAAGGCCCCCAGCGTTCGCCCATCCTTTGGACGAATGAGTGGCTGCGGCCAGTAGAGAAATGCGCGGCGGCATGAACTTTGGACACTTTGTCGCACCACCGTCTGGAGGTCTTGTATGATTTACCACTCGGACCGTTACTTGGGGGTGGAACCTTTGGTCTTAAAATCGAAGCAACTTGTGTTGCGCGCGCGGCGGCGTTCGGAGGTGGAGGCGTGGGTTGCAAGTATGTCCTCGGCAGATCAGGCGCATTTCTCACCCGCGTGGTTGGAACAACTGGCTCAATCGGCGGAGAGCGATCCGTGGATCCTTGGTTTTGAGGTCCAATTGGAGGATGGCGAAACCGCGATTGGTTATGCCGGTTTCAAGGGACCGCCGGACAGCAAAGGAGTGGTGGAGATTGCCTATGCCATCGATCCTGAGCATCAGAACCGTGGGTTTGCCACCGAAGCGTCGGCGGTCTTGGTGCGCTATGCTTTGGGGCAAGCGGATGTTCGAGCGATCCGCGCGCATACGTTACCCGAGACCAATGCATCAACCCGCGTATTGACCAAGATGGGGTTTTCGAACGCCGGCGAGGTTATCGATCCGGACGATGGGCCGGTTTGGCGTTGGGAGATTGTGCCCAGGAGCCGCTGAGCGATTTTGGAGCTGCGTTCGGCATCGTTCACGAGAAGAGTGGCACCGATGAACCCGTATCCGTCGCTAAATGTCATGGGAGGAATTTTAAAACCCTGTTCGAATGATCCGGTGACGGGGTTTTTTCGCAACGGGCATTGTGACACGTGTGCGGAGGATCAGGGATGTCATACGATTTGCGTGGAGGTGTCCGAGGCATTTCTGGCGTCTAATCTTGCGGCGGGGAACGATCTCGTGACTCCGCGACCGGAATATCAGTTTCCGGGCCTCAAGCCGGGTGATCGATGGTGTCTTTGCGCGAGTCGGTGGCTCGAAGCGACGGAAGCGGGAGAGCCTTCGCCCGTGATTTTGGGGGCGACTCATCAACGGACTTTAGAGGTCGTGCCGTTGGAGTTGCTGCAGCAGCACGCGACGAGTTAACTCAGTTGAGAAGCCAGATGGCTTTGTTGAGCAAGGCGGCGAAGGTGACCCAGCCAAGGTAGGGCAGCCACAGGTAGGCGGCCGTTCGATCGCTGCGGAATAGACGAAATTGCATCAGGATCAACACGGCGAGGAGGACCAAGATATTGATCAATGCCAGATCGGGGCGCTGGAGTCCGAAGAACAGGATCGACCAAAGGGCGTTTAGGAGCAGTTGAGCGCCGTGTAGCCAGAGCGTATCCACCGCGCCGTCGTCGTTGCGTTTGAGCCAAATCCGCCAAGCGGCAACGCTCATCAGAATGTAGAGAAGGGTCCAAGCGGGGCCGAATACCCAGCTGGGTGGATTCCAGGTGGGTTTGCTGAGGGTCAAATACCAATCACCCACGCTGGACGCGGTGGCCATGCCGCCGATGACGGCGGCTCCGAAAGCGGCGAAGAGAAACAGGGCGAGAGCGATCCAACGGTTCACGGGAGGAGGGTAGCCCGAATTCTGCCTTTGGCCAACCGGGGCCGACGGTTTAGAGGGAGATGGGTTGTTAATCGCCTCAGTGGATCGGGCGGGTTCGACCGCTGGAATTTTGGAAGGGGGCACTCGTGGAAGGGGTCAGGTCGGAAAAAGTTGATTGGCATCAACTTTTTAACGACCTGACCCCTCCGTTACTTCCCTGGTCCAGTGTTGCTTCCTGCGTTGCCCCTTATCGTTTCACTTGGTGGACGCGGTTTCCTTTGGCGTCGAAGAACTCGACTAGGAGTTGGTCGCCGGCGGTGACTTGGAGGAAGCCGCCGCGGGGTTCGGAAGTGATGTAGGGTTGAGTGACGAGTGCGTCGGGGTCGGTGCCGTTGGGGTCGCCGGGTTCGATGCCAAGACGTGAGTTTTCGTCGTTGATCGCGCCCACGGCGAACTCTTCGTGGCCGGAGGGATGGATGCTGTGGTATTGCCAGTGTCGGTCACCGCAAATTGTCATGAAATTCTCGATACGGTTGACTTTGAGCCAATCAAAGAAGGCATCGGCCTCGTGCCGAAAACCGTTGAGGCTGGCGTGATTGTCGGTTTTCGCGGGGCGTTCAGCATCGGGGCTATCCGCCATGTCGGGACCCACCATGGGGGTTGGGGTGATGAGGAGTTTCCATTTGGCGTCGCTGGCTTTCAAGGTGCGTTGTAACCAGGCGCGCTGTTCGAGTCCCCAGAGCGTTTTTCCGGGACCGTCTTCCATGTTGTTGGGCGAACGGAAATCCCGCCCCTCGGAGATCCAGATTTGGAGATCTTTGCTCACGCGATAGGTGCGATACGTCGGGGTGATGGGATCGTGCATGGGCACGATCGGGAGTTGTTCCCGAAAGAGTTCGATGCCGGTAGGGGGAAGTGGTAGGCGATCGGTCGCGTTGTCGGAGTCATTGTAGCGAAAATCGTGGTCATCTTTGGACCAGTAGGTCGGAACGTTCCGGAAAAAATCGATCATGCGCGGAAACCTAAATTGTTCGTGCCAGCACGCACGCAACTCCGCGATCGTCTCGGCGACGCGATAGGGGTTGTCGTAATAAACGATATCGCCGGTGCCGATGAAGAAATCGGGGTTGAGGGTGC
This sequence comes from Opitutaceae bacterium, assembly GCA_018667915.1. GTDB lineage: Bacteria > Verrucomicrobiota > Verrucomicrobiia > Opitutales > Opitutaceae > Actomonas. Next base: position 2,700 of record JABIRI010000306.1, on the reverse strand, counting down.
GCATGGCGGTGAAGGCAGGGAAACCGAGTCGCTTGTCTTCGGCGGTGGCGGTGATCACGGGCCCGGCATTGCCTGCTTTGCCGTGCATGAATTTGATGTAGTTCATACAACTGCCGACAATGAAGCGCACTTCAGTATCGATCGTTGCTCCCGGGTGAGTTTTGAACGATCCGAGTGGGCCCACGGTCAGGTCGTTAGCGTCGGGTCCGTAGATCGGGCGAAAGTAGTAGCGGGTATTCGGGTTCAGGTCGGACAGTTCGGTGCGGACGATGAAGTCGTGGTGCGGGCTGGCTGGAACCAGCGGCGTTTGCTGGGCGTCATCCAAATGAGGCGAATCACTCCAACGAAATGCGACGACCCCTGTTGCGCCCGGGAGGTCGCCATTTTCGTTCAATTCCGTCGCAGCCGTGAGTCGCGTTTGCACGAGTGCGGACGTTGTGGTGACCTCGCCACTCATGGTGCCTTGACCGAGATAGATTTCGGCAAAAACAGGTGAAATGAATGAGACCGCGACTGCTGCTACGCGGACGAGCCAAAAAAGGGAACGGGGCATGATGATGAGATAGCGGAGGTTTACTGCGTTGGCAAATTTGAAGCGCCGGGACGCCAAAACGCCCCAACAGATATCAAACCTGTTGAGGCGTTTAAGGGAGGGAGGCGGGGTGCGCCTTCCCGAGCTCGTCGTTGAGCTTATTTCTTACTCAGCAGCCAGAAGGCGTGAATAATTCCACCGAGACCGAAGAGCAAAATCCATAGGACGAGATTGATCACGAGATCTTTGCCAGCGCCTTTCTTGAGAAAAACGGCGACAGGTGGGAGGAGGATGGCGAGGACGATATCTACAATGCTCATAATTGAAGTTGAGGGGTTGAACGCATGTATACGTGTCGTTTTACCGGTCGTAGATCAATGGGGGGAATTACTTAGTATCGGTTCCGGAAAGTTGCCTGACGGAGCCCCAATTTAGGATTCATCGATTTTATCCAACACATCCACGAATGCTTCGACGGCAATTCGTTGCTTCGAGTCCTGCCACACCGCGGAAAAATTAAACGTCATCGTAGGTCGACGGAGTTTTAGGAACGTGACTCCGCTTGATTGAATTCGATTTAGGTCGGCGGGCACCATGGCAACGCCCGCACCGGATCCGACGTGCCCCAGCAGTTCGTTGAGTCCGGTAGCGTGCAGGGCTACGGAAGGATTTAATCCGGTCGCTGCAAACAAGCGTTGGTGCATTTTTTCGCGACCCGGGAACCGATCTTCGTTCAGGCTAAGAAAGGTATCGTTGGCAAATTCGGCTAGTTCGACGCTACGCTTTTGCGCGAAAGGATGATCACTGGGCACGACCATTGCCAGAGGCGTGGTGCGCAGCGAGCGGGTGAAAAACTCGGCTTTCACCTTGGCCGATGCGGCGCCGGGAAGGGCGAGGTCGAGATCGCCCCGACGTAGCGCCATGATCTGTTGCCCGGGAGGCATCTCCGTAATTTGGATACAGACATCGGGTTGGGTCCGATGGAAGGCCCGTAGGCCTTCGCTTAATAAGCCCGGCAGCGCCGTAGGAATAAACCCAATCCGCAAAGTCGTCTTCCGTCCTTTCTGACTGAAGGCGCGCATCGAGTCGATGAACAGGGTGGAATCTCTCAGGGTCGTGCGGGCGTGTCCGAGCGCGACTTCTCCGGCGGACGTCAGTCGCAGTCCCTGCGGCTCGCGGTCGAATAACGTGACTTCGAGTTCCGATTCGAGGTCTCGAATCCGGCGGGATACTGCCGGTTGGGAAACGTTGAGCCGAGCCGCGGCCCGACTGATGTTAGCCTCCTCGGCGGCCATGACGAAATAACGAAGGTGTCGCAGTTCCATAGGGGTATAACTAAAACGCATATCGGCCTAACCACAAGGTATTGGTGGATATTTAACGCGAGTGGTATTCTCCGGTCATGAACTCAACCCACACCTCCTCACGAATCGTAACGAAGCGCCCCGCCAACGAGCGCGGCCAGGCCAACCACGGTTGGTTGCAGGCTCGATTCACGTTCTCGTTTTCCGAGTATTTTGATCCTGACCAGATGGGATTCCAGTCCCTGCGCGTCATGAACAACGATACCATCCAGCCCGACGGGGGATTCCCGACCCACCCGCATTCCGACATGGAAATCTTCACCTATGTGATTGAGGGTCAGCTCGCTCATAAGGACAGCATGGGCAACGGTTCGACGATCGAAGCCGGCGATCTCCAGTATATGAGCGCGGGTAGTGGAGTGCGTCATAGCGAATACAACCCCTCGTCCGAAAACCTCACCCATCTTTACCAAGTGTGGTTGCAGCCAAATGAAAATGGCGGTGAACCTCGCTATGCAGAAAAACGGCTGGGCAATACCTCTGCATCCAACGCGTTAACCCTGCTCTTCTCTGGTGCTGGGCGAGGCGGATCCACCGCCATTCGGCAAGATGCGGAGATTTATTTCGGCCGGCTAGAAGCCGCTAAAACGTTGGAGATTCCAGCTGATACCGAGCGCCCTCACCTCTGGCTGCAAGTCATTTCGGGGCAGGTTTCGATTGCCGGGGAAACCCTCGACACCGCGGACGGCTTAGCCATCGAAAACGCGCCCAGTGCGCTGACCGTTGACGCTGCTGTCGATACGAAATTCCTCCTCTTCCGCCTCAGCTAAGGGAGCTACTATTGAAGGGGGTCAGGTCGTGTTT
>JABIRI010000305.1 GCA_018667915.1 Opitutaceae bacterium | reverse complement strand
TGCCGCCAGCAAATCAGACTCTAAAACTTAACCCCGCGACTCATGGCCAAAACTCAAAAAAAACTAGATCGTGAACTCTACGGTCCCAGCCTCTTTGAGGTAACCTTCGGCGCTTTACTGAGTATCGCGCTCGGCGGGATTTTGGCGACGGGCTATCTTATCGCCCAACCCGTAGAGTCCGTTCGCGCTCTTCCGCGCGAGCCGGATCCGGATAAGGTCTACTACGTCAAGGGATCAGCCCGTAGCAGTCTCGGGGGACAGTGGTTACGCAAAAAGCAGCTCCTGACCGAAGAAGGCTCGATTCAACTCGAACTCAACGAAGACGAGTTGAACACGTGGCATTCCTCATCGAAGGCCAAGTCCGACTCCGAGGAGACACCTGGCATCATCTCCGCGCAGGAGATCAATTTCCGGATCAGCGACGATGCGCTCCAAGTCGGAGTCCCCTGCGATTTCAGTGTGCCGGGCTTCGCTAAATCCTTCGTCGTGCAAGCAAGAGGCGAATTTTTGAGCGATGGTGATCGATTCAATTTTGAGCCGAAAGAAGTCATGATCGGCCAATTGGCCGCTCATAAGCTGCCTCTCGTCGGGACCTTTATTATGAATCGCATATTCTCCGCGCAGGAAATTCCTCACGATATGGAGGACGCGTGGGATTCGCTCGATGAGGTTAAAGTGCAGGGTGATAAAATCCTGCTGGTGCGCCGCTAAATCGGAGATCAGGAAACGGCGCTATTTTGGGGGCCAATCGCGCGAATCAGTTGCGGCATATCCACGTGCTCGTGAATGAGCCGTTTGATGACCGGGATCTTATCGCTGTCACCCGGCTGAGTTTTGACCGTCATGCCATTGATTTTTGATGTCACCCGGTAGCTTTCACCCTCGGCCATCAACACGGGTATGGTGGTTTGCGAGAGCATGCTCTGTAGCTGGCGATCGGGCTCGATGTCGTTGGTCAAAATAATGCCAGCCACGGTTTGATCGCGCGATTGTTGAGACGCTGAGATCGCGGCGAGTAGGATATCCTCCCGGTCGCCTGGCGTAATGATGACGGTGTCGGGCCGAAGATGGTCTACAATTCCTTTCGCGGTCATGGCACCGACGACAAGACGCGATACGCGAACGCTTTTTGCTCCGGCTGCAGCATTGAGCCAGCGACCGTTAATTTCCGTCGAAATTTGCTGTAGACTTGGGCTGGTGAGCACCTTTTGCCTCGGAAGCATACCCAACAAGGGCACCCCAAGACGCTCCAGTCCGGGGCCCACATAATCACGAATATCCCCCGCTTTGACGGGATCGACTTTATTGATAATCGCCCCGACGACCTCCACGCCCACCTGGTCAAATAAAGCCTTATTTAGCGCCACTTCATCAATGGGCCGACCGATCCCCGCTGGGCAAACAATCACCGCTTTAGCTTTGAGAAGTTTCGCTACGCGGGCGTTCGACAAATCGAATACACTGCCCACACCCGCGTGACCCGTTCCCTCAATCAGAGTGAAGTCCTTCTCCCACGAAACGCGGTCAAAGGCGCGACAGATATCATCCTCCAGGCGGGGTAAGAATTCGGCGGGGGAGTTAAGGTAGCGACGGGTGAATTTGCCGTCCACCGCTACCGGGCTCATGCTTTCGATGGGCACTTTGACCTGGTAGATCGTATCCAAGAGCACGGAATCTTCGTCGACTTTGTGCCCATGGACCTCGACGAAACGTTGGCCGATGGGTTTGATGAAACCGACCCGAGGAAAGAACGACCGGAGGGCCTGAAACAGTCCCAGACACGTGGTCGTTTTTCCATCGTTCATCCGCGTGGCGGCAACGAACAGACGTTGCGTGGCGGTATTGGTCGGCGCCTGCAGTAGCGGTAGCGCGGGAAGTTCAAAGGGATTGGTCGACACGAGAATTATTCAGGGAAATTTTCCAACGCGGGAAACAACTCCGCGCGATCGATCGCTTGCACGCCGCAAACCACGGCCGCGCCAAAAACATCGTGGGCACTGGAACCGCGACTGATCTCCGCCGCGGGTTTGGTGAGGCCCGTCAGGATCTGGCCGAAGGCATTGGCTCCGGCAATGTGTTGCACCAGCTTAAATCCGATATTGCCGCTATTGAGATCAGGAAAAACCAAAACGTTAGCCCGTCCGGCGACGGGAGAGTCAACGCGCTTGGCCGATGCGATGTGACGATCGATGGCTGCATCGAGCTGGAGTTCGCCATCGATCGCAAAATCGAGATCCGATCCGCTTACGCGGGTCTGCGCGAGTCGCGTGGCTTCGCGCATTTTGAGCACACTCGGTTCCTCGGAGGAGCCGTGCGAAGCGTAGCTGAGCAAAGCGATGCGCGGCGTTTCGTTGGTGAGGTGTTGGGCGATGATTCCAGTGGATACGGCGATATCCGCCAATTGCTCGGCCGAGGGGTTGGGTAACACGCCGCAATCGGCCATGAAGAGCGTGCCTGAGCTTCCAATCTGCTTCTCATCGAAATCCAAGATCATGAGTGATGAAACGGTTCTCACTCCCTCGAGTTTAGGAATGATTTGAAGAATAGGGCGCAGAGAATTCGATGCGCTTTGGGTGGCGCCGGCCACAACGGCCTCGACGTGATTGTTCATCACCATGAGGGCGGCGAACGTGGTATGATCGCGCACCGCCTCGCGGGCTTCTTCCAATGTCATTCCCTTGGCTTCCCGGAGTTCGTGAAGATGAGCGGCGAAGGACTCAGTCTCATCGCTGCGGGAAGGATCGAGGATCCGAATTCCTTCGAGGTTCACATGCAACTGTTGGGCGAGTTGTTTGATCTCGGTGCGGTTCCCCAGCAATACCGGCACCCCCAACCGTCCCGTGACCCATTGGCGAGCTGCCTGCAAGATACGATGGTCCGCTCCTTCCGGAAACACGATGCGTTTCGGATGACGCTGTAATTTAGGCAGGAGACGAGGCAGCAACGGCATTAAGGCCAGAAACTGTCCCTCGAAAAATACCGCGTCAACCCTCGCGGCTACGTCTGATCAAACCCCGTGTATTTATGGAAAATCAATCTCGGGAAATGCAAAATAAAAGGGGATATAAATAATTATTATAAAAGGAGATACAACGCAAAGTTATATGCTAAGTGACCGTGGTTATGGAGATGTGGTGGGAGATATGAGGTGGATGGGGTGATGGGAAGTGGGTTGAGTTGTAACTTGTTACTTTCGCCTGGGCGGGGGAGAACGGTGCGGTGTCCCGTAGTTTGAAGAACATCAGCATCGTTTCTATCGCGACCGTTTTGTCGCGGTGCTTGGGCTTGGGGCGGGATGTTTTGGTGACGGCGATTTTCGGTGCGACGGGTTTGGCATCGGCATTTGTCACGGCATTCACCCTGCCCAATCTTTTCAGGCGACTGCTTGGAGAGGGAGCGCTCACTGCGGCCTTGGTGCCGACCCTGAATGATGAGCTGGCGGCTGATCGCAAAGATTCCGCATTTCGGATCGTGAATGAAGTGACCAGTTGGCTGGGGCTGGTGACGTTGCTGATCGTTTCGGGGGCGATGGTAACACTTCATCTGCTGGCTGATTCATCGTGGCTGCGGGACGTTTCGGCTGATCCTGATCAGTGGCGGCGTTGGCAGTCGGCGGCTCATCTCGCGGTGGTATTATTTCCTTATTTATTATTCGTCTGTTTGGCGGCGGCATTTAGTGCGGCGTTGCAGACGCTGGGACGGTTTGCAGCCCCGGCATTCTCGCCGATTTTATTGAATATATCCATGATCGGAGCCCTCGGCTGGGCAGTCTGGGGAATCGATCTTGATGCCGGTGATGAGCGTATGAAGTGGCTTTGTGGCGGGGTGTTATTCGGTGGGTTCTGGCAAATAATCGTGCCGGCGGTGGCGTTAAGTCGGGCCGGGTGGCGTCCAGCCTGGGGATTTCGGCTCAGCCCGGAAGTTCGTTCGATTTTGCTATTGATGGGGCCCACGGTGCTGGGGTCGGCGATTTACCTGATCAACCTCTCGGTGACTCGGATTATTGGCCTTTCGCTCAATGAATCGGCAGCGGCGATTCTCAACCTGGCGACGCGTTTGGTGGAGCTGCCGATCGGGGTATTTGCGATTGCGGTGACCACGGTGGTATTTCCGTTGATTTCGAAGCACGCGGCGAAGGAAGACTGGGGTAAAATGTCCGCAGCTTATCACAAGGGAATGCGACTCATTTTGGCCATCAACATTCCGGCGGCAGTGGGCATGGTTTTGTTGGCCGCTCCGATCATTCGCGTTTTGTTTGAACGGGGAGCATTTCGTGCGATCGATACGGCGGAGATGATTCCCGTGCTCGGGATTTTTGCGATCGGGCTCCCGTTTTTTGCATACGTGAGTCTTTTGTTGCGGGCGTTTTATGCTCGAAAAGATACCCGCACGCCGGTGCGCGCGGCATTGCTCAGTTTTGTGGTGAACATCGGCCTGTGTTTTGCGCTCAAGGGCATCTGGTCTACCCAAGGGTTGGCGATTGCGAGCAATGTGGCGGTGATGGTGCAGGCGTGGTATCTGCAGTGGGCACTCACCTCCCGGAGACCCGAATTGGCGTTTGGTC
>JABIRI010000302.1 GCA_018667915.1 Opitutaceae bacterium | reverse complement strand
AGCGTATTGTGGGCGTGGAGACGGGCGGGTGTCCGCACACTGCTATTCGCGACGACACCACGATGAACGAACAGGCCATCCAAGGATTGGAGGCAGCGCATGCCGACCTGCAACTCGTGTTGGTCGAAAGTGGCGGCGATAATCTGTCGGCAACATTTTCACCTGAGTTGGTGGACGCCTTCATCTACGTGATCGATGTGGCCGAGGGTGATAAGATTCCCCGCAAGGGAGGGCCAGCGGTGCGTTACAGCGATTTGTTGATCATCAACAAGATTGATTTGGCTCCCTTGGTGGGAGCGGATCTGGGTGTCATGGACCGCGACGCAAAAGTTCAACGTGGGGATCGTCCGTTTGTGTTTTGTGATCTCAAACGAGAGCACAACCTAGCGGCGGTCGTGGATTGGATTGAGCAGGAAGTGCTCTTCGCGCAGGAAGCCTCGGCGGACTGATTTTTATCTACGGATGAACACAGATGAACACGGAGTAGATTCAGCGGGTGGGGAGTCCATGGAGTGTGGGGCGGTGACGTTGTCGGGGCATTTGGATTTGCGGGCGGAGGTGCGGCCACCGGGTCGAACGGCGTTGGTGCGGCAAGGGGTCTCGGTGCCGTTTCATTTGAGTAAACCGTATTGGGACCCAGACCACGGGGTGTTGGTGGTGCAGGTGGCCAATCCGACCGCGGGTATTCTTGCCGGCGATCAACTGGATTCAAAAATCGAAGTCGGGGATGGGGCGCGGCTTTGTTTGACCACGCCGAGTGCGAGTCGGGTGTTTCAAATGAATGCGGGCGAAGCGGCGGCGGTGCAGGAGTTTGCGGTGGAGGCGGGAGGTTGGTTGGAAGTCATGCCGGAGCCGTTGGTGCTGCATCGGCGATCAAAGTACACCCAGCACACGGAGGTGGAGGTCGCGTCTGGTGGTGGACTATTTTTTGTGGATCAACTCGTGCCCGGGCGGGTGGGCCACGGCGAGGTTTGGCAGTGGGATCGATTGGTATTGGATCTTCGGGTGCGGCGAGATAGGAAGCTCATTCTGCGCGAACGCGTTGGCCAGAGCGGCGCGGAGTTGCAACAACTGGCGCGGTCGTTGGGTTTTGGGGAGTCGGCGGCTTTTGCGAACGCGATTTTGGTTGAGCCTAAGACTCGGGAGAGATCCGAACCGCCTGGCTGGAGAACCGCGTTTCGCGCCCTGCATCAGGAGGGCGTGTGGGCAGGAGCGAGTGCAGTGGAGTCGGGCGCGTGGAGTTTACGCATTGTTGCCCCTGATGGGGTGGCGTTACGGCGGGCGGTTAACGCCATGCGCGAAATCATCGCCACAGATGTTCCCGCGATGCGGGCGAGTTTACGCAAACTCTAGGAAGCATGCCGTCGTCGGCGCAGCCAGAGACCGCTGGCCATGACGAGCCCCAATATCACAGCCACCGTTCCCACGGTGGGTATGAAGTCCCATTCGAAATCATGGCCGGGGTGCCCCGGATGAGCGAAGGCACTCAATGGTGCCACCAAGGAGAGCGCGAAAAGAGCTAGGCGTTTCATGATAGCAGTTTCGAAAGCAATTCCCGGGCCAAATGGCTGGAATATAGCAGCCAGATTTCTGCCGGTGAGTCGAAGCTCAAAGATGCTCTTCGTAGGTGACGTCGATCATCGCGGTGAAGGCTAGGTCCTTGGTGGTGCCAACGAAGCGGATGCTGTGGCTGCGTTGGTCGTAGACGTATCCGTTGGTCGGATCCGCTGGGACTTCTACACCGTTCACCAGCACCTTGAGACTTTTCTTATAAAATGATGCACCCGGTTCTACGGGATCGAGTGCCACTGCTACCGTTTCCGCAATGCGATCGCCGAGCGCGGCAAGAGGCTCGGCGAATTCACTTTCAATGTTCAACACCGTGCCGCCGGTGAGTTCAGCTGCCCTGCGGTGGGAAATATTGTCAGGTGACACCACCGCCTGGATTTCGAGTTTTCCGCGCTTGTTGCCCTTGGCGATGATGAAGGGACGCAGCACCCAGTAGTTGAGGTAACCATCCAACGTTAGCCGTTGTTCGGGGTCGCGTTCGTTATGTTTTCGAATCAGATCGGGGAGCGTGCCGTTTTGAACCCAGGTGGCCTGGCGGGAGCCGTTTCGACCTTCTTCCCACAACGCCATGCGGGTTTCTTCTTCGTCCATGAAGAAGACCACGATGGTCGTGGCTTCCGGCCGTAAAAATGTGTGCTGATTTTGATAGAAATTGGCGACGAAGTTATAGAGCGACGTGAACGCCGTGCGGTTGCTGTCGCCATTGGTGCCGACCTTCACGAGCTCGGCAAAAACCCCGTCGGGGGTGTCGGGCGTAACCCAGGGTTGGGGCATCACGGGGAGGGTCACCAAGTTGCCGTTGCTCGCGACCTGTTTGGTGGTCTTTTTCGGACGGTCGCGCCGATCCAATACCGGGCTGCCGTCGTCTTCGATTTGAATCGATCGGACTTTTTTAAAGTAGGACTGCCCGCGACCGGTATTCACGAAATCGGTCGTTAAAACCCCGATTCGATAGTCCAATTCACGTTGATCAAACAGTTGGCGGAATCGACTCAAGGAATCGGCGATCCGTTCCTGGTGTGGAGCCATGGAGCGGGAGTTGTTGATCACAAACACGAGATCGATTTCGCGGCTTCGCGAACGGTCGGCAGAGACCTGCTTCATGCGGCGAATCGGCTCCACCTTGACCACAATGGAATTTTCCACGCCGAATTGGGGATTGTTTTCGTCGAACGTGTAGTAGGTGAACGTGTCCTCGCCGATGAAGCCCGGGTTGGGCGCATACGTCAGTTGACCCGTGACACGATCAAGTTTGGCGGCGCCGTTTTGCGCTTTCTCAATATCATCGAGTCCGTAGACGATCTTGGGATCAATGAGGGTCTCGCGATCCTCGGGTCTCATGAAACTCTCATGATTCGGAATCTGATGCGTGACTGGGGTATTAGGTCGGGTCGCGAGCGAAACCGCGCTCACATTGAGTAAAATCAGTTGATCTTCTTCGACCGCAAATGCCTCGAGTTCGAGTGGAGCGGGGGGCGTCACCTTGATGACGACTTCGTTTTGAAATGTGAGGCCCGAGGTTTCATTCCGCACGGTGTAGGTAAAAGCGTCGGTTCCGTCGTAAGTCTCTTCCGGACGATAGGCGAAATAGCCAAAGTTGGATGATTTGGTGTCGAATATATCAACGCCATCATCGCCGCCGGCCAGACCCACCCGGCCGAACTGCGGTTCGACCGTGATGGTATAAATCAAATCATCGGTGGTTTCCTCGGTGAGGATCTCGGGAGCGACCGCGAGCTGTCCGTGGGCGCCCGTGCCGTCAGCGTCGATCTCCATCGGAGAAGTGGAAACAATGATGTCGGTGTCCTGCGCCGCGAGCGAAGCCGCAAAAAGAGAGGCCAACGCGATCGCCACCACCTGGGAACGGAAGTGCGACGCATGGCGAATGAATGATTCGAAATTCATAAGGACGGATATTACACCTTATTGGTGGGGTTGGCCACCAATAGGTTCCGCTGAATTTCGCCCGGCCGGGAGGTCGTGCCGAGTTGCGGTTGGCGTTTAGCCCAGTGAATTGCCCAATAATTGCTGGGTAAGGAATGCGGTCTGCAATCCGGCGATCTCTTTTAGGCCACTGGTCGCGAGGCCGAGGAGTTGCTGTAACTGGTCCGGAGAGAAGGTGGCTTCTTCGCCGCTGCTTTGGACTTCTACAAACTGGCCCTGGCCGGTCATGACGATGTTGGCGTCAACTTCGGCATCGCGGTCTTCGGTGTAGGGCAAGTCGAGTAGAGCGACGCCGTCGACCACGCCAACGCTTACGGCGGCGATGGAGTCTTTGATGGGACTCTCCTTGAGCTTGCGGGAATCGACCAGGGTTTGCACCGCCAGACGTGCGGCGACATAGGCACCCGTGATGGAAGCGGTGCGCGTGCCACCGTCGGCCTGCAATACGTCACAGTCCACCCAGAGAGTGTGTTGGCCCAATTTTTGGAGATCGACTACGGCCCGGAGTGAACGGCCGATGAGGCGTTGGATTTCAACGGATCGGCCATCGACTTTTCCCTTGGAGCTGTCGCGTTGTTTGCGGTCGTGGGTGCTGTAGGGCAGCATGGAATACTCGGCGGTCAGCCAACCTCCGGAAACGTTCTGTGCCCGCATCCAACCCGGCACGCGGGCTTCGATGGTCGCGCCGCAGATGACGCGGGTATTGCCGAAAGAAACGAGCACGGAGCCAGTAGCATTGGGCGCTATACCGGCCTCAAAGGAAATGGGACGAAGTTGATCGGCGGCACGGCCGTCGGCACGAGTTGAAGACATGGGATTAGCTGAGGTGGGTTTGGCTGAAGCGTAAAGTTAATCCGCCCGAGTTGATAGGGTGCGATGGATTGATCTACCGGCCTACGAGTGTGGAGCGTTAGAAATGTCGATGTCGGGGGTTGTTTTCCAACGTTTCCCCCATCCCGGTTTTTCGATCCGCGCGCGGAGAATAACCGTATTATCCAGGGCGAGATCCTTCGTCCATATGAACTTGGCGCCGGAAAAATCGGCGGGATTAAATACGTCTTTTGGTCCCACTTCTCGGTCAGTGAAGACGGACGCGGTATCCCAAGCGGAATCGTCAAAGCCGACCGACGACCAGTTGTCGGGAAGCGGGGTATATCTGACCTTGGGCTGGTTGCGGTTGCCCGCGATCGGTCCGTGGAAGAACGAGCGCGCCCGCCAAGATGCGTTGGAGACCACCGTTTCACCCAATTTTAGAATAAAACCGCCGTCGCCGATATTGGTGCCGTATTCCAAGCCGGTTTTGGCGTCAGCATTGTCTTTGACCAATACCGCAATGGTCATCGGGTATTCGGGGAGCACATCCACTGAGACTACATTGTGGGGGGTGAATTTGATCGAATCCACGGCCACCAGTTCACCGTTGATATATAGAGCGAACCAGTTGTCGGCGTAAACATGTAGCCGTTCCGTATCGGACATGCGGGGTTTCACCATTCGGTTGCGTTGGCCCCAAGTGGTCGCGGGAACAATCACCGCTAGAATGAAAACGATCAGCCGGAAGTAATGTCTCACCCCTAAGAGACGCGATGACACCGAACGGGGTTACAGGAAAACGACCGGTGAGAAGGCTTACTGTATTCTACCAAGATTTAGCGCGCGAAGGAGGTGTTGAATTTGCCACAGAAGGCACAGAAAGCGCAAAAACTATCTACTGATTCCAAATGAACTTTTTGAATGCGATTTTGGGAGAACCGAAGTTGATCAACATTGCGTGTTCGAGATCGGCTGCTCTTAGGTAGCCCAAGACTTGGGCGGTGTGTTCGGAGCTAAGTTGGTTCACGGCTTTTAGTTCCAGGATGAGCTCTCCTTCGATCAATAGATCGGCAAAAAACTCTCCCACCACTGAGCCATCTTCGTCTCTTACTTCCAGCGGGACTTGTTGATCCACTTTTAGGCCGCTTCGAATCAGACGGTTTCTTAATGAGTTTTCGTAGAATTTCTCAGCATGTCCGTGCCGGAAAAATCTATGGGCGGCCAAACTCGTATTCCGAACGACTGTGCAAAGCGCCTTTATTTCCGATTCATTCATGTGCTTTTTGAGCCTTTTGTGGCCAATTTTTGAACGCAGCGGAGTGGCAGTTTTTATGCGAAAAGATCTCGATCACACAATTTACCCGCGTTTCAGATGACGCCGTTAACACCGCATGGTGCTGAATTGATTTAGCCGCAAAAGGCTCAGAAGGCACAAAAGCTGGTCAGACGCTCCAAATGAACTTTTTGAATTCGATTTTGGGCGAGCCGAAGTTGATCAGCATTGCATGCTCGAGGTCAGCAGCTCGTAGATACCCCAAAACCTGCGCAGTGTGTTCCGGTAGAAGTGCGTTAACTGCTTTCAATTCCAGAATGAGTTCATTTTCAATGAGTAGGTCGGCGAAATATTCACCGACGATTTCACCATCTTCATCCCTCACGTTGAGTGGCACCTGCTGCTGCACATTCAGGCCACCTTTCTTCAGCCGATTTCGCAGGGAATTTTCATAAACTTTTTCCGCATGTCCGTGCCGAAAAAATCCATGAATTGAAAAGCTTGTTTCACGCACCAAGGCGCAGAGTTCTTTAATTTGATTTTCGGTCATGTGCTTTTTGAGCCTTTTGTGGCTATAATTAAAACGCAGGGGAGTGACTGATTCTTGCAGGGAACTTATGCGGGCACAAAAAAGCCGTCCGGCTTGCACGGGACGGCTTGGGAAATGGGGGTAGGTTTCGCTTTACCGCATCTTGGCGAAGGTGCCTTTGAGGAGGTCGGCGTCGCTGGCGTTACCGGCTTTGGTTTGGGCCTTCTTATTGAGGGCGTCTTCCATCGCGTTCTTGGTGGGGCGGATCACTTCGTAGTAAACTCCGAAACGGCCGGGCCATGGCTCGCTGGCGAGCGTCATCGCGGCGGTCAGGTCGGTCTTGTCGTGTTCCTCTTCGTCGATGGTCACGAACTCGCCTCCTTTGCGGGGCACGCTCGAATCGAAGGCACCGGGGAAGAACTCAATACACTCGGAGAGGATCTCGACGACCGCGAAACCGGGATGTTCGGCGGCGCGCTTCATCATCTCGACCATGTGTTTGACCTGGGTCGCGTGACTGCGGGCCACGAAGGTCGCGCCGCTGTTGACGAGCTTGCGCATGGGGTTAATCGGCTGGTCGATCGCACCCCAGGGGTCGGTCTTGGATTTGAATCCTTCGGGCGAAGTGGGGGAGGTCTGCTTTTTGGTCAGGCCATAGACTTGGTTGTCCATGATGACGTAGGTCAGATCCACATTCTTGCGAGCCACGTGGTCGAGGTGATTACCGCCAATGGAGAAACCATCGCCGTCGCCGCCGAATACGAAGACCTTCAGGTCCGGGCGACTGAGCGAGATGCCAGCGGAGAAGGGAACGGAGCGACCGTGGATGAAGTGTCCGCCGTGAGTGTTGACGAAGTAGGGAAAGCGGGAGGAGCAACCGATACCCGCCATCGTCACGATTTTCTCGTGGGGGTAGTTAAGCTGTTCGAGTGCGCGGTAGAATGATGCGAGCACCGCAAAGTCACCACAACCGGGACACCACGTAGGGTGATCAGCGGTCAGGGCTTTTTTGGTGAGCTTGGGTTCGTCCGGAGTTGGGGCGGGAGCAGTGGCGGTGGACATGGCGTTTTGTTTAAATGCTGAAAACTGAAATGCTGAAAATCTGAAAGAGTGTGCTGAATCAGACGTCGGGATAGTCGGAGGCGTTGACGCTGCGGGCACCGGAGAGTTCTTCGACGCCGCTGAGGATTTCGCTAACCTTGAAGGCGAGTCCGTCGGTCTTGGTGATACTGCGGATGGCTGGATTGGCGTAGCGCGCTCTCAGGAGCGTCGCGAGTTGGCCGTAACCGTAGAGGCCGCGGTCGTTCATCTCGATCACGTAGATTTGGCGGAAGCGCGAGAAGATGCGTTCGAGTTCGGGCGGAAGCGGATGAATGTGCCGGATGTGAACATGGCCGATTTTCATGCCTTTTTCGCGGCCGCGGATAACGGCCTCGCGAATTGGACCGTAGGTCGAACCCCAACCGATGAGGAGGACATCGCCGGATTCTTCGCCATGGATTTCGGGGCGAGGGAGTTCTTTGGCCAACTTGCGCAGTTTGTCGCGACGCTTGGCGGTCATCTTCATGTGCAACGCGGGGTTGCCGGTGGGGTGACCATGCTCGTCATGTTCCAGACCCGTAACGGTCGGGTAGGGAGCGCCCTCGATCTTGGTGCCCGGCGCGGCGTGGCGCGTGAGCTCTTCGATGGGGTAAGGTTTGAAGTCTTCTCCACGTGGAGCGAGGTCAACTGCCGGATCGACGATGATCTCGTCCACATTGGGCTCGTCGAAGGCCTCGATGCGGGAGGCGAGAGCCTGGTCGGTCAGGATGATGACCGGAGTCGAATATTCGCGGGCGAGACGGGCGGCTTCGACGGCGATGTAGAAACAGTCCTCAACATCCTGCGGCGCGATGACGATACGGGGGGTATCGCCATGGCTGCCATAGATGGCCTGCATGAGGTCACTTTGCTCGACGTTGGTCGGCAATCCGGTGGAAGGTCCGCCCCGTTGCACATTCACAACGATGAGTGGGAGCTCGGCCATGGTGGCCCAGCCGAGCGCTTCCATTTTGAGGGAAAGTCCGGGGCCGGAGCTGCCGGTGATGGCGAGATGGCCCGAGTAGGCCATGCCGATGGCGTAGGAAACGGCGGCGAGTTCGTCTTCGGCCTGCACGAATCCCCCGCCGTATTTTTGCAGCTCTGTGCGGAGGCTTTCCATGATGGTCGACCATGGAGTGATCGGGTAACCGGCGCCGTATCGGACGCCGCCAGCGAGCAGACCCATAGTGAGGGCGGTATTGCCGTCGGTGGTGACCTGAGGGTGGCCCGAATCGTCTTCGGCGGGCTTCAGTTTGAAATAGGCGTCGCGAATGTTGTCGGCCGGCCAGGCGTATCCTGCGTCGAAGGCCAACATCGTGTTGCGGATCACGTCTTCGCCGAATTTACCGAACTTTTCGGTAATGAGCTTGGTCATCTTAGCGACCTCGAGGTCGAAGAGGCGGCAAAGCAGTCCGAGAACGAAGATGTTCTTCCCCTTTTCTTTGGCCGATCCGCCGACAGACTCGATGGTGGCGCTGGTGATGGGGACTCCGACTGCGAGGCAATCGATGCCTGTGGTGTCGGGCTCTACATGATCGCTATCGTAGATGAGCACGCCGCCTTTGCGCAGGGCGCCGATGTGGTTTTCGTAGCTGTGATCGTAGAACGCTACGAGGAAATCGGCTTCATCACCCGAGCTGAGAATGTCGCCCGTGCCCATGCGAACCTGGAAAATGGACGGTCCCCCCGAAATAGTGGATGGGATCGTCATGTAGGTCATGACATCCTGCGCACTGCGGCCAGCCAGACGGGCGAGGAACGCTCCGATGGTCTGGATACCATCTTGGGAGTTGCCCGCCATGCGGATGACAACGTCGTTGAGAGACTTGGTGGCAACGTCGGATGCGGAGGCGTCGTCGGTTGAATCGGGCAGATTTGGGCTAACCATTTGTTAGAAGATTACTGGCGATGTAGGTGACTCCGTTCGTCGAGGTCAACGGACGGTTTCATAGTTATGACATTTTCTTCCTCGAACCGTTGTATTCGGGCCGCGGAGACGGGGTAATATTGAGGCTGGGGATGTCGAGAGGCTTCGAAATTGGCTCGGTTCAATGACCGCAGGTGCAGGCGTATTCGGGATTATCGCAGCCTGAGCATACGATCGTGTTCAGGTAAAATCGCTCGACGACAGTCTTGGCGTCCGGGGTCGGCTTGATTTGCACCACCGTGGGGAACTTATTTCCTGTCGGGACTTCACCTTCGGATAGAAGCACGCCGTCCTTGGCTGAGAATGTCAGGGTCGTAGGTGCTGATCGTTGGCCGGTGGTAACCTTTACGACCTGATTGGCGGGGCTGACGGCCTGACCGGCTTCATTCACGAAGGTGATCTGGATCAGTCGATCTGTTGTCAGAAAGAACTCGGCATGAGGCGTTACCGTGGTGATGAGGCGTCCCCCGTTGGGCCCCGATTGAACATTGTGCCCGAAAGCTAGAGTGCCGGTCGCGATGAGGAGGAGGAATGAGCTGAGCAGTTTCATGATGAAGTAGGAGGGAGGTTGGACATCAAATCGCCGCAGATGTGCCGCGAGCCAAGGCTTTGAGGGCAGCCTTTTTGCCGAGATGGAAAAATACTAATGGGGTCACGAGAAAATCGAGTAACGTAGAGGAGACCAAACCGCCGACGATTACCACGGCAACCGGATGGAGAATTTCTTTCCCGGGTTGGTCGCCGGCGAGCAGAAATGGAATCAGCGCGATTCCCGCCGAGAGCGCGGTCATTAAAACCGGGACCATGCGCTCCGTCGTCCCGCGCTCGATCATGGACCGCGTAAATTCCTCGCCCTCATGCCGCATCAGGTGGAGGTAGTGGGAAATCATCATGATGCCATTGCGGGCAGCGATGCCGCCCACCGCGATGAATCCCACCAATGTCGCGATGCTAATGTTATCGAGCATAAGCCACGTGAGCACGAGTCCACCGACAAGAGCTAGGGGGATATTGAGCATCACCTGGAGGGTGAGCGACCAGCTCTTGAAGTAGCCGTAGAGCAGTAAAGTGATCAGCAATAATACCACGGCACTGAGCACGGCGATCCGTTGGCTGGCCTCTTCGCGGGCCTCAAACTCGCCTTCGAACGTGATGAAATATCCTTCCGGCAGGGCAACCTCAACTTGGATGTCGGATTTCAACTGCTCGACCAATGTGCTTACGTCCCGGACGGACGGTTTGATCGCGATCGTGAATCGGCGTTGGCTGTTTTCCCGAAAAATGACGTTGGGTCCACGGGCTTCCCGCACATTAGCGACCGAGGCGAGAGGGACGCGCTGACCGGAGGTGGTTTCAACCGGCAGACGCTCGATGCGTTCGGTGGATTCGCGCCAAGTCGGCGGCAGTCGCAGCACGAGATTCAGCGTGCGCTGCCCTTCGCGAAGCTCGGCAATCACCTTTCCTCCCACCAGCGCGCCGACTTGTTCATTCAAAGCCCCCGGCGTCACCCCGTAGGCGGCGGCCCGGGCGCGATCGGCTTCGATGCGCAGCTGCGGAATAAATGCCTGCTGGTCGAGCTTCGCGCTTTCAAATCCCGGAATGCGCTGGGCGACTGTTCGCACCTGCGTGCCGATTTGCCGGAGCGTATCGAGATCGGGACCAAAAACCTTGATGGCGACAGGCGCGGCCACGCCACTCAGCATGTGACCAATCCGGTCGGCCAGCGGCCCGCCGATGGCGGAGAAGGTTCCCGGGACTGTTTTGAGCCGTTGGTTCAAGTCAGCGAGAACCGCCTCCCGCTCGCGAGCGGGCGATCCGTCGATGGGATCGCCAAAATCGATATCAAATTCGGCGGTGGAAACGGGCACGACGTGATCACCGCGCTCCGCGCGCCCGAGACGGCGACCCACTTGACGGACTTCCGGCACAGCGAGGATCTGCGTTTCGATCGCGTCGGAAATTTGATTCATCTCCATCAGTGAGGTTCCCGGCGCCGAGGTCACCGCGATCAGCGCCGTCTCCTCGCGGAAACTCGGCAGGAAATCTTTGCCCATTTGCGGATACAGCGAGAAGGCCGCCGCCATGCCGGTGAGGACCAACAGTAATACCGGTAGCGGGGCAAAAAGAGCGGCGCGCAAAAACGTTTTTCGTAACAACGCCTTGAGTAGTCGCACCAACAGACCGTCGGGATGCGGTTGCCCGCCTTTGGGCCGCAACAGCAGTGAACACAGCACCGGTATCAGCGTGATCGATACGATGAACGAAGCCGCCATGCTGATCATGGTGGCCATGGCAATGGGGGCGAACAGGCGACCTTCCACGCCGCTCAATCCGAGCAGAGGTAGAAAAACGAGAATCACCAACAGGGTGGCGTAGAGGATCGAATTGCGGACCTCGCTAGCGGCGGCGGCGATGACTTCGATCCGAGGTTTCGGCTTAGCTTGGTTTGCGTTTTCCCGTAGCCGACGGAAAACGTTTTCAACGTCCACGATGGCGTCATCAACGACCATGCCAATGGCCACCGCCAAGCCGCCGAGCGTCATGGAATTTACCGTGATATCGAAGCAGCGAAAGGTAAGTAGGGTGATGGCGAAGCTCATCGGCATCGCCGTGAGCGTGATGAACGTCGTGCGGAAATTAAGCAGGAAGAGGAATAGCACCACGACAACCATGATAGCTCCATCCCGAATGGCCTCGCGTAGGTTGCCGATGGCGCGATCGATGAAGCTCTTTTGTTGGAAAAGCGGAATGGTTTCGATGCCGGGCGGTAGTGTGAGTCGCAGATCATCGAGCGCGTTAGTCACATGATCGGTCAGTTCACGCGTATCAAAACCGGGCGTCTTGGTGATCGACATAATAACCCCGTAGGTTGGTCGTTTTTCGGGCGACCTGCTCACGGAAGCGTCGCCGCGCATGGGCTCGATACCCCACACCACTTCGGCCACATCATCGAGCACGACGGGGCGATCGCCTGCCAGTTTTACGACGGTTTGGCCGATGTCGGGCAGGCTCGTGGTCATGGCCAGATTTCGCACCATGATTTCAGTAGGTCCTGTTTCGATAAACCCGCCCGTGGTCGTGGTGGCGGCGTGCGCGATGGCCGTTTCGAGTTCTGCGAAACTGACGTCGTGCGCTTGGAGCAAGTAGGGATCGGGTTGAACCTCGATCTGCCGGACGCCGCCGCCCATGTTCAGGACCTCGGCAATCCCAGGAATGGTCTGGAGTCGGCGACGAATGGTCCAATCGGCCAGGGTTCTGACCTCGGCGGGAGAAAGGTAGTCCGGGTCTTCCGGCGACACGGTCGAACGCACACCGACCAACAAAATTTCGCCCATGAGTGAAGCGACCGGCGTCATGAACGGCTCTACCCCCGCGGGTAATTGCTCGCGAGCGGACTGCAGGCGTTCCTGCACCAGAACGCGGGCGTGATAGATGTCCGTGCCCCAATTGAACTCGGCATAGTTCAACGAAAGCGCGACGTCAGAATTGGAGCGCAGGCGCGTCAATCCCGGCACGCCGAGCAACGCGCTTTCGAGCGGTTGCGTTACCCGCGTCTCTACTTCCTCCGGAGCCAAGCCAGGTGACTCGGTCAGGATGATGACAGTCGGCTTGGTGAGGTCAGGCAACACCTCCACGGGTAGACGCAGGGCGGACTGGATGCCGAAAACCAGCAACGCCATCGATAAGCCGAGGACAAGGGGGCGATGGGCCAGAGACCACTGTATAAGTCGATTGAGCATGGTCGATCTCCGGTCAGTCCTGCGCGCGTTTTGCGGTGGGGTTTTTCACGAAGGCAACCACGAGCAGAGCGACAAACAGCACGCCGCTGACGATCTGCCAGAAGCGGCTTGGGTCGGTGTGGGAGTGGTGACTTTCCTTTTGTTGCTCTCGTCTTTGCGTCGGTGTGATTTCGGAACCGTCTTCATTGTGTTCGTGACCGTGGGCTGCATCCAACGCTTCTTTTAACGAGAGGGTTCCGCCACCGGCGAACGCCAGTGAATAGGCGCCTCGGGTCACCACTTCATCGAATGGTAACAGTCCGCTTACGATCTCGATACGGCGGTCGTTGGCCTGTCCGGTGACCACGGGAGTTTTTACGAAGGCGTTGGGCAAATCGTAGTCTTTTATATAGACGAAGCGTTGTGCCGGGGTTCCTTGCAGCGCTTCACGCGGCACGCTGACCACATCGTCCCGTTTCGCCACGATGATGGAGAACTCAGCGCGCATGCCCGGTCTTAGTTTAAGCTCCGGGTTATCCACGCGAAACGCGGCCTCGACGGTGCCGCTGACGGGATCGGCTAGGACGCCCAAGTGTTCGAGTTTGGCGGGGAACACCTGTCCGTTGACCGCCGTTACGGTGAGCAACGCGGATTGTCCGGAGCGTAGCCGTCCGGCGAATTGCTCGGGCACTCTGGCGAGCGCGTAGACTTTGCTCAGATCGATTATTTCCGCGAGGGAATCGTCGGGAGTCACGGGCTGGCCGGGGACCACGCTGACTTCGCTGACCAATCCGGATAGCGGAGCGGTCAAGGTGACGCGGGGAGGGGGATCGCCGACTTGGCGGCTCTCGATCACCATCGTGGGATCGCCTTGGCGGACCGGGTGGTCGTGGATCACAAAAACTTCCTTAGCCGAGCCCGCGATGCGACTGCTGATTACGGCGCGGTTGCCGGGATAGACGTCGATTCGGCCGAGTGCGAAAACGGTTTCGTGAAATTCGCCAGGTTCGTTGACCTCGGTTTTGAGTTGCAGGTTTCGCACTCCGGATTCGTCGAGCATTACCATATTGGCTTGGCGACTATCGGGCTCTTGAGCAGTGGCTATGAGTGCCACCACGAGGCAGAGAGAAAGAGTGAATGGTTTCATGGCGATGTCAGTAAATTGAGCATGAGGGGGAGGGAGGGATCGGTGAGCGTATCGAGCTTCACCAAGGCGCGGGCGTAGTCCGCATCGGCGTCTAGAATGTCGTGTTCAAGATCCACGCGTTCTTGAGTGGCGCGGATAACGTCGAGAAGGGAAACCTGACCACGTTCATGGGCTTGGCGGGTAAGGGTGATCACTTCGTCGATGGCGGGTATGGCGTCTTGGCGAAGCGTCTGGGCGGCAGAGTGAGCGGTTTCGAGATCTTGCCATGCGATGTCGAACGCATGATAAAGATCGTTGCGAATTCCGGCTACTGATTGTTCAGCGGCGGCAAGTCCTTCGCGGGCGGATTTGATGTTTCCTTGGTTGGGATTACGCACGGCCAAAGGCCATGAAACCCCTGCCACGAACGCGGCATCCGATCCGTCATTCATGAACCGCACGCCGCCAACGACCTTGATGTCAGACTTTGCCGTGGCGTGTTGAAGATCCAAATCCGCCCGTCGACGGGATATTTCCGACTGCTGTAATTCAAGGCGCGTGTGAACGTCGATTTTGGCGAGAATGCTGGAGCGGTTGGGCAACGCTGCGGCGGGCGGCAATTCGTTCGCGACCGAAAATTCGGTATCAGTGT
>JABIRI010000310.1 GCA_018667915.1 Opitutaceae bacterium | reverse complement strand
GGAGAATTCGCGGACGGCTTTGGGTTCCTTTGAAATTCTGCGGCGCATTGAGTCCCAGTGGTGGATCCAACCGGTGGATTTGAGGTCCTCGAGGATTTCGTCACGATTGGGCAAGTGCATGAAGGTCCGGCCGAGATCGTCTTCAAAATAGCGGTCACCAAATTCCACGAGCGCCGGGTCCTGTTGATGGTTGAGCCAGAGCTTTGCTTCGCGTTTCCACATAAAGCGTTCGAGTTTGGAGTGATCCCGATCGTGCGTCGTGAAGATGAGCGGAGCCCCCGGTTTGCAGCGCGCGCGCAATGATCGCAGGGCGGCGCGGCGATTGCGTTTGTGCGGGATCTGCATGAGCCCGTTGAACATGAACAAGGCCGCGTCGAATTGAACGCCTTCGACCTCCGGATGTTTGGCAATCTTGCGGGCATCCGCATGGAATAGGGTGATGGCCTTGCCGACTTCGCGTTCGATGAAAAGTGACTGGGCTTGCGCGCAGAGTTCTTCGGCGAAATCGAAGGCATGGATTTTTATATAGCCCAGTTCGTGGAGACCAAGAGCCACGCGACCGGCGCCACAGCCTGCCTCGAGAATCCGAGCCGTTTTCCGCTGCGGTAGGAATTTCTCAAACACGATCTTTTCCGACGCCCACAGTCCGAGTCGGTGAGCGGCGCGCGTGTAGTGCACGACTGCCCGCAGGTCATTGAAGTCATCACGAACTTGCTGAGAAGAGAGTTTGGTTTTCACAGAAGGAAACGAAGAGAACGAAGCTACCAACAGGATGCTAAGAATAATTTGACCACAGATTTCACGGACTAACTCAGATTAAGGAACGGATTCACTGTATAGATAAATCTGCGTGCTCCGTGGTTAAAACCTCTCTTACCGTTTTTTGCCCCAGCGGCGTTTTTGCTCTTTGAGTTCGAGGCCGGCGGCTTCGATTTGCACGCCGGCTACCGCCGGGTGGGAGCGGAGGGTTTGGAAAATTTCGCCGGTGAGGGTCCAATCGAGGGCGGGGGAAACGTCGGCAATGGCCGCAGCACGGTTCTCGCCGAGGAATCCGAAACTGGTGCCGGTGCGGCCGCCGCGGGCGTCGAGGATCGGCCGCAGCGACGACATGAACTCACTGTTTTCCGGTTTGTCGGGCTGCAGTAGCCACGTGACCCGTTTCACATTGTTGGCGACGTAGGAGGCGAGGGGATAGACTTCGCGCACGTTGATGCGGGCGCCGTCGTCACGCACCATGACCGTGCCGAGAATGACCACGGGCACATTCTCGCCGAGAACTTCGCCGTATTCCTCATAACCGTCGGAAAACATATTGAGCGCCACCGACGCTTGTTTGGTCGCGAGCGTGAACGCGACCCAGGGCCGGTTGTCCCGTTTGGCCAATTTTTTCTGAATGCCGCTGACGATGCCACAGAGTCGGAAAGCGGTGCGATCTTCTTGGTCTAACAGCTCGGCGACGTCGAACGTGTCGATCGCATCCGACAATCCAATGTAGGTATTCATGGGATGGCCTGAAACGTAGAACCCCAATAGCTCTTTTTCGAAGGCGAGTTTCTCCGCGGACGAAAAATCGGAGGCATTGTTGTCCGACCTGTTACTTGATACCTGTGACTTGTTACTTCGCTCCGCCGCCGGGGGCTCCGGCTCGCTGAGCATATCGAGAAAGTTGTTTTGGCCGGCGGCGCGATCACGGGCGTGGGCAGCGGCGGCGGACATGGCTCCGTCGAGGCGTTCGAAAATACCTTGGCGGGATTCGCCGGAGAAATCGAAGCCGCCTGTTTTGGCCAAGTGCTCCAGCACCCGTTTGTTGGCGGCTTTGCCGTCCACCCGGGCGACAAAATCGTCGAAATCTTCGAAGGGACCATTCTTCTCGCGCTCTTCGATGATTCCGACCGAGGCGGCTTCACCCACGCCTTTGATGCCGGCGAGACCGAAGCGGATCTTGGCACCGTCAATGACAGGCGCGAAGTGTTCATACGATTCGTTCACGTCGGGGCCTTGCACATCGATGCCCATGGCAATGGCTTCATCGATGAAGTGGGACATTTTATCGGCGTTGCCGAGTTCGGCCGTGAGCACCGCAGCCATGAATTCGACGGGGAAGTTGGCTTTTAAAAATGCCGTTTGGTAAGCGACGATGGCGTAGGCGGCGGAGTGAGATTTATTGAAACCGTATTCGGCGAACTTGTTGAGGATGTCGAAAATCTCGTTGGCCTTCTTGGCGGAAATATCGTGGATCCGTGCCGCGCCTTCCGTGAATTTTTCGCGCTCCCGGGCCATGGCTTCCATGTCCTTCTTACCCATGGCACGACGGAGCATATCCGCACCGCCGAGGGAGTAGCCGGCGATGATCTTGGCGCACTCCATCACCTGCTCCTGGTAGACGATAATGCCGTAGGTCTCTTCGAGCACATCTTCGAGGAGCGGATGAGGATACTCGATGGTGGCGGGGTTGTGCTTACCCTTGGCGTAGGTGGGGATGAACTGCATCGGACCCGGGCGGTAGAGGGCCGAGATCGCATTGATGTCATCGATGCTGGAAATGCCCACTTGGCGGGACGCGTTTTGCATCCCCGGAGACTCGAGCTGGAACACGCCGACGGTTTTGCCGGCGTTGAGGAGTTCGTAGGTTTTTTCGTCTTCGAGGGAAATGTCCTCGATGTTGAATTTCGGGTCGGCGGTGCGACGGACGTTGGCCACGGCGTCGGAAATGACGGTCAGCGTTTTGAGCCCGAGGAAGTCCATCTTCAGCAGGCCGAGCTTATCGACCGCTTTCATGGAGAACTGCACGGTGACGTCGCCTTCTTGAAGGGTGAGGGGAACGAAGTTTTCAAGCGGCTCATCGGTGATGATGATGCCGGCGGCGTGTTTGCCGGTGTTGCGCACCATGCCCTCGAGCACACGGCCGGCTTCGACGACTTTTTTGGCGACGGGATTGCGATCGATCTCGTTGCGCAGTTCGGCGGATTTCTCGATCGATTCGGCGAGGGAGATGTTCAGCTCGTCGGGGATCATCTTCGCGAGACGATCGGCTTCGGCGAAGGGCAGGTCGTTTACGCGCGAAACATCGCGGATGACCATCTTGGCTCCCATGGTGCCGTAGGTGATGATATTGGCGACGCAGTCGTTGCCGTATTTCTCACGCACGTAGTCGATAACCTCGACGCGGCGGCGCATGCAGAAATCGATATCGAAATCGGGAGGGCTCACGCGTTCGGGGTTCAGGAACCGTTCGAACAGCAGGCCGAACCGCATGGGATCGACGTTGGTGATTTTGAGAAGATAGGCGACGAGGCAACCGGCACCGGAACCACGACCGGGGCCGACGGGGATGTCCTTATCTTGCGCCCAAGCAATGAAGTCCCAAACGACGAGGAAGTAATCGACGAAACCCGTGACGTTGATGATCGAGAGTTCGTATTCGAGGCGCACGACGAGTTCTTGCGCGTCGGTCAGGCCGCTGTAGTCTGGAGGTTGCGGTTTCTCGCCTTCAGGGAGATCGGTCAGCAGCGCGAGGCGCTCGGCGACGATGGGTTCCTTGGCCACCGCATCACGGTCGACGTCGTAACGCATCTTCAAACCCGTGCGGCACAGATCGAGTAGGAAGTCCGGCGGTGAGGACGTGATCTCGACCGGTAGAGGAAACTTAGGGTAGCGCTCCGAGCCTTTGGGAAACGGAATCTCCAGTTCGCACATTTCCGCCACGGCGTGGGTGTTGATGATGGATTCGGGGACTTCTCCGAAGACCTTCTCCATCTCGGCGCGCGATTTGAGATAGAACTCTTCGCCGGTAAAGCGCATCCGGTTCTCGTCCTGGATCTTGGAGCCGGTCTGGATGCAGAGCATCGCATCGTGGGGGCCGGCATCGGAGGCGTTGACGTAGTGGACGTCATTGGAGGCGATGACCTTGAGACCAAATTCCTCACCTAATTTTAAGAGTCCGGGGATGATTTTCTTCTGCTCTGGGATGCCGTGGTCCTGAATTTCGACGAAGTAGTTCTCTTTTCCGAAGATATCGACGAATTTGCCGCAAGCCTCGCGGGCATCGACCTCGCGGTCGTGCATCAGGTGTTGCGGGACGAGGGAGGCCAGACAGCCGGTAAAACCGATTAATCCCTCCGAATATTTGGCTAAAGTCTCAAAATCGGTGCGCGGTTTGTAGTAAAAACCGCGCAGATGGGAGTCGGAGACCAGTTTGAGGAGATTTTGGTAACCGGTCAGGTTTTTGGCCAGAAGCCCTAGGTGATAGTAGCTCTTTCCGTCCTCGGCGCGGCCCTTTTTGTCCAGCCGTGACCCGGTGGTCATGTAGAGCTCACAGCCAATAAGGGGTTTGATGCCATTGGCCTTAGCGGCGTTGAAGAATTGGATGGCGCCAAACAAGTTACCGTGATCGGTGAGAGCTAAAGCACTCATTTCCAGCTCCTTAGCGCGACTCATTAGTCGATCGATCCGGCAAGCGCCGTCGAGCAGGCTAAAGTCGGTGTGGACGTGGAGGTGGCAGAAACTGGAATCGCAGGGCACGGGGAAGGAAAAGCTGAAAGCTGAAAAACTGAAAAGATGAAATGGCTTGGAGCGAAAGAGAAAGAGAAAGAGGCGTCGGGGGACGATTTTTACGCAAATTGGCGGGTTACAAGTTTGCCGTTGACGGGGGGCGTGCGGTTTGGCCTCCTCAGCCTTTTTCCCTCTTAAGAACACGTCACACGACATGCCCATCGAAATCAAAATCCGTAAAAGTGAGCCAGTTGAGCGCGCCCTGCGCCGCCTGAAAAAGAAGCTCGAACGCGAGAACGTCATCAAGGGTGTTCGTGCTAAGCGCTACTTCGAAAAGCCCTGCGCTAAGAAGCGTCGCCGCAACAAGGTCATGGCCTTCACGCAAATGCTGCGTAATCGCCACGAAGGATAATTCCCCTTCTTCCTGACCATTCGGTCTTTCCGACCGCGCCTCCGGACTTAATGTTCTCGGCGCGGTTTTTTGTGTCGGTTCAGAACGGCTCGCTTTTTGCGATCCGTTGTCGGTAAGTTGCTCATTCCGCCCTGATTCGCCTCCATTTTTGATCCTGTGAAGCCTAACTTAGCCCTTTCGACCTGCTGGAATTCTTTCCGTCATCAAGACGGTTATAAGATGTTGGCCGAAATTCGGGAGTTGGGATTCGAGTATGTGGAGCTGAGTCATGGCACGAAGGTCGTGCTGGTGGAGGGGATCTTGCGAGCGGTGGAGGAAGGGATGATGAAGATCAGCTCTACGCACAATTTTTGCCCTTTGCCGATGGGTATCACGCATTCGGCGCCCAATTTATTCGAGCCGTCCGTCTCGGCGGTTCAGGAACACGCCCAATGGTTGCGCCACACCAAACGCTCAATCGAATTCTCAGCCCGGGTGGGTGCGACTGCGATGGTGACTCATCTGGGGAGTGTGCATTTCTTCTGGTCGAATCCGGTGCGCAAAGTGAAGCGTTATTTGCAGGCGAATCCGGATATCGATCCGGCCACGGATGAAGGTTACCGGAAGGTTTTGACCAAGGCCTGTTCCAAGCTGCGTAATCGCATGCCGGCTTATTGGGAACAGGTTCAAGCCAGCTTGGAAGAAGTCCGGGCCTTCGCACTGGAAAATGGCGTGATGCTCGGTTGCGAGAATCGGGAGAAATTTCAAGAGCTGCCGGTAGATGCGGACTACGCCGAGTTTATCAAGAGCTTGGATAAGGATGAGAAAAACCACTGTGGTTACTGGCACGATACGGGGCACGCGGCGTTCAAGGAGCAGATGGGATTACTCAATCACAAGGAGCACCTCGAGCAGAACATCGACCGCCTGATTGGCTTTCACCTGCACGACGTTGCCGATGGCGACGATCACCAACCGATTGGTTACGGTGACATCGATTTCGATATGATCAGTAGCATGTGGAAGCCGGAGCATAAGCTCACGCTTGAGCTCAGCCCGCGGACCACACCTCAACACGTCAAAGAGTCGCGGGCACGGGTGCTCGAGTTGATCGACAAACGATTCGGTTAGGAAGGGGGGGGCGTCAGCCGGTGTTATTTCTACAGGAGGGAGCAGAGGGGAGCGGAGCCGTCAGCCTGCTTTATATAACCTAACCAGCAGCACGGATCAGTTTCTAGGGTTTGAAGTAGATGCAGTTTGACCGTAATCAGAGGTTAATGGATCCGCGCCCGAATAATGATGAAGCCTCGGCGGCGGCTCTGATTGCAGAACTGCAGCACTCGCTTCGTGAGGCCGCGGCCGAGCTCTCAGACCGTGAGGTGGTGACGGATTGGCGCGATAGACTGCAGGCTGCGATGCGGGAGGCCCCTGAGTTGAAACCGCAATTGGGCGAGTTGATGGGTGAACTGATGCGGGAAAGTAAGCGCTGGGCCAATCGGTCGGATTATCAGTGGGTATCCGTTGGCGGCGGTCGTCTCGCTATTGGACACCGTCCTCGTCGTAAAGCGATTGAGAGCATGTCTGCCGCGGGCGTGACTCATGTCGTTACGCTTTTGAGCGAAACGGAAGGCGCGCCTGCCATCGGCGCCGATGTGAAGCGAGCGGGGGTGGATTGGATTTGGATGCCGCTAGCCAATGGAGAGCCGCCGCCGTCGGAACAATTGTGTGAGATCGCGACGGGATTGGAACAGTTCAAGACGGCGCTCACGCAGCAAGGTAGCCTGTATCTGCACTGCTCCGCGGGGATTCACCGCACGGGAATGATCAGCTACGCGTTGCTGCGAAGTTTGGGTGTGAATCAGACCGACTCACTCGAGTTCCTGAGCAAACTACGAACCGTCACGAGCGAAGGCGTGGGAGACCATCGCCTTGCTTGGGGGAATCAATTCGGTTCCGCTGGTGAGAGCTCGTAGTTTTGCACCGCGTCGGTGGGTGATTTATCTTGGCCACATAAGGCGCAGAAAGCACAAGACGGAGCATTCAGCCTGTTAATTTTTAATCGCAGATTACGCTGATGAGATCAGATTCATTTGCAATGTTCTGTTGAGCCGTAGATTGAGCCTGCGGTTATTGTTTATCCTTTGGGCAGTTCTTTTACCCAGCGGCGATGGGGGCCGGAGAGGGTGATGGATTCTAGGTCGGTGAGGGCGATCCACACGAGATTGGCGGGTAACGATTTGGGTGGGTTGATCTGTTTGATTGTTTCGGTGATGCGGTAACGGGTGATGCCGCGCTTCTTGGTCGCCAGGATGGGGGCGTTTTCGGGGATCGTTATTTGGTCCGCGGAAGGGAGTTCGAATTGTCCCGCGAGCCGTTTGGCTTCCTTCGGAATCTGATGAAGCAACAGGCGCTGCTGTTTCACGCACCAGGCTCGGGTGATGGCTACGTTCTCGAATTTTAACTTTTCCAGGCGCGGGTAAGATTCGGGGTCGCCCGCTTGTCCGGCGCTGCAATGGCGATGCACTGGACAGATGGTGCAGAGGGGGCTGCGGCGATGACAAACCGTCGCGCCAAGTTCCATCATGGCTTGGTTGTGATCGCCCGGATGATCGTGATTCAGCACCTGGTCGGCGAGGCCGGTGAAGGCCTTGGAGGCGCTCGCGCTGTCACGGAAAGGTGTGCCGTTGGCGGTTAAGCGCGAAAGGATTCGCACGACGTTGCCGTCGACACAGGCGACCGGCAGTTCCTGCGCGATAGACGCGATGGCGGCCGAAGCATAGGGACCGATGCCGGGAAGCTTTTGCCATTCCTCGCGTGATTGAGGCGGATGCGGCAGGGCGACAAATGACTGGGCCATTTTGTGCAGATTGCGGGCGCGCGAATAGTAGCCGAGCCCCTCCCAGAGCTTCAGCACGGTCGTTTCTTCGGCCGCGGCGAGGGCGCTGAAATCGGGAAGAGTATCCATCCAACGCTCAAAATAGGGCAGGGCCGTTTTGATCTGAGTCTGTTGCAGCATGAACTCGCTGACGACCGTGCGGTAGAGTGAAGGCGTCTCCCGCCACGGTAATTTGCGGCGATGCGCGCGATACCAAGTGAGCAAATCGCGTTGGAAGTCAGAGGGATTGTCCGGAAATGTGTTCGCCACCAGAGCGATAGCAGGCGCAATTATGGGCTCGGGTGCCACTCTGGAATTGTGAAAGAGTGTTACCTCATTCGCCCCACTTTCCGTTCCGGCATGGCCAAGAAAAAACCCGCAGATCCCGACGCTCCCAAGAAACTCGCCTCTTACACGGTGAAGCTCGATGACGCCCAGCTAGATAAACTCAACGCTTGGTGCGAAGGTCGTGGCTGGGAGAAACGGGATGTTCCCTATGCGCGATTTGGCTTCAAGGGCCCCAACGTCAATGTGACCGGCTACGAAAGTCGGAAGCTTCTGATATCGGGAAAAGGCACCGAGGACTTTGTATCGATGACGCTCGAACCGGAGATTACCGGTGAAGCCAAATTGGGTTATGATGAAGTCATCAATCCCGAGTGGTTTGAGCCGCACGCGGGCCTCGATGAAAGTGGGAAGGGCGATTTTTTCGGTCCCGTGGTCGCGGCCACGGTGGTCGCGGATGCGGCCGCAATTCGCACGCTGGTGGCGGCGGGGGTGAAGGATTCCAAGAAGATCGCCGATTCCCAGATTCTGAAACTGGATCAGATTATCCGAACCACGAAGGGCGCCACATCGGAGGTTTCCGTTTTTGGCATGGATAAGTATAATGAGTTCATGTCTCGCCCGCGGGCCAACATGAACAAGCTTCTCGCTTGGCAACATGGTATCGCGCTCATCAAAGCGTTGGAGAAACAACCCGTGGCGCGTGGCTTGCTCGACCAATTTACGAAGACGCCGCTCGTGCAGAACGAACTGAAGCGCAAGGGTGTTACCGAGTTTCAATTGGATATGCGGACCAAAGCGGAATCCGACCCCGTGGTGGCGGCGGCCTCGATCGTGGCCCGGGCCGAATACGTGCGGATCATGCGTCGGTTGTCGGATAAGTTTGGCGCGAATCTGCAGAAGGGGGCCAGTGCGGCGGTGAAGGATCAGGCGGTGGAAATTATGAACAAATTCGGCGCGGTGGCGTTGGGTCAGTTTGCCAAGTTGCATTTCCGCACGGCCTACGAAGTCGTTAAAGCCGAAGGCCGGTTGAACGAATTGCCCTTGCCCGAACCCAAGGAATACTCGGGTTGGAAATCCAAATAGTCCGCCATTGAATAACGTCTGAACCTCGCCTCATGCCGAAACGTCGCCAACTCCGAGGCTTCGACCTCAAGCACCTCACCGATGTGGAGTGCCTGATCGGCGTGGATGAAGCGGGCCGCGGTGCGCTGGCAGGTCCGGTCGCGGCCGGAGCGGTGCTCGTGACCAAGGAGTTTCTCGACGGCAATTGGGTCGCGGCGAATGCACGGCGTATCAATGACTCCAAGCAGCTCACGGCCACCGAGCGCGACACGTTGTGGCTGGATTTCGAAGCGTTGATGGCGGAGCGCCAAATCCACGTTGAAATCGGCATGGCCGACGTGGCGGAGATCGAGCAATTTAACATCCTCGGTGCGACCAAGCTCGCGATGCGTCGAGCGCTGGAAGGGATCTACCCACCCACGGCGTTCGAACGAAAGGAAGAACCGGATCTTTTTGCTTCGGATGACGAAATCGCGGCGTTTCAGCCTCAGGTTTCGGCAAAGATCCTGGTGGATGGACTACAGCTCAAAAATTTCCCCTATCCCCACACCAATGTCATCAAAGGAGATACGCGCTCGTTGTGTATCGCAATGGCTTCGGTCGTGGCGAAAGTTTCGCGCGACCGGGAGATGGAGCGATTGGACCGGGAGTTTCCGGGATATGGTTTTGCGAACCACAAGGGTTACGGCACCGACGAACACCGCGACGCGATTCTCAGTATCGGCCGCTGCCGATATCACCGCACCACCTTCCTGCGCAAACTCATGGCCGGCCGCGTCGACCCCGGGCAAATGGACTTTCTTACGTAGATTTTAACCACGGAGAGAGGCTGAACCGTCAGCCTGGTGTTTTTAACCACGAATAGACACGAATGGGCTCCGCTACCGTTACGCACTGGAACCCACTCCTGCTGGATATTTTGAGTAAGATGAACTTTGGTGTTTTTGACGGGCTGAAGGATTCGTGTTTATTCGTGTCCATTCGTG
>JABIRI010000268.1 GCA_018667915.1 Opitutaceae bacterium | reverse complement strand
TGACGTGGAAAGCGCAGCCGTCCTTCATGGCCGAGACTACTCGTTGGGATCATCCGACGGGCCACTCGGTTTTATTGGCCAAACCACAATCGTTCATGAACGAGAGTGGTCAAGCTGCCCGCCTACTCACGAGTTACTTCAAAGTGACCAATGCCAACGTCGTCCTGGTTTACGACGACCTCAACATCGACCTCGGCTTGATCAAGGTCTCCGTCCGAGGTTCGGCCGGCGGTCACAATGGGGTATCCGATGTAATCGCGAAGCTCGGAGACGGTTTTCAGCGTTTCCGAATCGGTATCGGCCCCAGGTATCCGGCGCAGATGGACCTCAAAGACTTTGTCCTTGGCAAGTTCACTTCCGAACAACGCCTCATCGTCCAACAACACATTCCAACCTACCTTTCCGGCCTGGACCTGCTCCTTAACAGCGGTTCCGAACAGGCCATGAACCTTCTAAATCGCAGAGATCAAAATGAATCCCAACAAACGTAACTACCGCGCAACCTTCATCCTCGACACCAACGGGGTGGAGGATTCCGTCGACACCATCATTGAAAACGTGAAGCAAGAAATTGCCACGGTGGAAGGTGAAGTCGGCGAGATCGAGAACCTCGGCCAGCGCGATTTCGCTCGTGTCACCGACCGTAAGCGTCCCAGCGGCGTCTACGTGCAAGTCCATTTCACCGCTCCTGGATCGGCTCCCGCCGCCCTGCACGAGCGTCTCCGTCTCAATCAAACCGTCTATCGCACCTACGTCGAGAGCGTCTAATCGTCGTCTCTTGATCTCGGTCGCCCAACCCCATGGCCAATCTCAATCGCGTCCTCCTCATCGGTAACCTTACTCGCGACCCCGAACTCCGGGTCACGCCTAAAGGTTCGTCCATCTGCCAGTTTGGTCTGGCGGTTAACCGCACGTTTAAAGACGGCGCTGGGCAACAGCGTGAAGAAACGACGTTCATTGATATTGAAGCGTGGGGCCGCCAAGGCGAAGTCATCTCCAAGTATTGTTCCAAAGGTCGTCCCTTGTTTGTCGAAGGCCGCCTCCGGTTCGATTCTTGGGAAGACAAAAACACCGGCCAAAAGCGCAGCAAACTCTCCGTCGTGCTCGAAAACTTCCAATTTATTGGGGGGCGCGGCGACGAGCAAGGTGGCAGTGGCGGCGCCCCAGCTGAAGGTGGAAGCTCCCCGGAGCGCAATTCCCCACCTCCTCGTCAGCCCAACCCGGCTCCCGCTCCGGCGGCCGAAGACAATCTCGACGAAGACGTGCCGTTCTAGGCCGTTCTCTCTCCCTTTTCTATAATCAAACTGAATCGCCAACTCATCTCATCCCATGGCCAACACTGAAATTCTCCTCCTCCAACCCGTCGAAGGTCTCGGCGGCGAGGGTGATCAAGTAAAAGTCCGCGCCGGTTACGCCCGCAATTTCCTTCTCCCGAAGGGGTTTGCCGCGCCTATGACCGTCGCCAATCGCAAGCGTGTCGATGCGCTCCGTAAACGCCGCGCTGAGCGCGAAGCCTCGGAACTCAATGGTGCGCAAGAACTCGCCAAGAAGCTCGAAGCTCTCTCCATCGCTTTCGCGGTGCAGACCGGCGAAGGCGGCAAAATGTTCGGCGCCATCACGGCGGCCGACCTGCATGCCAAGATCGTCGAAGCTGGCGTGGAGTTGGACAAGAAAAAGGTCCACCTCTACACCCCGATCAAAACGTTGGGCAACCACACCTCCAAGATTAAGCTCCACGCGGAAGTCAGCGTGGAACTCTCCTTTGATGTCGTTTCGGAAAACATCATTGAAGAAACCGAGGACGAAGAGGCCGCCGATGGCGAATCCTGAGGCTTTACGCTTACTCAATTTCAATCGTCGCGGATGCTCACGCCGCGGCGATTTTTTTTGCCCCGATGATTGGCGAACCAAGTTGTGAATAACTGGAACAAGTTTTCGCGGATTTTGCCGGTCTCCGATTGCTAATCTCAATCATCGCCCTTCCGATCATCGATTCCTTTTGATGGATCAAGCTCCTCCAGAATACACTCAGAACACGCGTCGTCGCCGAGGCACCTCCGCTGACGGCGGCAATGGGGCCATGAACGGCGTGCCGACGATTGGTCGTCAGCCTCCACATTCCGTCGAGGCTGAGGAGTATTTGCTGTCGTGTTGTTTGTTGGATGGATCGGATTCGATCGCCAAATGTTTGGAGAAGAAGCTGCCGGTCGCGGCTTTCTACGTCGCGGCGAACCGCGTCATTTACGAGAAACTCGTCGAGCTCTACCAAAAGGCTCCTCCCGTCGCGATTGAGGTATTGGCCGAGGAGCTGAAGACGACCGGACAATTGGAGGAAATCGGAGGCGTGGCCTACCTCATGCAGGTGAGTGCACGAATCCCGACGACGGCGCAGACCGACTATTTTTTGGAGAAAGTACGCGAGCTCCACATGCTGCGACAGTTGATCCAGGTCGGCACGTCGACGGTCGAGCAGTGTTTTGGATTTCAAGGCGGGCTCGAAGAGTTCGTGGATAAGATCGAGCAGGAGATTTTTGAGGTCACTCAAGATCGGGTGAGCGATGGTGCGAAAACGATGAAGGAAACCGCCAAGGATGCGTGGGTGGTCATCGACAAGATGATGCACCACAAGGGCGAAATTACGGGTATTTCGTCGGGCTTCAAAGAACTGGATTCGATGACCTACGGTTTCCAGAAGGCAGAGATGATCGTTTTGGCCGCTCGTCCTTCGATGGGTAAAACGTCATTGGCGCTAAATATGGCGGAATCAGCGGTTTTACCCCGTCGCGGCGAACCGGCTGGCGTGTTGTTATTTTCGCTCGAAATGAGTGCTGCCCAGCTCGGAATGCGCATGTTGTGCTCACGTGGCCGGGTAAATATGAAAAAACTTCGCGAGGGATTTGTGCGTCCCGGCGGCGACGAATACAAAGATCTCGTCACCGCAGCCGATGAATTGTCGAAATCTCCGCTATTTATCGATGATTCTAGTCACCTGACCATCATGGAGTTACGAGCTAAGTCCCGCCGTTTGGCGGCCCGGCAGAAGCTCGGATTTATCATCGTAGATTACCTCCAGCTGCTCAGTCCCACCGATCCCAAAACCCCGCGTGAGCAGCAGGTTGCTGAAATTTCCCGCGGTTTGAAGGCACTGGCGAAGGAATTGGATGTCCCTGTTCTCGTGCTCAGTCAGTTAAACCGCGCGGCTGAGAAAGAAAACCGCGCTCCTAAACTCTCCGATTTGCGTGAATCCGGCTCAATTGAGCAGGATGCCGACGTCGTGTTGATGCTTGCCCGGCCCAAAGATGCCGACGAGAAGTTTCAAGTCGCGGCGGACTCTGCGGAGTTAATCGTTGCCAAGCAACGAAACGGACCGGTAGGAGACTTGAAGCTTACGTTCCTCCGAGACATTACTCGTTTTGAAAATCACACACCGTAATCCGTTGTCGCGGATCGTCCGTATCATCGCAATTGCAGCCCTCGTTTCCGGGAGTTGCACCTCTGCTGTTGCGCAAGTTTTTGGTGCTCCACAAGGAGCTCCCACCATTGAGAAGGTTGAGATCCAGTTCCTGGGTGCAACGAATGTCAGTGAGCAGGTTGTGCGTGCCAATATGCAGGTCCAGGCCGATGAGCCCCTCGAAGAGGTGCTCATCGACCGCGATATCCGTTCCCTGTATCGCACCGGACTCTTCGAATTTATCGAGGTCAAACGCGAGACGCTGGCCAATGGCAACCTGAACCTCCGTTTCGAGCTGACCCCCCGCTATCGGGTGCTGGCCGTTTTATTCGAGGGCAATGAAAATATCCGCGATCGCCGCCTGCAAAAAGAGATCACCACGGCGGAGAATCTTGTGCTCGACGAACGTCAGGTGAAGGAAGACTCCGAAAAGATCCGCGAGTTCTACCAAAAGAAGGGCTACAACCGTATCTCGATCTACTACGAGATTGAGCGTGATCGTTCGACGGGATTCGGCACCGTGGTTTTCCACATTCGGGAAGGTGACAGGGTTAAGGTCAAAAGCATCACTTTTGTCGGCAACGACAACGTAAAGGCGCGCAAGCTGCGCAAGGTCATGGAGACCAAAAAATATGTCTTCTGGTCGTGGCTCATCGGCACCGGTCGTTTCAAGGATGACGAGTTTGAGGACGATCTTGATCTGCTGAAGGACTATTATCGCGAAGAAGGTTATCTGGATATTGCGATTCCTCCGGAAAAGATCGAATACAACTACCCCCAGCCCGGACAGCTTCACCTCGTCCTTCACGTCGAAGAAGGACGTCAGTATCGTATTGGCAAAATTGACATCTCGGGCTCCGAGAAAATTCCGGGACCGCTCCTGCGTTTCGCGCTCCGTCAACAATCCGGCATGGTATTCGCCCCGGAGAAACTCGATGAAGACGCTCGGGAGATTGAAAAATTCTACGGACGAGGAGGGCACTTGGATGCCCGCGTGACGCTATTGCGCATTCCTAATCTGGAAACCGGCGACATCGATTTGGAATACATCATCGATGAGGACATCCCCTACGACGTCGAATCAGTCCGGATCGAAGGAAACGATAAGACCAAGAGTATCGTCATCCTGCGTGAACTGGTATTAGGCCCGGGTGAAACGTTTGACATGAATCGGATGGAGATTTCGAAACTCCGTCTCGAAAACACGCGGTTCTTTGAGGACGTAAACGTCGCACCGGAGTCGACTAATATTCCGGGTCGTCGAAACCTGAAAGTTGCGATTCAAGAAGGTCGCACGGGTAATCTTAC
Source organism: Opitutaceae bacterium (assembly GCA_018667915.1). Classification (GTDB taxonomy): domain Bacteria; phylum Verrucomicrobiota; class Verrucomicrobiia; order Opitutales; family Opitutaceae; genus Actomonas. Next base: position 9,530 of record JABIRI010000268.1, on the reverse strand, counting down.
GTTTGGTGCCGGATTCAGTTCTTTGGAACGTGCCGTTATCTTCGCGGAGTTCAGCCAATCCAATTTTGATATCTTTAATCGTCGTTCCCTCTTCCAGGGCGATGGACAGAAGTTCCGCCTGCGGATGCAGCTCGGTGATCAGTCCAGTGAAGTGGTGCTCTCGTTTGAGGAACCTTGGTTGTTAGAGAAACGTCTCGCGACCGGCTTCACCCTCTTCCGCACGTCTTCTGACTTCAATAGCGCCATTTACAGCGAAATCCGCACCGGTGGTGAGGTCTACATGCGGAAACGTCTGTTTGAGCTGGTGAATGGCCAACTGTCCTATTCTTACCAGGTCGTCGATATTACCGACATCGCACCAAGCGCTCCGGCGGTGATCCGCGCACTTGCGGGTGAACAAGCTATTTCAAAGGTCGGTTTTGTGCTCGAGCGGGATACCCGGGATAAAATCGTCAATACGACTCGTGGCAATCGCGTCGAGCTTCGCACCGACATCGCCGGTGGTCTATTTGCCGGTGATGCGGATTACTACAAATTGGAATTCCGTGGGTCTCAGTTCTACCCGCTCTTCGAGTTCCAAGCTCAGGTATTGGCCGTCATTCTGCGGGCTGGTGTTACGGATGCCTACGGTGACAGCGCCGATGTGCCGTTTTTCGAGAAATTCTTCCTCGGTGGTCCCTACACCCTGCGCGGTTTTGAATACCGTGAAGTCGGTCCCAAAGACCCCATCAATTTCGAGCCTTTGGGTGGTAACTCTTACGGCATGCTCACCCTCGAGTATTCCGCCGATATCGTTTCACCGATCCGATTTGCCGTCTTTTACGATGCGGGATTCGTTAATGCAGATGCCTTCGATCTCAGCCCCGCGAATTATAACGATAATTTCGGCGTAGGCTTGCGCCTCTTTGTTGGTGGTGCGCCACTCAGTCTTGATTTCGGCATTCCGCTCACCAGCGATGGTGATAACGATGAAGGAAATCAGTTTAATTTTTCTTTCGGCACCCGCTTCTAATTTAGTAGTCTAACCCTTTTACCAATCATGAAGAGTCATTTGAAACCCCTCATCGCCCTCCTTGCCTTCGCTTTGATCGCCACTGCAGGTTCGGCCCAATCGCTAAAAGTCGGTGTCGTCGACATGGCCAGTCTCTTTGACTCCCATTACAAGACCGCTGAGAAGAATATTGTCTTCCAAGAGGAGCAAGAACGCGTCAAAGCCGAGATCGAGCGCCTCAATGGCCAAGGTCTGGCCCTGCAAGAAGAGGCCCAAGGCCTCGCCGAGCAGCTCAACAACCCGGTCCTCAAGGACGATGCCAAGGCTCTTATCGAGCAAGATGCCCGCACCAAGGTTGAAGAGATGCAGCGCAAGCAGCAGGAAATGAACGCACTGGTACAAAACAGCAGTGAGTCGCTCAAACAGCGCATCATGAACTTCCGCACGCTGCTCATGGATGAGATTTCCCAAGTCGCCCAAGAGGTTGCGAAACGTCAGGGGATTACCCTGCTTTTCGACAAGTCCGGTCCTTCGCTTCTCGGCATGCCCGCCGTGCTCTACGCTGAAGAGGGTCTTGAGATCACCGCTGAGGTTTTGGCTGAAATCAACAAAGACAAGCCAGCTGACGCTCCTGACGCTCCCGTAGCCGGACCCGCCAGCTCAGACTCGGCCGATACCCCGACCGTTTCGTTCCCCGGTAATTAAACCGGTTCCTGATACATCCTTTACAAAGCCTCGCTCGAAACAGCGGGGCTTTTTTGTGGGCTAATGTCGGATTGCCAGTTCCCCTTCCAACCACAACCTCTGACTTCAATGGATACTTCGTTTACGATCTCGGCTCTCGCGGCTATCGTTAAACCTCGGCAGATCCGTGGTGATGACTCGCTGACGGTCACCAAAATTTCGGCGTTGGGAGACGCTGGACCGGGAGACCTCACCTTTTTAGGGAATCCCAAGTATCGCTCCCAAGTAGCCGACAGTGATGCCTCGGTGCTGTTGTTGCCTGCGGACTACGACGAAACTCCCGCGGCCGGGCAGTGCTTCTTAATCGTAGAAAACCCTTCGGTGGCTCTCGCCCAGATTTGTGCGCGAATCGAGCAATCGCTGTGGCCTCGCCCGACTCCGGGAGTGCATCCCAGTGCTGTGGTCGCGGAATCGGCTCAGATTGCGGAATCGGCGACCATTGGCCCGCTATGTGTCGTGGAAGACGGCGCCATGATCGGTGAGCGTTCACATTTGCAGGCTCAGGTCTTCGTCGGCCGCTCGGCCGTAGTCGGGGCGGACTGTTGGTTGGCCGCCGGGTCTCATCTCGCCACCACCTGCGAACTCGGCGCGCGGGTGCGTTTGCATGGGGGTGTTATCATTGGCGCGGATGGATTTGGTTACGAAGTGGTTGAAGGCCGTCACGCCAAAGTTCCTCAAGTCGGAATTGTCCACGTGGGTGACGATGTCGAAATCGGGGCCAATTCTACGATCGATCGCGCTCGATTTAGCCGGACGGAGATCGGGGAGGGCACTAAAATTGATAATCAGGTGCAGGTGGCCCATAATGTAGTCATAGGGCGTCATTGCGTGCTCTGTGCTCAAGTGGGGATCGCGGGCAGCACGACCTTGGAAGACTACGTGGTTATGGGCGGTCAGTCAGGAGCCGCCGGGCACATTCGAGTCGCCAAGGGCACTCAGGTGGCGGGCCGCGGAGGTTTGACTGCAAACATCACCGATCCCGGCCTCGTTTATTCCGGCATGCCAGCCATGCCTTATCGCCTGGAACGTCGTCTCGTAATCCTTCAACGCCGTCTCCCTGACCTCTTCAAAAAGGTCGATTCTTTGTTAAATGACCTCGAAGAATTAAAAAAGGCTTCCGCCTAATGAACGTTCAGGCACGATAGCTCCCAACCCATGAGCGCTCCCAGCCTGAAGATATTCGCCGGTAACTCAAATCGCCCTCTGGCCGAAGAAATGTGCGCCTCTATTGGGGTTCCGCTAGGCGAAGCGACCGTCACCAGTTTTCCCGACGGAGAGTCGTTCGTGAAAATTAACGAAAACGTCCGAGGTCAGGACGTTTTCATCATGCAGTCCACCTGCACGCCGACCAACCATCACTTGATGGAGCTGTTGATCATGATTGATGCCGCGCGTCGCGCCTCAGCCCATCGGATCACAGCAGTTATCCCCTTTTATGGCTACGCCCGCCAGGACCGTAAGGACCAACCGCGGGTGCCGATCACCGCGAAGTTGGTGGCCAACCTCATTGTTGCCGCCGGCGCGAACCGTATTCTGACGATGGATCTGCACGCCCAGCAGATTCAGGGCTTTTTTGACATCCCGGTGGATCACCTTTTCGCGTCTCCCGTCTTCTTCGACCACGTCGAGAAGAACAACATGCGCAATGACAACCTCGTCGTGGTTTCGCCGGATGTTGGCGGCATGAAAATGGCCGCCGCTTATGCGACCCTCATGGGAGCGGAACTCGGTATGGTTTGGAAAAAACGCACGAGCTCCACGACGGTCGAATCCGTCAATGTCGTGGGTGAGGTCGAGGGCCGTAATGTTTTGCTCGTCGACGATATCACCGAGACGGCAGGCACGCTCGTCAATGCGGCCAAGACCATGCGTGCGCATGGAGCCGTCAGCGTGCGGGCCGCCGTGAGTCATTCTCTCCTCAGCCCGATGGCCTACGATCGTTTGAAACTCGGTGATATTGATGAACTTATCACCACGAATTCGATTCCAGTCGATCCTCGAGGACTACCGATCACGGTTCTCAGTGTTGCCTCACTCTTAGGCGAAGCGATCAACCGGATTCACAAGAACGAAAGCGTCACCGGTCTTTTCAAAGTAAAAGGCTTCTGACCAAACGCCAAGCGGACCAACCTCCGTGACCGAGGGCACTCAGATGAGGGGCGACCATTATCCCCGATTTCCGACAACCCGCTCAACTCCCTGGTTTGGAAACCGGTATTGCCGCCAAATCGGCCGGTAAATCATCGGCAGGGTAGGTCGGGAAACTCATCTGCAACAACGGTAGGGCAGGCACGGTGAACTTCGCTTTGCCCTCACTCCGGTCGACCAACAAGGCGACAGCTACGGCGGTGCCACCCCCTTGCTCGATCAGATCCAATGCCTCCTGCACCCGGCCGCCCCGGGTGATCACGTCTTCGACGACGAGCACCTTTTCTCCGGGAGAGAATTTGAATCCGCGTCGAATTGCGAGCCGGTCATCCACCTTCTCGGCAAAGATGTAGCGCTTATTGGTTTGGCGGGCGACTTCTTGGCCGATGACCAATCCTCCCATGGCCGGTGCTAAAATTGTATCGAATTCAAATTCCTCGAGCGTTGGGATCATCAATTCCGCCAATCGGGTGACTGCGGGCATATTTTGGCAGACTTGGGCACATTGGAAGAAGTGGCCGCTATGAAGTCCGGATCTCAGTACAAAGTGTCCCTGTTGCAGGGCGCGGGTGCGGGTGAAAATTTCGAGAACTTCTTCGTTTTGATCGGCCATGAACTGAACGTGAATCTTCCGGCGCAGGGCGCCAAAACATTTTTGCTCTTCGCGCGAATTGGGTTAGGGTATTCCCATGGTTATCGAACGAGCACCTTTGGAAGACGAGTTGGGCGATGTGCTCGACAAGGCCATTCGGGGGTGCGGCTTCGAGGAAGCGGCGGTGGCAGTGGAAGCGGAGATCCCGGTCGAACGCCTCCGTTCGGTGATCGACTATTGTGAAACCCTCGAGCCGCCCGAGTTGGAACGCTTGGCTAAAGTGCTCCGGTTGCAATCGGTAGGACTCAACGCGGTGGCGAGTGAAGCCTATCCCTTGCCCGAGATCAGTGGATTGCCATTTTGTTTATACCCCCTGCGGATGTCGCACGGGATCGGAGTGGCCAACGCCTACTTGGTCGCCGACTGCAGCCAGGATTGGGGAATCCTTTTTGATACCGGAACCGGGGCGGAAGGGCTATGGCGCAGTTGGCCGACCAAGATCAATCGGGTCGCCGCCGTATTCTTGACCCATTATGAAACGGAGCATTGCGGAGGGTTGTCGGCCATCCGAGCTCGGTTTAAAGACGTTCCTGTATTTGGCCCCGCGGACGATGCTCGGCCCGAGGGCGTGGTGGCCCTCAATGATGGAGCCATCGTCAACGAACGCGGGTTTTCGGTCGAGGTGTGTTCAACTCCGGGGCACGTCGAGTCTCACCACTGTTATCGGGTGACCGCGCCGCAGGCCCCTCATGGCCGTTCACTCTTGGTGGCGGGTGATCTGTTGTTTGCGGGATCGATTGGAGGCGCCTTTCATTGCTGTAAACGACTTCACTCCAGTTTGCACAAGGTGATTGATGGCGCTGCTCCCACCACCGTCATCGCACCGGGACATGGTCCGCTGACCACGATCGAAAACGAACGGAAATTTAACCCGTTTCTGTAGATACCCTAAATAGTCCACTACAGGTGACGTGATGGGTCATTGGAAGATAGTCGGGGGGGAGAGGATTGATCCCGCCGTGGCGGGATCCTGCGGATCCAACAGCTGAGCAGTTGGCCCCTTCTTCGTCTCGCTGTGCGAGACTCCGTCGAACCTTATTCGGTTCTCATCCTCTCCCCGGATACCTTGTCCTGTTTCGAATACCGAGCGTTGATCACAGCGTTTTCCTGTATTTTCAAAATGGTCGGGGTGAGAGGATTTGAACCTCCGACCTCTACGTCCCGAACGTAGCGCTCTACCAGGCTAAGCTACACCCCGTTGGTGTGGTGAAACTATTTCGAAACCCTCAGTTGTTTCGGGCAAGTAGAATTTGGGCGCGCCCAGCTCTACCGATCATGGAAGATCTTCAGGTTTACCAAAGCGTGAAAGGCGTCTTTGGGTTCGTTTTGGCGATCGAAGAGCACGGGGTGATCCGTGCGGCCGGGCATGGGCCAGTTGTTGCGCCAGGTGCTGGCGTCGGTGAGGTTCCACAGGGTCACGCGGTCGATTACATCGGCGTGTTTTAAATAGAGTTCGAAGAGACTGCGGTAGGCATCAGCGAGTGCGGCGGATACATCTTGAGGGAGGCCATCGACGTAGGGATTTAATTCGGCTCGGAGTTCGAAGTTAAGCGAGATGTCTGCTCCTTGCTGGGCTGAGGAAGGGAAGGGAAGCACCGAAATGTCGAGTTCGGTTACCAAGATTTTAACGTCCAGTTTGCCTAATGCCACGATACTGGCTTCGAGTTCATCCATCGGCGGATAGCCAATGCCGTAGTGTCCTTGTATGCCGACGCCATGAACGGGCAATCCTTCCGCCCGCAGCGCTTTGACGAGTTTAATCACGGCGTTACGTTTCGGGGCTTTGAACAGGTTGTAGTCGTTGTAGTAAAGCTCAGCTTCGGGATCAGCTGCGTGGGCGAATTCGAAGGCGCGGGCGATAAAGTCTGGACCGATCGTGCGCCGCCAAGGCGTGTCCCGCCAGGTTCCGTCGTCCTCGAATGCCTCGTTCACCACATCCCAGCTTTGCACGCGTCCTTTGTAGCGGCCGACCACTGCCTCGATGTGACGCTTGAGCCGAGCGAGCACGATTTCGCGGCTGGCGGGGTTGCCGTCGGAATCTTCGAAAACCCAGTCCGGGGTTTGGCTGTGCCAGAGTAGGGTATGACCCACCATGAACGCGTCGTTGCGTTCGCTCAGCGCGACAAAATCATCCGCAACCGACCAATCAAAATTCCCTTCGGTGGGCTCAATGAGCTCCCACTTCATGTCATCCTCAGCGGTATAGGAATTAAAGTGCCGTTCGATCAATCGTGCCGCCGCAGGGTCCTCTCCGCGAATCTCGGCGGGATTGAGCGCGACGCCGATTTTAAAACTGTCTGCGTAAAGGTCGGCGAGCGACGTTTGGTCTGTAGGTGTTTGGGCGCAGGCGGTTACGAGCAGTGCGCTCGCCAGGAGAGGGTACGGAAATTTCATGAAAGAAAGGTTGAATCGATAAAATGCACGAAACCGTTCCCGTTGTCGTGAGGGGGAAGAGTCTAAGCTTAGAACACCCCCAAGGAAAGGGCGGCTCCCCGATGGGGAACCGCCCTACTGAGCTGAAGGCTGGACGCTGTAGCTTAGCGCTTCTTCAGAATGATGGCCCAGTCCTCGGCGGTGTCCTGTTTGGGTTTACCGAGGCTGACTTGCTTGCCGCCTTTGACCGATGCTTTGGTTCCACTGCCGGTTGTGCCGTTGCGGGGGTTGAACCACGTGAGATCGTAGGTGGCGTTGTCGCCGCTGAGATCGATCTTGGCCTCTCCGCCCTCGGGCAGATAGACGACGTAGAGAGATCCTGGATCCGCGAGACACCAGTTGCCGTTGGCACCTTGTTCGGTGCCCACGAGGGTGTCGTCGCAATGGAGCGAGTTGAGGTCGACGTTGAGGTCGAGGAAGAATTTCAAGGCGATGCGGCAGTAGTCCCAGGTGCGGTCGCGGCTGCGGAGATCCTCGGCCGTGAGGTCATTCTGCAGCATCTTGTAGCCGAAATAGTATTCCACGCCGGCGCCGCCCGCCATGAGGTTGCCCCAGAGGGTGTATTTGCGGATGTGGTGGAGGTTATACTTGGACTTGCCGTCGCCATCGGTGGCGTAGCCATCGAATCCTTGGTAGCCGGGATCGGGAGGCACACCCATGTTGGCGGGGTTTTGCTCGTCGTTGGCGACCACCCATTGGCGACCGGCCGCGCCACTGGCTTCGATCCACTGCAAGGTGCGACGATGCGCGTCACGCCAATGGTTTTGAGCAGAGGTGCCGGTGAGGTTGGACTTGTCGCCGAGTAGAGTGGTGTAAATTGCGTCCTGTTGGCTCGGGAAGGTGTGGATCACGCGGTTGTGATCATAGGCATCGACTTTATCGACGTAGTTGAACATCGCGATCTGCTCTTCGTAAGACTGGGTGTTTTCTTCACCGAAGTTCCAGTTGAGCGCGAGGTGATGTCCGAAGCGCGCGATGATTTCGCGGAAATAGAGGCGGCGTTCTGGACCGGTCTCTCCCGCGTCAAATGCCTCTGGAATGATCTTGTGGTTGCGTTGCGCCCCAGCGCGGTGGTCGTCGAGTTCGTTCTCCTGCAGTTTGAAGTGTAGGTAGACGCCGCGCTTTTGAGCGTGGGCGAAAACGATCTCCCATTGGTCGAGTTTTGATACGTCGTAGTGGAACTTGTCGTCGCGATCGACGAACGGCCAGATGTTGTTGCCGTCGCCGCCTGCATTGTAAGTCAAAAAGGAAAAGGCGTTCGCGCCCTTGCCCCCGAGATAGTTGAGCGAACCAATGATGCCCTTGCCCTTGTGGCCATGCCAGGTCGGGTCGCCGTCGCGCCAGTCACCGATGTGAGGACCCCAGGTCTTAAGCGGCACGTTGGGTTTGAGGGCGATCGTATTGTCGAAGTCAGCGTAGGCTAACCAAGTCTCGGGCGCATCGGCTCCGGCCTTGAGGAAGGTCGTGCCGTCACCAGCAAACTTCAGGTAACGGGTGCCGTCGTAGGTGAGGCGACCACGGGCGCGAAAGTCCGGGAATTTCTTGTCGGTCTTGGCGACCTGGAAGCTGCCTTTCAATCCGTGGTAAGGGGAGAGCGGCGTGCCGCCGTTGTAAGTGGCCGCGTTAGGGCCGCGAAGAAAGGCGACTTCATACGTCCACGCCCCAGCCTTATCGGGGGACAAATGGGCGCGCCATACCGTGCCGGAATCGGCGCCGGATTCGCCAGCGTTGCCATCGGCGGCGAAGTAACCGGGAACGGTATACGACGGGGCGCCGGAAGAATGAGTGAAGGTGACGTTGAGTTCGTAGTCGGTGAAGGCGTTGGGCCGTAGGTCCAGCTCGTGGGCGAAAGGCCCGGCGACGTCTAGGGTCACGCGATGCCATTGCATGAGATCACCGTGAACTGAGACCGAAGCATCCCCGTCGGGTTGGCGGTCCCCGTGAGTTACGGTGCGTTTCATTTCGGGTGATTTTTTCTGGGCGACGGCTGCGACGTCGATTTTACCGAGGTCGCGGTCGAAGGGGGAGATGACGATCTTCGACCAGCGGGCGCGGGCGAATTCTTGCCCGTCGGTGCCGACCACCGCGCGGAGAGAAATCTTCTCACCTTCGTTGATCGTCACGGCCTGCCACGTGTGGTTGAAGTCGGGGCCTTCTTCAAACATCTCGGTGCTGTCGGGCACTTGCCATTCGCCGAGGGAGCGGCCCCCGATGCTGATTTCGTAAGTGGAGCGTCCGTCATTTTCGCCGACGGCGTAGAGGGTCACGTGGTAACGGGCATTGCCGACGGGAACCGTTGTTTCGACCGTCGCGGTTTTGGCTTTGTCGGGATTGATCGCGCCCCATTTATCCTGATCGAGGTAGAAGTCGGTGCCATCGAACGAGAGGTCTTTAGCCTCGATGGCAAATCCGTCAGAGTTGAGCTGAGCGGTGGCCGGGAAGGGAGGCGGAGGCTCGACGTTGCGACTCACCGACTTGGGCCCCATGCCGGTCGGGACGTAGTTGATGTCGCGGGACATGACCCATTTATCGAGCTGGAAGCCATCTTCGCGCATGGAGATT
>JABIRI010000148.1 GCA_018667915.1 Opitutaceae bacterium | reverse complement strand
GTCACAAACGACAGATCGCCCAGTCACTGGTAGATCGGGGCCGATGCACCGCCCGAGAGGCTTGCCGGCACTTCGGACTGCACCGCAGCACATTTGGTTACGCGGCCAAGGAACCCGATGCCTGGAAGGCAAATTTAAAGACTGCCCTACGTCGGCTGAGCCGCCTCTATCCAGAACGGGGCTACAAGAAGATCACTCGATTACTCAAGAAAGAGGGATGGCGCGTTGGTGCGCGGATGATCCAACAACTACGACGCCAGCTCGGACTGATGAGCCCGAAGTCTAAGCCGAAGCAACGACGCCAAGGCGTCTCCACCGGCCTGCCGACCAAGGCGACCCACCCAAACCACGTTTGGACCTGGGACTTCGTGCACGACACCACCATGCGAGGTGGGAAACTGCGCATGCTCACCGTGGTTGATGAATACACGCATCGCTGTCTGCGCATCCACGTGGATCGCCGAATCAATGCCCGTAAGGTGCGCCAAATCATGTCGCATCTGATTGCCGAGCATGGAGCCCCGGGGCACATCCGCAGCGACAACGGCTCGGAGTTCATTGAGAAAGAACTGCGGGCTTGGTTAGCATCCCATAAGATCAAGACGATCTACATTGATCCGGGCAGTCCGTGGCAGAATGGCTTCATTGAAAGCTTCAATGCCCGTCTGCGCCACGAATGCCTCAATCGCGAGCAGCTGTTCACTCTAACCGAGGCCCGCTATCCAACCCTTCACGCCAAGGAGGAAGGACGAAACGGGATCATTTGTTCCCTTTTCGTTCCCTCAAATACCATTACCTCCTAAAGTGGTGCTCGGAAAAGGACTCGAACCTTCACGCCTTACGGCAAGGGCTTCTAAGACCCTCGTGTCTACCATTCCACCACCCGAGCGGGGAAAACAGCAGTCAACCAATTCAATCGGAGACGGGAAGCATTAACTTTCTCGATAGACTCACTCTACACTTCGGGGACCGTGCCCAGAACGTCGCCCATTTTCGCGTAAACTTCGCGATACTCACGACCATGCTGCACCAAGTCGTCGGCAAATTTTATCCGCCCCCGCTGAAACACGGTAATCACACAAGAGCCACCAAATCGGAAAAGGCCCTTTTCCTCCCCTTTTTCATTAATCCGATCATCGACAAACAACTGCTTGATGGTGCCTACACATGTCGCTCCCACTTCGAACATTGCGACCAATCCAAATTTTTCGGACTCGATACCGGTAAGCATGCGTTTGTTTTCGACCAAGTAGTGCACGCGGCGACGGAGCGCGATTGGGTTCACGGAATAGAGAAATCCATTGATTGTTTTGGCATTCCGCGGCGTCCCCGAAACGGGAAAATGAAACCGGTGATAATCTACCGGACACAACCGAGAGATGAGCATGGCACCTCCCTCGAAATGGGCGGCTTTTTTGGCCGATCCGAATAACTCCGCCAGGCTAAATTTTTGCCCTTTCACGTAAAACCCATCGGTGTTTTCCAACTGAGGGAATGCAAGATGGCGTCCATCGGCCGGAAATATGGCCACGTTTTCACCCTCCGCAATCGGACGAGCGTGCGGTTTCAACGAGCGGCTGAAAAACTCATTAAAGGTTTTATACTCCCATGCCTGTTTCCCGAATTCGTCGGCATCCAAATTGTAGTCCACCACAAACGGTAACACTTTATTTCCACTGTATACCCGGTTCATGCGGTAACCGTAATACCAGGAGAATAATTTCCGCTTCACCAGCATCGAGATTGAAGCTCTCCCCAGTCCCGTCTCGTAGGCCCAACGGAGCCATTTTTCGCCATAGATCTGCTCAGTTTCGATCTTTCCGGAATATCTGTTGTGGAAGGTGACGGGTTCGGGAGCACTCATGGATAACCTGAGCCATAGCCTCGACTCGAAACGTCTCAATGTCTGAATTCGACTCCTCGACGAATACCCGTCCGCAATTACGACCACCCGCCCCATCGAATGGGAATATTCTGAGGATCGGAATAAGAAGAAGGAGCTCAGGAAAATGGGCTACTCCGATTAATCTGATCAGTAATGAGGTGGCCGCTCATTCGGATCCAAAGGACTCTCCCGGGAGCTTATCCGTTCTCGGATCGCCAGCACTGCCTCGCGTAATTTCGTCAACTCGTCAGCTTGCGCAAGCATCACCTTGTCCTGCTCGGTAATATGTTTCTCAAGCCACGCGATACGCTCTTCCAAGCGCGCTATTTGGTCTTCAGCCATACGCTAGGGGATCAGCCGGCTTGCTGTTTAGCGGCGTCCGCCTTGAGTTTTTCGAGTTCCGGGAGTACCACGCGCTGGTAACAATCGGGGCAGACTGAATGACTAAAATCAGTGCCGGTCCGCGTGTTGATATAGCTTTCGATCTGCGTCCAGTAATTGGAGTCTTCGCGAACTTTTTTGCAGTAAGAGCAGATAGGTAAAAAGGCCTCCAAAGTGCGGACTTGCGTAGCAAATTTAAGAATACGTTCGGCGACCCGCAATCGCATCCAAAGCTCATTCACATCAAGTGGTTTGCTGAGAAAATCATCCACACCAGCATCCGCGGCTTCGCGTTCATTCTCAGTCGAAGCGAGTCGTCCCGTCAGGAGGATAAAATAAACGTAATCTTCGGCCGGTCGCTCCCGGACCCTTCGACAAAACTCGAGGCCATCCATATTCGGCATGATCCAATCGCTAACGATAACCCGAAAGTTATCGCGGGCCATGGCATCCAAACCGCCCTCACCATCTTCCGCTTCGACCACTTCGTGACCAAGCTTGGTAAGGGCCTGTCGAAGCACGCGACGGGCAACGGGATCGTCTTCTACGGCGAGGATTTGCACTTCTTTTAGGACGGTATTTCACCTGCCGATATAAGAAGCAGGTTGGAGGAAAAGTCCTAAGTATCTTCCGCCACGTCAACTCAACCTCAACAAAGACCGCAGTAATTGAGTTCTACACCCTATACAAATCGCCATTTTGAACGCTCCGAGCGGTCACTGCCACCAATTTCTCAGTCATCCCGGATGATCGGGATATTCTTTCGCAATCTTATCCCAATTTCATTTTCGACTTATTTTGCCTCTCGAAACTCTGGAATTCTCCCCATCTCCAATCCTGTCCGATTGAGTCAACTGCCCATACTTATTCCACATTTGATCGATTTCACGCGCCATCACTGGATGCTCCGACCGCCAAGCTGCGATTAAGCAGGGGCGGACGACGGCGTCGGCCTCCATCAACTCATGGAATAAAGAACAAACGGGAGAACTTTTCATAGGGGGGGAAGTGCCAGGGTTGAAGGGAGAGAATTCTGAGCTCCTTCCCTAAACGTGGGTTCGCACGCCGATCTTTCAGCTATCTTATAGCTAAATTACGCTGCGTGCTCCTTGCGGCCCACCTCTCCACTGGTATTCAATCAAGACTATGCTCGGTCAGACGCCTCAACTGGTTGATATCATTCTCTCTTTGGAAAAATCCGAAGACGAGGAAGCTTGGGCAAAGGCGCTAGCAAAGAAACTCAAATGCGGACGCCACCAGATTGGGGAAATCCGGCTGCGTAAGCATTCCATCGATGCGCGTAAGAAAGACATTCGAGTCAGGCTACGGCTGGAGGTTGCCGCAAAAAATACTGTTTGGGTCTCCGATCCCCAGCCCATACCAGAATATCCCAAACTACCTCCAGATGCCCCATCCGTAATTGTGGTCGGGGCGGGTCCCGCCGGGCTTTTTGCCGCGCTGCGGCTGGTCGAAAAAGGCGTAAAACCCATCGTATTGGAACGTGGTAAGAACGCATCAGCTCGACGTTTCGACCTCGCGCCCATTCTGCGGGAAGGGAGAATCGTGGAAGATTCCAACTATTGTTTTGGTGAAGGTGGTGCCGGAACATTCTCAGATGGAAAACTTTACACCCGCGCGACCAAACGCGGTTCGGTCGCCTCGGTTTATCAAACTCTGGTCGCTCACGGAGCACCCGAACGGATCCTGATAGATGCCCATCCTCACATCGGCTCAAATTTGCTGCCAAAGGTAGTGATGGCCATGAGGGAAAGTGTGATCAGCGCGGGGGGAGAAGTAAGATTCAATTACAAGGTAAGTAAGTTCCTATTCGAACAGGACACGATGATTGGGGTATCGAATCAGGAGGGGGACGAAATTAAGGCCCGAGCGGTAATTCTAGCCACCGGCCATAGTGCCCGTGACGTTTATCAACTGCTGCATTCGCAAAATATTCGACTCGAACCCAAATCATTTGCGGTGGGAGTCCGCATTGAGCACCCGCAGCAACTGGTAGATGAACGCCAATACCATCTAAAACCTAATTCACCGCGCGGTGAATTACTCCCCGCCGCCAGTTATACGCTCGCGACAAAAATCAAGGGCCGTGGGGTCCATTCATTTTGTATGTGCCCGGGTGGATTCATCGTTCCTGCCGCGACGGAAAACGACGAAATCGTCGTAAATGGCATGAGCCTTTCGCGACGGGATTCTCCATTTGCGAACAGCGGATTTGTTGTTTCGGTCGAACCAGAAGATACCCACTTATATCATGATGAGTATGGGGTGCTGAGCGGCATCGCTTTCCAAAAAGAATTGGAAAAATCGGCCAAGCAGGTGGCCGGAGGACAGATTGCACCAGCCCAATTGATTGGGGATTTTTTGAGTGGAAAAATTTCTGATAAAACACTGCCAACGAGCTATTTCCCCGGAGTAGCACCCGCGCGGCTGGATCAACTTTTGCCGCTAGGTATTTCCGAGCGACTTAAAATCGGGATCAAACTCTTCGACCGGAAGCTGCAAGGATTTGGTGGCCATTCGGCGCAACTCATCGGCTTTGAGACTAGAACCAGTTCACCCGTGCGAATCCCTCGAAACCCCGAAACCCTAGAACATATTCAAATCAAAGGGCTTTATCCCTGTGGCGAGGGAGCAGGATATGCGGGCGGGATTGTGAGCGCGGCACTGGATGGAATCCGATGCGCCGAAGCCGCTTCAAGTCGTTAGCCACGGATCCAAACCACGGGAAACACCCTTGGTATCCGGGCAAAAAGAAGGCCCGGACATTGCTTTCGCAACATCCGGGCCAAAAACCTGGCGACAACCTACTCTCGCGGGACCTTACGTCCAACTACCATTGGCTGCTCGGGGCTTAACGGCCGTGTTCGGGATGGGAACGGGTGGGACCCCCGGCATATAACCACCAGGAAGGGGAACCCGATCGAAGATCGGGTAAGTTACAGTTCATTATAAATATCGAGTAAGTAGGTAAAATAAACGCCGTAGAATAACGAACGCTATAATTGTGCATAATCTTTCAGGGTCATTAGTAGCACTACGCTGAACATGTTACCATGCTTACACTTGTGCCCTATCAACCGGGTGGTCTACCCGGACCCTGCATTGACCGAAGTCAAATTGAGACCTTATCTTGGGAACAGCTTGGCGCTTAGATGCTTTCAGCGCTTATCTTTTCCGAACTTAGCTACCCGGCGCTACCACGGACGTGATAACCGGAACACCAGAGGTTCGTCATTCTCGGTCCTCTCGTACTAGAGAATGAACCCCTCAAGTCTCAAACGCCCACAGCGGATAGAGGACCGAACTGTCTCACGACGTTCTGAACCCAGCTCGCGT
>JABIRI010000181.1 GCA_018667915.1 Opitutaceae bacterium | reverse complement strand
TCTTCGCTGGCGTAACCATTCACAAACCAGTTTCCATCCGGAGACAGGGACACATCGCCCTCGGGTTTGGGAAAGACATTCGTATCGCCCAAAGTCCGGTCGGGTAAAATCTCCTGCTGGATCACATCGTAAATAACCTGCCTACCGTTGTTCGCCCCAATCAACACGTCGCCCTCTCCCCATTCGGGATGCCCGCCGATGGAGGTGCGATGGACCACTAATTCCGTTCCATCCGTTTTGATCGAACAAGACACGTTCATCCAAATGGATCGTTTCTCTCGTCGCCCTCGAACGAAGAAATAGATGCGATCACCGCTGCGATTGAATAGCGTGTGATTGATATACAACGCCGCCTCGCTCGTATCCGGTTTCTCTGCTTTCGGCTCACCCGATGCCACCGGCGTCCACCGCTTGTTAATCACTTCCCAATGCGGGACGGTTTTCATCAGTGCGGCCAATTGCTTAAAGGAAACCAATATCCGCTCCTTTCCCGTCTCACTATCGATGAGGAAAATACCGTCATTCTCCGGTGCCTTCTCACCCATCGTTTCATCTAGGGCACCCGCATAACCCGTTACCGGGCGCAGACTCGCCATACGACCGTAATTGATCGCGGCGAAAGTAGTGCCGACGGGCGCGACTCCTGAATTTCCGATCGAGTATTTTTCATAACGGAACTCACGGATCCGTTTCCGGGCTTCGATATCATAGAGCACCGTGAACACGCGCCCATCGACCGGGTCACGGTCATTAAAGAAAAACTGCGTCGCTGGTTTCGCCGGGTTCCAATAGAGCATCGTGCCCTGTTGCAGATTCCAGCCAAAGGTCCGATCCAACACCACCATGGCGTTATCGCTATGAGTATCGATTAAGACTACATTCGCCGCATCGCCCGGGCCCGGTAGTCGATCATGAAAGCCGGTTTGCAGCGCCACGATATACCGGCCGTCCGCATTCCATGGAATCGTCAATGATTGTCCGATATAGCCGAACAGATGATGAGTCTCCCCACTCGTTACTTGAGTCTTCGTAAGCCGAAGACCTTCGGGGGGGTATTTGTTTTCGCCCCCAATCAAACTTGTCACGATTACGCAGCAAAGAACGCCTAACACCTGACGCGAAATCGAATTTGAGCGTAATCGAGAAAGGAAATAGAGAATTCCGTTATTCATCAGTTGTTTCCTGGTCTTGAGCGCGAGTAATGCATGAGTGCCGGGCGAGCTGCCGGCGGAATCTCCGGTGGCGATTCTTGGACCCGTAGATTCGTTTCACTCTTCTCGATCAGCAATGCCCCTCCGGCACCACTGCCCGTGAAGGTTTGTCCGGCCAATGCCAAGACTCCGCCATCACTGTTAAAGGCTACGCCATCCACCGTATTCACAATTTCGATGCGAGCGGAATGAGCAACATCTAATGCTGCGGTGATCTTCCATTTTCCGACCCTAACGGTATCGGACCCGGGGAATTGCAGGAAATTAAAGACCGGATCGGTTTCATCATCTTTGGGACGCACCTGATACACCGCGAGAAACCGCATTTTACGGGCCTTCTTACTTTTCGCCGCAAAGTGCCACGCGTTGTTGGTGTATTCCATCAATTGTCCGTCTTTGTTCTTAATCATCCGCCAATTTTCCGCCGGAACCTCGTATTCATCGGTGACTGACCAATCCAACTCGCTGGAGCCGGTCAGGTAGACGCGGGCATGGCCCGGCCGATTGGCGGTAGTGAGAATCTGGTTCGTCTCATCGAGTGAGATCTCGTTGTAAGCGTGGAGTAAGTAGGACCATTCCACCGGTTCTTGCGCCTCCAGTTCATCATAAATCACCACGACATCGGGCCGGAGCATGATCAGATGTCGTCGGAAGGTTTTTAGGCCGGCGTCAAATTTCTCGCCTACGCTATCGTAGGCATTCGAGGCATTGCCCACCGCATAACTGAGTTTATCGCCGGTCAGGAAGTTCTCCACCCAGCCGTAGGCTTCCGTGTGATAGGGCTGCCCTTCCCGGTCGATCAGGATCCCGTTATGACTCTTGGTGTGTTTGTAATACTCCAACCGATGGGGCGCACTCATCGAGACCTTGAAACCGGTGTGGTAGAACAGGCGATCGCCACCGTAGACCATGTTGAAGGTATTGTTATCCGGGAGCATGTGGCTGTAGGTCCCGAAAGGACTGGCCCGCATCGCGACGAAGAAGTTCTCGTCAGCCGGTTCACTCAAATCTTGCGAGTGCATGGTCACCAATCCGACGCCCTTGAAGGCTCGCGCCGTCGGTAATTCGGCGGGTGATTGCGGCTCGGCCGCTGGTATTTGGTTGAGATATTTGAGTCGATTCCACTGCAACATTTCGGTCTCACCGAGACCTCTTGCGGTCGTGTTCTCCCGGTCGGAATCCACCAGCTGATACATCTGCACATGAGGGCTCAACTGATCGGCCTCGGCCGCGACCCGATCACGATACCAAGCCGCATACGGATCCTGCACCAAACGGCTTAGAGCATCCGCGTAGGCAAGGTAGTCGCCACGCGGTTCAGGAAGGTCATGGGAGTTGTCGGAGAACCCGGTGCTGGCTGATCCGGGAGGAAATCCGTAGAGGAAATACTTGGCATTTTCCTGATACCATGGGGTGTGCGCGATAAAATCGAATCCGGTGTAGGTTTTGATGCGCTGCGGAATATCGATGAGCATATCCATGTTCATGCGGAAATAGGAAAATCCGTGAACCCAGCCTCCATCCTCCCCTCCTAAGATCGGGGCCCGGGCGAGGAACGTTTCGTAGAGATAGGTTAACCAAGTCGCCGCAGCGGGAATATCGCCGTGCACCGCAATCGCGGTATCGAACAGATAGTGAAAGGTGTGCTGCCAGATGTGGTTGGATAACACCACGCCCTCTTTGTTGTTCGCCCACGTTTGATAAAAATGCGCCGCCCGCGCCTCGATCGACCTGAGGAGTGCCACCCGCTGCGACTCGTCGAGATGATCATGGAACGTATCGTATACCGTCGCCATCGAGAGCATGATGCGGCTGTCCCCAAAATCATTGATCCGGGTGACTCCCGCAGGATCCCAAGTGGATGCTTTTATCGCCCAGCGGATTGCCGTCTTCCGGTATTTTACCTCCCCGGTTAAAACGTAAGCCTTACAGAGCGGATCGACTCCCGCAAAAAGTTCACTCCCGACGAGCTTGGACGCATCCTTTTGAATCTTATCCGTTTTCTTCGCATCGTCCCCCTGCAGGCCGGCGATACTGAGATCCTCCTCGGGAGGAGACTTGCCCACATAAAGCTCTGCCAACGCGACAATCCGTTCGGCCTCACGGGTCGGCGCGGCCCGCTTGCGGAATTCGTCCCAGTTGGACTTGTCCACGAGTCGACGCGGATGATCGCCCGGGATTCCGGCCAAAAACCGCGCCGGAGGCGGCGGATCCCAGTCCTGCGATTCACTGGTAATCAAAAATGAATGGGTACCGGACCAAGGACCACCCTCAACCCGGTGCTGCCAAAACCACCGTCCCTGCGCCAACGATTGGTGGGGATTAAAAAGCCCCCAAGGCAGGTTGTTCCCAGCAATAGAATTTCCGGCGGGAAATAATTCATCCTGAGATAACCGAACGTCGTAGCTGCGGCCTTTCCCTGCCGTCGTCACCCACTGCAGAGACGGAGAATTCCTCTTCGCCACGCGGTCAAATGCGGGATCCGCCCAAATGCGTTTCTTCGCATGGATAACGGGAAGTTCCGCCATACCCGCTCGCACCTGATCAGAGTTTTCAATTTCCCAAACACGGAAGTTTCGATAGCGGAAATGAGTCCACTGCATCTGACGAAAACCGATCTTCCCGGATTCATAATGCGGGCGGGGTTCGCTGCTATCGGTGTCGGTCCAATCGATCACCTTACGACCGTCGACAAAGAAGCGGATGTGCGCCCCGTCTTTGACTAACTTCAGCTGATGGACAGCGGTGGATTTTCCTGAAATCCCTTCCGCGCCCTCTTGGACTAAGTTAAATCCGTTGTTCTTTCTTAGATGCGCTTTACCTCGATCGGGGCGTTTGGGGTTATTGGCGTGGTAGGAGATATGGTAAGACCCCACCTCCCCTTTGGTATATCCACTGAACGTGCCGTCCCGCTTCGGTAGCGAGGGATCGAATAGGTTTCTCCCGTCCATGCCCTTCGCGGCAAAGAAGAGGATACACAGGCCGTCATCGGTATTTAGGTTCTGCGCCTCCCACTCAGCGATAAACCTATCTGGGAAATCCTCCGGTCCCCATAATACGTGGTGGAATTCCTTTCCGGGTGAATACATCTCCATCCATCCGCCCCGAAACTCGGTGACACCGGGGCCCTCCATCCGCCATCCCTCAATATCGTCAGGCCGGGCGAAATTGTTTTGGTAGATCAACGCGCCGCGGGAAGGAATTTGCTCCGCTGCGAGCAGGCTCAAACCCGCAGAAATTGAGAGTAGGACGAAAACGATTATTCGCTGCACAGAATTGAATATTCCTGGAATGCCTCGAGAGATCGAAAACAAAAAGCCCCCCGAGTCAGAGACTCGGAGGGCTTCGCAAATTTACGAAATTAGAATGATCCGCGGATGCCGAACACGTAGCGCCGACCAAAAGTCGAATAGGACGTGGTATAGAGTCCGGGAGTGCTTCCGATGTAGCGTTCGTCACCCACCTCATCCGTCAGGTTATCCGCTTCGAAGAAGAGACGCGTGTCGCGATCCTTGAAGAGACGATACTGGATCGAGAGATCCACGCTCTTCGATTCACGATCGAAGGTGATGGCCGAGATCGCTGCCGTCGACGGCGTGCGCTGTAACTTCGAAATATAGTTATAGGACAACCGGATATTGAACCGTTGGCGCTCGTAGATGAACTGCAGATTGTAAATCTCTTTGGCCTGATTCGTCAGACTGTCGGTGAAATTCTCGCCGATTTTCACGAAGTTTCCGTTCTCCAATTCTGTTTGGTCAAAAATTGGATCCGACTGATCACCGGTAATGTGCGCGTAATTTGGGACAAAACTGAGCCCCTCCAAGAATCCGGCTCCCGGAATAAGGTCCGTCAAATTGAAGTAACCGCTGACCTCTACGCCTTGAATGCTTCGGCTCGAGGCATTGGACCAGAAGTTGGTATCTGAAGTGACAAACTCCGTTCCCAAACTAGGATCATCGGGATCAATCAGCAATTCGACGTCGCGCCGGAAGGTATCCTGCTGCAGGAAGTCTTCCAGACTCTTGGTGAAATACGTCACGGAGAAGGTGTTTCGTTGATGCGGTCCGAAGTAATATTCCCAGGCGACATCAAAATTCGTCGATGTTTGCTCGACTAGATTCGGATTACCGATGTCGAATTCGTCGTCTCGGTTGGTCAGATTGAGCACGCCCGCAGCTTGTAGCTGGCGGTTGGCTTCACCCAAATCGAAGGGCACCAATTCCCGGTAGTCGGGACGTGTCAGCGTGTTGGTGTAAGCCACGCGGAAGACGTGACCGGATTCTCCGGCGCGATAAGTCAGGACGCCACTTGGCAGCACATTGCCATAATCACTCCTGCGGTTGATATCGTCGACGATATCCCCGAAGGAGAACGTGCCATCGGCCCCGACAAATCCGAGATCCGAGACGCCGGCTTGAACAAGGTTATTAAGGATACCTTGTTCCTCCGACGAGAGGTTGGGAATGTTGGTGCCATCAACCACGAAGTTCGAAGGTTTCCACGTGGTATCGAGTTCAGTTTTTTCGAAACGCAAACCCGTCACGAGCGTCCAGTTTCCTTTGCGGAAAGTCCCTTGCAGGTAGGCCGCCAGCACCTCTTCCGTGAGCTCAGCAGTGTCGGCCGCATCACGAAGATCTGACCGGGCGAACTCCCAAGCGGTGGGATCTGCCCGGTAGGTATCAAAGAAGTGCGCATACGCTGGATCAGCGCGCACAAATGGTCCTGCGGTATCGGCATACTTACCGTCCCATAGGGTGAATCCACCGTCCGCGGGGTCGGCAAACAATCCGGCGGGATAAACGCGACGAGCCCCTTCTTCGGGACCGAAGAACAACTGCGTGGTGACATTGTCACGAGTGGCACTACGCATACGCCCACCCATCTTTAACGTGACATTGTTATTAATTTCTTTTTCCAGATCGACGGAGGCGAGCACCACGTCCTCGGTTACGTTCTCATAGAGAAAACGCGGGGAGGTGTCATTGAACGTGCGATTGGCATCACTGAAGACATTAGTTTTGCCATCGGAAGGCACGTGCCCCCGACGTTCAGTGACTTCAAAAACGGTGAAGTCCGGCAGAGGGGTGCCACCAAACCAGCTGGCCCTCAGGCGATCGCCAGCCCGGCCATCGTCAAAACGTTCCTGGAAACGATACTGGCGATTGAAGTTATGCCCTTCGTCGGAGGAGAAAAGAAGTCGATACTCAAGCAGACCACCGTCAATCGCGGTCTCCCCGCCAAAATCAAACGTGTAGGTCTCGGCCTCGATGTTGCTGCCAGTAATGATGCGATCGATCCGACCATCACGATTGGCCTCAAAGTTCGGTGTAACGACCACGTTTCCGCTTCCGTCAACCGCATGCACGAAAGTATCACCGGCGCTGCCCAAGGTGGGATCGTTATCGTTTTCCACCCAACTGCCTAAGGCATTACCGGCGTCATCCATGAACCACCAGTTGCCTTGGAACGCGCGCTCGAGGCGATCAACGCGAAATGCGAAACTGTCCCGATCGTCATTCTCTTTTTGATACCAAGGGCGGAAATAGAGGGTCGTTTCATCGGACAGTTTAAAATCCAAGCTAGCATTGAATGTCAGCTCATCGCGCGTCGTGCGGACCTCATTCGGGTCGAAGCGATCCCAGATTGGTGTAGGTGCGTCGGGATTCGTCGACAGATCGGTCTGCTCGGCAAAACCCGGGATACCTGACACGAGGCCAGGATCATCTAGATAACGATTTTGCGTCGACCAAGCGACCAAATCTTCATCGGTGTAGTTGATATTGAACAACATGCCGAAGTTATTTTCGCCACCCAAGATGCTACCGATACTGGAGTGCACCAGGTTGGCGCCCCAACCACCGTGGTCACCTTGGTCGCGGTGACGATACTCCACTTTATAGCGAGTGGTGTTCTTGCCCAAATCAAACGCATTGGCGGTCTCGACATTCACCGAACCACCGATCGAATCCGCCGGAAACTCCGCCGTGATACTTTTGATGACTTGCACCCCGGAAACCATCTCCGAGGGAATTTGAGTCACATCGAAATTACGCGAACCCAATCGGGCATTCGCCTGCGAGGCACCGTTGATACGGATGGAGTTATACTGACCGTCCGCACCGCGAATGGTCACACTCCCCTCATCGTTGCCTTGGCCACCGATCACATTGATACCGGCGAGACGGGAAAGCGCCTCTCCGAGGTCATCATCCGGCAGATCGCCCAAGGCGTCAGAGCCGAGATAACTTCCGATGATATTGGATTGTTTTTGACGCTCTACGGACGCGGCCTGGGCCGCTCCGTAAATCTGGAAAGCTTCCATCGTAATGGGTTCTTCTTCGGCATTGGATTGCTGCGCCGCGGCCGGCGAAGCACTAAAGCTAAGCACGGCGGCAAGTCCGCCGGTGATACTGCTGAATAGTCCTTTTTTTGGGTTCATATCTGGAGTAGGTCCTGGTTCGGTTTCGAGGTTTTTAGTTTGCAGGTCAGGCTGACGGTTTGCGGACACGTCCTCGTCAACACGGATGACGGCGAAAGCCCCGGTTTCCCGGTCTTCCACAATCTGCAGCGGGGTTTCCGCCAACATGATTTCCAGTGCTTCCAAGGGAGTGAACGCTCCCGCTACGGCGTTCGTCCGAACTCCTTTGGCCACCTTGGCGGTAAACATAACGTCTACTTCGCCTTGGCGGGCTACTTGGGGTAAGGTCGAGGTCGCCCTGCCTGACTTGATCTCGAAGACCTGTCGCTCCATCGCTTCGTTTTTCACCTCTGCTCGAGACGCAACCAATAGGCTCATGAAGAGCATGCTTAGGCACAATATGCCTAGGCCACGTGGCGAACTGGGGGTAAAAGGGGTCATTCGAAGCCATGGAGCGACAGTCTTCTGCTCCAGAGACGATCAAGATGCTTGATCGGGTGAAAAATTAAATGAAAAACCTGAAAACGATTCATACCTCTACAAATTCGAGACGGCGCCCACCTCATTTTATTCACCGCCCAATGTAGCCCTCGAGTGACTTGCCCAACGGACACGTTCAAAGGGTCACGGAATCCGAGTAAGCGTGATGGAATCATCACCCTCAAAGGAAGCTTTCACCGGACAGGTCAACTCCAGCAACCGCACGAATCCATCTAGGTTATATGACCGGAAAGTAGCAGTGATCTCAGTCTCTGGAAGGTCAGCATCGGCGATGGAAATTTGCCGCGTGTTGTAGTGGTTAAATTCCTGCACGATCTCTCCGAGCGGACGATCCACAAATTCCAGGACTTGATGCTTCCAAGCCAATTCTACCACCACCTCTTCCTCCGTAAAGTCAGCGACCTCGGGTAGGATGTCAGCGGTAATAAACGAAATGTGTGATCGTTGGCCGGCAGTGAGTTCGGGCGCAAATTCGGGCAACTCCGTTTTGTCGTCCACTTCAGCGACACTGACCAACGCAGATGAATCCATCAGCACGCGACCATGAGTCACCATGACCTCAAGCGAATCGCCTTCGAGCTTCACATTGAACGCGGTGCCCACAGCTTTCACGTCTATGCCGCGGGCACTGACGATGAACGGACGGTGCGGATTTTTAGCTACCTCGAAATAAGCTTCGCCTGATAGCAGATCGACCCGGCGTTGTTCGCCGGAGTAATGGAGGGCAATTTGAGTTCCCTGGTTTAGTTCTACAATTGAACCGTCAGGCAGGCGGTGAATTTGATACTCCAAAGCCATTGCTCCGGCTTCGGGAAGAAATCCCTTAAAATTTAAGTTCGCCTCATCGGGGTTCCAGCCGAACACCGCAAACGCTACGACCGCAGCAGCAGCCATCGCCGACACCCCGACCCACCAACGTTGCTTTAGCCAAGGCGTCGCCAACAGATCTGGATTCGGTTCGTCACTGTGCTCAGGACGCCACTGCACCATCGAATCGAATTGCTGATAAGTCCTACGATGCCGCGCCAACCACTCTCCGTGCCGGGCATCCGCTGCGAGCCATTCAAAAAATTCATCCTGCTCGGCCGCAGAGATTCCTCCGTCATGGCGGATGAGCCAATCAAGCGCAGCCTCATCCATCCGACTCTCGTCGTCCGGATTCTGTCCGCCGTTAAAATTCTCTAAATGGTTCATTGGTCAGTGTGCTCGCGCATGTAGGCACCGCATTTCCTTACCCCGATTTTGAGCTGAGTTGCCACCGTATTCACCGAGACGCCCAGTTTTTGAGCGATGTCGGGCTGAGACATGCAGTAGACTTTTCGGAGCGTGAAAATGCGGCGACATTTGGCGGGTAACGACTGGATAGCTTTAGTGAGTAATTCGAGTTCCTGATTGCGAGAGATCTCCTCTGCAACCGAGTCTCCATCATCCAAGACGTCCGAAAGTTCATTTTCGGTTAAAGAATCAAATTGAATAACCTTGGAGCGTCGCACGACGTCGAGCGCCAGATTCCTCGCGGTCGCAAAAAAGAATGCCTTCGGGGATCTCAATTCACGGCGATCATTAGCCTTCAAAACCCGCAAGAAAGACTCCTGAACAATTTCATCGATATCAATTTGTCCTGAGAATCTCTGCTGCAACCAACCACGCAACATGGCTTCATGTGGCTGGAGGTGGTCGTTAAACCACTGGCTCTGCGCTGAGAATTCGGGAGGCATTACAAGGGGTGAAGGTTTCGAGGAATAGGTGAGTTCCGGGCGGGGGTAAAGCACACACTGTCAGGAACGCAAACAGGTAATAATGCCGCTACAAACCCGCTTTCCACAATCGATACGAGTCTCTCAGCTGCGCCACTTTCTCGGGATACCGGACCGCCAAGTTGGTCAGTTCTCCGGGGTCGTTTGCGAGATCGACGAGAAAGAACATGTCGGATTCCCCGAGCGGGGCCTTCTCGCTCTTATCCACCGGATTGAACAACAACTTCCAATCGCCCTCGCGAACCGCCCATTGATCTCGAAATTCCCAATGGTAAACGCCGTCGTGCACATCGGCGGCCGCACCATCCGCTATCACCGGCACCAAACTCTTTCCCTCAATTTCTGCGGTCGGCATTTCAAGTTCACATAACTCTGCCAAGGTCGGCAGCCAGTCGGTATTGACGGACAATTGGTCTCTGGTCTCTCCGGCAGGCAAGACGGCAGGCCAACTGATCGCGGCTGGCACCCGAATTCCGCCCTCGAAGAGACCGGCTTTGGCGCCGCGATAAACACCGGTATTGCCCCCGCCGAAATGGGCCCGTTCCTCCGTGGAGTGACCATTATCCGATTGAAATATAATAATGGTATCCTCTCTCAGCTTATTCGTATCCAAATGCTGAATAAGTCGTCCGATGATCTCATCCTGAGTGGAAAGAAACGCGGCATAGAGATTTCGCGGATAAGGCACACCTTTCTCGTTATAATACTCCAACCAACGCGGATACCCTTGGTAGGGATAGTGAGGGGTATTCAGCGCAAAGAAGAGAAAGAATGGAGACTCCGCTGACTCATCAATAAACGCCTTCGCTTCGGTCAGCATCAGTTCCGGGAAAAACTCCCCGTCATGGAACACCTCTTCGCCATTGCGCTGAAGGTCATGCCGATTGGGTCCTCTCCAATAGTAAAAATGCGAGTAGTTATCGATACACCCAACGAGGTGGCCAAAGCTGTAGTCAAACCCGTGAGCCAGCGGTTGTTTATCCTCAGCGAACCCCAGATGCCACTTGCCGATATGGCCGGCTCGATATCCCGCATTTTTGAACAAATCGACCATCGTGAATAGCTCCGTGGAAAGTCCCGCGGTCTGCCCCGAAACGGCCGAAATATTGCCCTCCACCCCAGCTCGCTGCGGAGACATCCCCGTAAGCAGACTCACCCGAGAAGGCGTGCAGACCGGCGCCGCATAAAATTGAGTAAAGCGAATTCCGCTGGCCACCAGCGCATCCATGTGCGGTGTGACCAGATCCTTCGACCCATAGCTATTTAGATCCAGCGTGCCTTGGTCGTCGGTGTAGATGACGATCACATTGGGCGCGGCGTGAAGACCGGTTGTCAGGCAGACGAATCCAACGAGGGCGAAGCAGAAAGCTCTTAAAAGTAGGTTTTTCACGACAGATAGTTTTCAGCGACTCCGACTAATTCAAATCTCCGGCGACGTTGCCGTCCACCGCTTCAATGTAATCCAATAACTGCGTTTCCAACGCTTTGGCCTTCGCCGGCATGCGTTCGGCTAGATCAGTCGTTTCGCCGAGGTCTTGGGACAGGTCATACAATTCAATCCCTTCGCGATGATTAGGATGGTCCGCCCAAAACTTCAGTAATTTGTAATCTCCCACCCGGATCGACGAATGCAAGTAGGAGGCGTAGCGATGATGGAACAACGCATCGGAGGGACGCAGCACTTCCCCTTCCCCGTCATCTAACAGTGCCACAAAACTCCCTCCATCCACATAGTCCGGCATCGCTCCAGCGAAACCCGCCAGCTCAGCGATAGTCGGCAATAGATCGTAGCCAATAACGGGCACATCACTTTGGCTTTTCGCGAGGACGCCGGGGCCCGCAACAATGAACGGCACGCGCACCCCGCCTTCGTAAAGCACCCATTTTCCGCCGCGCAAGGGATCGTTTCGCGACGGGCGACCATTGGTGCCTGGTGGAGCAAGTTTATTGCTTACCGGCGGAATGAACTCAGCTCCACCGTTGTCCGCCATGATCAAGATGTAGGTATTGTCCGATATTCCTAACGATTCCACTTCGTCTAAAATCGCGCCGATCCCGGAATCCAGATCTGCCAACATGGCCGCATATCCGGGATGGTCATGAGTGCGCCCCCGCAGCTTGCCCGAAAATCGAGCATAAGTTTCTGGTTTCGTCTGAATATCAACGTGCGTCGCGTAATGAGAAATCTGGAGAAAGAACGGATTACCAGACGCCACATTGCGCCGCATGAAACTCGCTCCTCGACCGGATAGACGATCGATCCCTTTAGGGGCATCTACCAAAAAGGTCTTCTTCCATTTATCTTCCTTGTTTTCCCAGATACTGCCGTCTCCGTTAGAAGTGCGGCCGTCGCTTTGATCGAAGCCAAAATCCTCGGGCGAAAAATCACCGGTCTTCTGATGCCACTTGCCAAAGTGAGCGGCTCGGTAGCGAGCGTTCGTCTGCTTCAGCATCAAAGGAATGGTCAAATATGCCTTCTGGTAGGGATGGTAACGCTCTTCGAACCCGTCGTCCGGGCCCATTCGAAAATGCGTTTGCCCAAATAGAATACTCCGACGCGCAGGCGTGCAGATCGCAGCCGGAGAGTATCCCTGCGAAAAACGCATGCCCTGCGCCGCCACCCGATCAATATGAGGCGTCTCATGAAATTCGCTGCCCGAATCTTTTCGCGCCGCATCCATTTTTGTCGATGTGCTCGTCCAACCATGATCATCCGTCAAAATAAGAATGAAATTCGGGGGCGTTTCACTGGCATACAGGTGAGAAAATCCGCTCCCCCAAGTAGCCAGTATCGATACCACAATCCAACGAGCGGATCTCAGAGGCCGCATCCGCGAATATAATTTATCTAACATAATCTGGAAGAACTCTTGGGGGTAAAAATCTTGCCACTCATGATTTCAAACAACGCAAAGACAGAACCTCCCAGAGGCAGTAAAATAAGTTCACTTTAATTCCTGATAATCTTTCACCCGAATCAGCCTCATATTCGTCGCGACTAGCACCAGGGAATCCTCATCTTCAACTTCCGGGTCGTTGCCACTAATCACCCGCCGCGGGCGCAAATCAATCCACGCGCTGCTAATGCAGTATCGGCAGCGCCCATCTGCGCTTTTTTGACCAACACGTAGTCCGTATCAAACGTGCCAATCGCGATAATGGGGATCGCGACGTCAGCCAGCGGTTCTGCGAAACGCCGTAAAATCCCCACCGCATCAAAGGGCAAAGGACCGAGGACTTTGAACGCGGCCCACCCGGTTTCGGCTTTCACCCCCGCTGGAACAGCCGCCGCAGCGCATACAATCGATAACTCCTCCGTCGTTCGCGTGACCGTAGTAAATCCCTGATCAGGTAACCAGTCAGGCACCGGAGCAGTCGGGGCCAAGCGACACACCACGAGTTCATCCGCCAGCCATTCATAACGTAGCTCATCCATAGTAAAGGAACGTGACACTTCGCTACGCTCGGTTCCAAATGTTTTCGGCCCCTCTACCCTGTCGTGCTTCGTCCCTACCTTTCGCCCACAACCTGCCTGCGCCGCCAAACGCTCATCTTCGGATTGGCAGTCTTCGGCTTGGGCCCGTTTTCGTCAGCAAACGGAGCGGTTGATTTTAATCGCGATATTCGTCCCATCCTATCGGACAATTGTTTCAAGTGCCACGGACCCGACGAAGCCATGCGGGAGGCGGATCTACGACTGGATAGCCATGACGGAATCACGACCGACTTGGGCGGCGGTTTCTATCCCGTGGTCCCGGGCAATCCGGATGAAAGTGAGATCATCTGGCGGATCGAAACCGCCGACGAACTGGATCTCATGCCGCCCGTCGATTCGAACTTGGCGCTGAGTAATCAAGAAAAACAACTCCTCAATCAGTGGATCCTGGAGGGCGCTGAATGGAAGGGGCATTGGGCATTCGAACCGGTGCAGCGTCCCGCCCTCCCCGGCACATCGACTCGGGCCTGGGCGCGTAACGGCATCGATGCGTTCGTTCTAGAGAAACTGGAATCCGAAGGACTAGAACCTTCGCGCGAAGGTGATCGCACGACTCTCATCCGCCGACTGACGCTCGATCTCACCGGACTTCCACCCACGCCGCCAGAGGTAGAAGCGTTTCTGGCCGATGATACACCCGATGCTTACGAACGGCTGGTCGATCGATTATTGGCGTCACCCCGCTACGGCGAGGCCATGGCGTTGCCCTGGCTCGAAGCCGCGCGCTACGCCGATACCGATGGCTACCAAAACGACGGACCTCGCACCATGTGGCGATGGCGCGATTGGGTGATCGACGCCTACAATCAAAACATGCCGTTCGATCAGTTCACGATTGAGCAACTCGCCGGCGATCTCCTCCCCGATCCGTCCTTGGATCAAATCCTCGCGACCGGCTTCAATCGCAACCATCGCTACAACTCCGAGGCGGGCTTGGTCCTGGAAGAATTCCTGCTCGAAAACGCCGTCGACCGCGTCGACACCACCTCGACCGTTTGGATGGGTATGACCGTGGCCTGTGCCCGCTGCCACGATCACAAATACGATCCGATTTCGACCAAGGAGTATTACCAACTCGTCTCGATATTCGACAACGTGCCGGAGTCCGGACGCGCCGTTAAATTCGGAAACTCCGAACCGTGGATCACAACTCCGACACCCGAACAGAGCGCTCAACTGACCGAATTCGAGACCAAACTGGCCGCCGTTCTTGATCAAAAGGAAGACGCCCAAGATCAGATCGATTCCGCAATCGCCGCGTGGGAATCAGCGGATGAACTCAACTTGGATGAGTCCGCGTTGCTTGGCCGTGGCCTCATCGAACGCTTCGCCATCTCTGGCAACGACCCGTCAGTCGAGGTCGAAGGCGTGGCTCCAAATTTCGGAAAAGGTATTCACGAACAAGCCGGCATTTTCGATGGCAACAATGTGCTGGGGCTCGAAAGCACTGCCCAATTTCTGTGCGACGAGAGATTCAGTTTGGCCTTCTGGATGAACCCTTCGACATCCTCCGACGGCGTAATCATCTCCAAGCAGGGCGAGAATTCGATCCGCAAGGGACTCGCGGTGGAACTGAAGGAAGGTCGGCTACAATTCTACATCATTACGCGTTGGATAGCCGGAGTAGGAGCGATCGAAACCGTTGCCCAAATACCGGTGGATCAATGGCAACATATCACTCTCACCAATGACGGTTCTCAGAGCGCGACGGGGATGCGAATTCTGATCAACGGAGAGCCGGTTGAAACGCGCATTCTCCACAATACGAACAGCAATATCGTTAAACTGGACAAAGCCGCCAAACTTCGGATTGGCGCAGGAGTCGTTGGCAGCGGTTACCAGGGGACGCTCGATGAAATTCGAGTATATGACCGCGCGCTGAATCGGAACGAAGCCGCTTTACTGGCGGAGAGATCAAGTCTGATCGAAATCAGCAGAAAACATCCATCAACTCGCTCCGCTGGAGAAAACACGAAGTGGCAGGCGTATTACCTCGAAAACATCGCGACGGATTCATTGGCGAAACTGGAGGCAGCTGCATTCGAAGCCCGGCAGAAGCTCCAAGATTACGACGATTCGTTGCCCACCACCATGGTGATGCAGGAGATGAATCCGACGCGGCCGACCCACGTTCGCACCCGCGGCGTCTATCACCAACTCGGCGAATTGGTGGAAGATCAGCTCCCCGAAATCTTCCCCGGTTACCCGGAGGGCGCTCCATCTAATCGCTTGGGATTTGCCCAGTGGTTAGTGAGCGGTGAACACCCCCTCACCGGCCGGGTAGCCATGAATCGCTACTGGTTAAAGTATTTCGGGCGAGGGTTAGTAAAAACGGCGGAGGATTTTGGCGTGCAAGGCGATTGGCCGAGTCACCCCGATCTTCTAGATTGGTTGGCCGATGAATTTGTAGCGAGTGGCTGGGATGTTAAAGCCATGCAGAAGCTCATCGTCACCAGTGCCACCTACCGCCAGCAATCCCGCGTGACGCCAGAAATACTGGAAGTGGATCCACACAACGTGCTCCTCACCCGCGGCCCTCGTCAGCGACTCTCCGCTCACGCCTTGCGCGACCAGGCTTTGGCAACGAGCGGGCTGTTGGTCGAGCGACTCGGAGGGCCGTCGGTCAGTCCCTATCAACCGGACAAGCTTTGGGAGCTCATGAGCAACATGAAGTATAAGCCTTCATCCGGTGAAGACCTGTATCGACGAAGTTTATACACCATCTGGAAACGCACGATCCCCCCACCCTCTATGGCTTTGATGGATGCGGCGGATCGGGAGTCATGTATCGTCAGCCCCAAACGCACGAATACCCCCCTGCAGGCACTCACTTTGCTCAATGAGAAAGTCTTCGTAGAATCGGCCCGCAACCTGGGTCAACGGCTGCTGCTGGAAGGCGGCGCCACGATGGCTGATCAAGTAAAGTTCGGGTTCCGCACGACCTTGGCCCGAAATCCTCGTCCGCAGGAACTCACCTTACTGGAAGATGCATATCAACAATACCGTGAATCCTACCAAGACGACCTCGCCGGGGCGGAGAAACTGATTCAATTCGGTGAGTCCAAGGCGAACGCCACTCTCGACCCACGCGACCTAGCGGCGGCGACCGCCTTCTCCAACGTGCTCCTCAACTTGGACGAAACCATCACCAAAGAGTAATTCGCATGAACCACGCTCACGAAGGCTGCACGGGATACCAGAAGTTGTCCGAAAATCCCCTCACCATGACGCGGCGATACTTTCTGGGAAAATCGGCGAAGGGTCTCGGTGGACTCGCGCTCGGCTCTCTGATGAGCGACCGCTTGATTGCCGAGCCCAACCCAATCGGTGGACTTGAGGGTTTTCCTAATTTCGCGCCCAAGGCCAAACGCGTCATTTACCTTTTCCAATCGGGAGGTCCGCCCCAAATGGATCTCTTCGATTATAAGCCTTTTCTCGATAAGGTGCACAAACAAGAGGTGCCCGACTCCGTATTCAACGGGCAGCGACTCACGGGAATGACGGCGGGACAAAGTTCGTTTCCCGTTGCCCGATCGACGTTCAATTTCGAGCGCACCGGCAAATCAGGGATGTGGTTGAACACCGAAATGATGCCACATCTCGCCGATGTCACCGATGACATCTGCATGATCAAATCCATGCATACGGAGGCGATCAACCACGACCCTGCCATTACCTTTTTCCAGACCGGCTTCCAGATCGCGGGGCGGCCCAGCATCGGTGCATGGTTGTCCTACGGACTCGGCAGCATGAACGAGAACTTGCCCGCCTTCGTCGCGATGACCTCGTTCAGTGGTGGACAACCCCTCTATGACCGACTTTGGGGAGCCGGATTCTTACCCTCAAAGCACCAAGGCGTGAAATTCGGCGGAGGCAAAGACCCCGTGCTGTATCTGAACAACCCTGACGGGATGAGTTCAGCGCTACGCCGAAAGACCCTCGATCACATCGCCGCGATGAACGAGATGAAGTTCGACGACTACGGCGACCCGGAGATCGAGTCACGTATTGCCCAATACGAAATGGCATTCCGCATGCAGACCTCTGTGCCGGAGTTGACCAATGTCGCCGATGAACCAGAAAGCACGTTCGACCTCTACGGCGAGGATGCCAAAACACCCGGAACCTATGCAAACAACTGCCTCCTCGCCCGGCGACTCTCCGAACGCGGCGTGCGATTCGTTCAGCTTTTTCATCGCGGTTGGGACACGCACAACAATTTGCCTAACCAATTAAAACGGCAGTGTAAGAGCACCGATCAGGCGACTGTCGGATTACTCAAGGACCTCAAGCGCCGGGGAATGCTGGACGACACACTCGTCATCTGGGGAGGCGAGTTTGGTCGCACCGTCTACAACCAAGGCGAGATGACAGCAGAGAACTATGGCCGAGACCACCATCCCCGCTGTTTCAGTATGTGGCTAGCGGGCGGCGGCGTGAAGGGCGGTATCTCCCACGGAGAAACGGACGACTATTCCTACAACGTGGTGAAAGACCCGGTCAGTGTGCATGACCTCCACGCCACGCTGATGCATCTCCTCGGCGTCAATCACCAGAAGTTGACCTTCAAGTTCCAAGGCCGTCACTACCGCTTGACCGATGTGCACGGCAAAGTCGTGAAACCGATTCTAGCGTAATTGCCAATCCGCCGCAGTCGGGCGTAAAGCCCGACCCACCTGAG
>JABIRI010000184.1 GCA_018667915.1 Opitutaceae bacterium | reverse complement strand
GACGATACCGTGGTCAGCTCGGTGAACGGCGTCGGCGTTGAACTCAACACCGCCTCGCGCCAACTCCTCGCCTACGTCTCCGGTCTCAATAGCAGCACGGCTGCCGCCATTGTCGCGCGACGCGACGAGCACGGCCCTTTTAAAACCCGCGCCGAACTTCTTGAGGTGCCTCGTCTCGGCCCGATGGCGTTTCAACAAGCAGCCGGCTTCCTGCGCATTCGCGATGCCGCCCATCCACTCGATGCATCCGCCGTTCACCCCGAGCGCTATGCACTGGTCGAGAAGATGGCTGCCGATCTCGGCGTGACCGTTCCCGACCTCATCGCTGACGGAACGCTGCGCGCCCGCATCAAACTCGAAGACTACGTTTCGGACGACGTGGGACTGCCCACGCTCGAAGACATTGTGGCCGAACTCGCCAAACCAGGCCGCGATCCCCGCCAACAGTTCGAAGCCTTTTCCTTCACCGAGGGGATCAACAAACCGGAAGATTTGAAGACCGGGATGAAACTCCCCGGCATCGTTACCAACGTGACCGCCTTCGGTGCCTTTGTGGACGTCGGGGTGCATCAAGATGGCCTCGTGCACGTGAGTCAGCTCGCCGACACCTTCGTCAAAGATCCGAGCCAACACGTGAAACCCGGCCAAAAGGTTTCGGTCACCGTGGTCGACATCGACCTCCCCCGAAACCGCATCGCCCTGTCCATGCGTAGCAACCCCGAGATCGGCGCCAAGCCCGGGGGCGAGCGCCCGGCCCGCGGATCAAATAGCGGAGGACGGCGCGACAACAATGCACGAGCCTACTCAGGCGGCAGCAACCATGCCCCCGCCCGCCGCGACAGCAACGCCTCCCTCAACGACGACTGGTTCTCGGCTGCAGTGAAGAAGAAGCGATAGGAGGAGCTGTCGGGCTTTACGCCCGACTGCGTTTTGCTAAAGAAAATTGCCCGACCACATTGGACCTCTGTGTCACTCATGGGTGGGTGAGATTTTGCCACAAAAAGGCCCAAAAACCATTCCTGCTCAGGCACGGTAAATCGCGCCTATAGGCGCACAAAAATCGCCCGATTCCATCAGCGCATTTTTTGCTCCTTTTTGCGGCCATTCGAAAATCAGCAAGCTGACGGCTTTGTGGTCTTCGCGACCTTCTGATCAAAAACAATCCTGCTGATGCACCAACCCACCGATCGGCGTGCGCGACGAGCACGCCCTACCCAGATTCCCGTCATCGCGAGGCAGGGCGGTTTCTCCGAAACCACCGTTTCAACCTAACGCGCAGCCGGTGGAGCCCAAGTCGCCTGCACGTCGCCCGCCATTCCGAGCTCGACCAGTTGATCGCGCGAGTATCCGCGGAACTTCGGATCGGTGGGTGGAGTGAACTTCAAGCCATCGACGGGCGTCGTGATATTCGCGATGCGTTCCGCCAATCGATCACTCAGCTGGGAAACGACATCGGCATAAACCGGATCGTTCGCGAGGTTCACCATTTCTGCCGGATCGCTCAAGCGGTCATACAGTTCGGTGGAGAAGCCCGGGGTGTCGGACCATTGCGTGAAACGATAGCGGGGGGTGCGCAGGGAATAGCCGTTCACGAGCTGCGTGATGGCATCCGGTCGAGGCGACGCCTCGGGATCATTCAACACTTCCGCGAAACTCTCTCCTTGGATGTATTCGAGGGGCAAATTAACCTCCGCAAGTTCACTGAGCGTGCGATAGAAGTCGACCATTTCGACCATCGCGCCGGTGGATTCGCCGCGGGTTTTCATATCGGGTGTCGATACAATGAGCGGCACACGATCCGCGTCTTCGAACAGGGTCGTTTTCTGGAAATACCCATGCTCGCCCATGTGGTATCCGTGGTCGGACGTAAACAGAATCACCGTATCGTCCCGTAAACCGAGCTCATCCAGAGCCTGCAAAACCCGACCAACCTGCGCGTCCATAAAGGAGATGCTGGCGTAATATGCGTGGATCGATTTGCGCATGATCTCATCGGACAGATCTATCTCGTGTTTCCGACTGCGGATCGACTTTACGGCGGGTGCGGGTAACGTCTCCAAATAACCGGTGGGGACGCGCGGGATTTCAATCTCACTCGGATCGTAAAGATCGAAATATTTCTTCGGAGCGACGAACGGCGTATGTGGCCGATAGAAACCCACGCCGAGGAAAAAGGGCTTCTCGGTCTCGGCAAAATACTCGAGCGCACGGATAGATTCCTTGGCTACCATGCCGTCGGTTTGTTCGTCGTCGGTTCCCTCCGCCGCGTGCCAACTCATGGAGGCGCCGAACCGGCCCGGCGTGACCGACCAAATCTTATCTTCCTCAATCCGGTCGCGGCCGTAGGGGCTCACCCGCACATCCCATGAAGCGGGATCATCGTGGCCATTACTCCCGACACCGAGCGGGTTGTCATAGTGGTAGAGTTTTCCGACGCGCACCGCCGTGTAACCCTGCTGCTGAAAATGTTGCGGCATGGTGATCACATCCGGCACATGATCGCGAATCAACTGGCGCAGATGCACGACGCCATTCTGCTCGGGATACAGGCCCGTGAGAAAACTGGAGCGCGACTGACCACACACAGGGAAATTGGTATACGCGTTTTCGAACAACATCCCATCGCGCGCCAGTTGGTCCAGATGCGGCGTCTTCACCAACGGGTGACCGTAAGCCCCGATGTTGCAGTTCAGATCATCCGAAATGATGAAGAGCACATTCTTCGGTTTAGCGGCCAAACCCATCGACGCGAACAAGCCGAGGGCCAGCAGCGTCGCGGCAATTATCTTCAATTCAAAAACGAAACGAGCAGGCCGTAAAAGAGGAGAGGTAGATACGTGGGGCACCCGCAGACCCCAACCCGTTTTCCGACCGGACACAAGCCGTCACCGCTTCAGGAATATTTGCCAAGTCTCTCCCCGCCCCTTTTGATCAACGCTTATGCAGTCACCCCGCTTGTTTTGCCTCACCGGTCTGATGGCGCTCTCCGCCATATTCAGCACCGCCGACGACGACCGACCCAACATTCTCTTCTGCATCGCCGATGACTGGGGTTGGCCCCACGCCTCGGCCTACGCCAACGACACCGTCGTGCAGACTCCAGCCTTCGATCAAGTCGCAAACGAAGGTGCGTTATTCCACAACGCCTACATCTCGTCTCCCTCGTGCACCCCGTCGCGCAACGCGATCCTCACCGGCCAATATCACTGGCGACTCGGACCCGGTGCGAACCTCTGGAGCACGCTCGACGAATCACTGGAAACGTTCCCTCATCTCTTGGAAGACGCCGGCTATGAAACCGGCTCATGGCGCAAATCATGGGGGCCGGGAAAGCTAACCGGAAAATGGAAAGACGACCACCCCGCGGGCAAAGTCTACAAGGCCGGGTTTCCCGAATTCCTCGCCCAGCGTGACGCCGACAAACCGTTCTTCTTCTGGCTCGGCGCCAGCGACCCTCACCGCAAATACGAACTCGGATCAGGCGCGGCAAAGGGCATGGATATTTCGGAAATCAAACTCTTCGGCCACTACCCCGATTCCGACGAAATCCGCAGCGATGTCGCTGACTACTATTTTGAGGTCGAGCGCTTCGACTCCGACGTCGCCAAGGCACTCGCACAACTCGAGGCAATCGGCGAAGCCGACAATACCATCGTCGTCATCACCGGCGACCACGGCATGCCTTTCCCGCGGTGCAAAAGTAACCTCTACGACAGCGGCACCCGTGTGCCCCTCGCCATCCGGTGGCCAAAGAGCATGGCCGGAAAACAGGTCTTCAAGGGATTCGTTTCCCTGACCGATCTCGCCCCGACCTTCCTCGCCGCCGCTGGTGCAAAACGGCACCGCCCCATGACCGGCAAAAATCTGTTGCCTGCGATCTTGAAAGGCGACGAATCCGCCCTCCGACCCTACGTGCTCGTCGGCAAGGAACGTCACGTGCCCAGTCAAGAAGTGCCCGACCTGGGTGGTTATCCTTCTCGAGCTATCCGCGATCCCGGATTTCTCTACATCCGCAACTACACGCCAGAGCGCTGGCCGAACGGCACCCCCGACTGGACCAACGCGGCCTTACCGGGCACCTGGTATGGGGATACCGACAACGGTCCGACAAAGACCTATATGGTGGAGAACCGGGACAAGGACGAAGCACACCGCCAAGCCTGGGAACTGAGCTTTGGTAAACGTCCCGCCGAGGAACTCTACGATCTCACCCAAGATCCCGAGCAACTGAACAACGTCGCGGACGATCCCGCCTACCAGAGCATTAAAAAAACCTACGCCGTTCGCCTCACCCGAGATCTGGTCAAAACCGCCGACCCGCGTGAAAGCGCCCAACACCGTTTCGATTTCGACGCCTTTCCCTACTTCGGCGGCGGCCCCAAACACCCGCAGGCGGGCAAGTAGAAGATCTTTAATTTCATCCTTATACCACCATTTTACGGAACGCCCGTCCCCCTCTCCCCGTTTTCGTAAATAATTGGTTGCGCGGAAAAAGACGAAGAGCACACCCATGAGGTCAATCCGCTCTAACGCGCCAACCTTTTGCTTGAGCCTCGCTGCCGGGCTGCAAGCGCGCTTGCATGAATCCCATCGTTCGACTTCTTTGAGACCACTCGCCCCACCACTCTCATGAGCGACTCACGGCCTCCTAATACTGCAGACGACCCCGAAGATTCTCCGAAACCGGAGAATGCGGCTGCATCGTCGCAGGATCCCACTCCCGCCAAGGACGCGGAAAATCTGGCCACTCCAGAGAAGAAAACTGCGACGGACGAGCAAACTACCCCAGCAGCGGACAACGCCGCGGATAAGTCTCCGGCCGAGGACTCATCAGCCTTGGCCAACGAAGAAACGGCGGCGACTGGCGAAGTGGAGGCCGAGTCGACCGGAACGCCCGACGTCGACCTCGAAGGCGTTCGAGCCGCAACCATGATTTCCATGTCGGGCGGCCCAAAGCCCTCCCGGCTGAAGTGGGCGCTCATCAATCTGTTCATCAAGCTGTTCAAGCTCACCGCGAGGTTCTTCCCGGCCCTCTTGATGCTCGGCGGACTAAGTTACAGCTACATTCATTTTTTCGGCGCTCCTCCTGTGATCGACAAGCTGATGTCCACTCCGACGATGCAGAGAATCACCTCAAACTCGACCGTTGAAGCCGTGTTGGACAAGGTGGGTGTAGAGGTCCTCACGCTCGAAGAGCGGGAAAAAGCCGCGGCCGAGAAACCAAAATCAAAGGTCGACCAGATGCTCCAACAAACCCGCGATGTCGTCGCGGCCAGCAACTCCCGGGTGAATCTCGGTAACGCTCTCGCTGAGGGCGATTTTCAGGAAATTGAAGACATGGTTGCAGCGGTGGAGGCCGCCGAGGAGGGCGACGGAAGTGAGAGCGAGGGCGACTCCTCTGAGACCGACGGCACCCCCGATCCGCTTACCGCAGGAGCTCAAGCTGTCGTCCTGCCTGAACCGGTCAGCGTGTCCACCTACGCAGGATCAAATGCGGAGTGGGCGAAACTCCGCGAGGAGGCCGACGGTGCCGCCGCTGTCGCTGAATTACTCGGGGAAGAAATCGCCGAACCTGAAGCTCCACCACGGGAAGTAATTTACAGGTCCGAAGTTCCCCCCTCCGATGCGTTTAGAAAATGGGTCCAGGATGTTCAGATCGGAGGCGCCTTACCGGGAGACGACCCGAAGGCATTGATCAACCGCATGACATTCCGCCCCGGCGAGACGGTGGACTACAACCTCCGCATCACGTTCGAAGGCTTCGCCAAAGACGACACGTTGCTCGTCTTCCGAGACGCCAACAACGCCTACCTCACGGTGATTCATTAAACGCCGGTGATATTCTCACAGGTCCACGTCCACGTGTCGGGGTCCGCCCAGTCTTTAACCGTTAGAGACACTTCCCACGTTTCGCCCAATTCGGCGCGCCATTGATCTAATCGCAATATGCGAAATCCCCAATGCGGGGCGCGCCCGGGATCGATCGGACTGGAACTCAAAACCAAATCGTCGTCGACCTTGGCTTTCATAAATACCGCCAAGCCATCGATGATACCCGGCCGTTTCACTTCCCGCGTAAATGTCACGGTGAGGGGTAACGTATCCTCCTCGATGGTGTATAAATCCACCTTCACCAGTGGCTCGGGATCACCCACGAAATGTTTCACTAACCCGAGATCGCAACTCGCTAACCGGTAGTATTCCGGATTCTGCGGCCGACTCCGATCCATGCTGGAAAAGTCAACCCCGTGCACATCGGTGAGCTCCCAAATGTAGGGTATCCGTCGATCATCATCTAGCGTGACCGGTTCACAAAAGAGTTCGAACTGACTTGGCAGGATCAAGCCACCCTTCTTCAGCACGCGATCGCGCAGATCACACACGTTGGGCACCATCGCCTCATCGAACAGAAAGTCGCCGATCTGCTCGTGCAAGATAACATCCACCGGTTCGTCGAGGTGGAATTTTGTGCTGTGGACATCTTCGAACTGCACGTTCTCGACGCCATTTTCCGCCGCCAACTCCTTGGCGTGCTCAATGATCGTCGAGTGATCGATGGCGTAGACCTGACTCGCACCGCAACGCGAAGCATAGGTCGCTAGGATTCCGGTGCCCGTGCCCAGGTCGATGACGCGCTGGCCCGGCTTCACGTGTCGATTGATGGCGGTGTGGTAAAACGCCATGCGGGGCTCATCGCCCAACATGCGCTCCTGCTCGTGCAGGTCGGCAAAATAATACTCGTTAAACTGGCGGTATCGTTCCGCCGGCGTCTCGACTTTAAGCGGCGGGTAAAACCACGCCTTCAAGCGAGGTGAACCCACTAGCCAGTTGCCGAGGCCCGTGCCGAGGCGACGAACTTGGGTTGAGAGGAAGACGGTGAAGCGTTGAAGTGAAGAGAGAAGCATCCAGCAGGTGCGGCGTCGGACGCTCTACCCGATCGCCACCCTACGCGGACCACCCGCGGGCAACAGCTTAATATGAGATTTGCGAATGACGTCGCCACGCAAGCCTTCGCACGTCACATTGATTGAGCGTTTAATCGCCTCAAAATCATGAAAATCACCCCAAATGGAGCTGCCGGCGGCGAGGTCACCGGATCCTGCTATCTCATCGAAACTGATCAGGCCCGGGTTGTGGTGGATTGCGGCATGTTCCAGGGCAGCCGCGGTGCGGACGATTTGAATCGCCGGCCACCGATCGACGACGTGAATGCGATCGACGCCGTCGTGATCACCCATGCCCATCTCGATCACACCGGCCGTATTCCCGTGCTGGTAAAGGCAGGCTACGAGGGTCCGATCTTCGCCACCTCCGCCACACTCGATCTGATGATGATCATTCTCGAAGACTCAGCCCGCATTCAGGTGAGCGATAACGAACGCACCAACCGCAAACGCAGACGTGCCGGCGAAGATCCGCTTGAACCACTCTACGACGAAGACGACGTGACCCCGGTGCGCGGGCTGACCCGCGAGATCCGCGTCGGATCGCCTATTGACGTCGCGCCCGGAATCGTCGCGAAATTTTTCGAGGCCGGCCATATGCTTGGCTCCACCAGCATCGAGTTCACGATCACGGAAAACGGTAAAACTAAGACGGTGGTTTTCTCGGGCGACCTCGGTCCCGCCGATCGCCCTGTGCTCAAGGACTTCGCACACGTGCCGAACGCAGATCTCGTGTTCATGGAATCGACCTACGGCGATCGCAATCACCGGCCTTACGAGAAAACCGTGGAGGAGTTCGAAGCAATCGTGCGCAAGGTCCACGCCGCGAAGGGCAAGATCCTCGTGCCTACGTTCGCGGTCGGTCGTTCCCAATAGATCATCTACCATCTTGCGGTGATGTTTCACGAGAAACAGGTGCCCGTGTTTCCGATCTATCTCGACAGTCCGATGGCGCTCAAGGCCACGGAGGTTTACAAGACGCATCCAGAGCTCTTCGACGACGAGATGGTGGCTTATCGCGATGCGGGGTTATTTCCGATCAGCGGCGGTTATTTCAAACCCAGCGAGTCGGCGGATGAATCCCGCGCCCTGAATCGAATTGACGGCCCCTGCGCCATCCTCGCGGGTGCGGGCATGTGTAATGCCGGGCGAATCCTCCACCATCTAAAACAAAATCTATGGAAACGAGACACGCACGTGCTCATCGTCGGTTACCAAGGCAACGGCACGCTCGGCCGCCGGTTGGTGAATGGTGAGTCACACGTCAAAATCCACGGCGAGAAGATCGCGGTGCGCGCGCAGATTCATACGATGGGCGGATTCAGTGCCCACGCCGACCAATCCGATCTCCTACGTTGGTTCGAACCGTTGGCCCAACACAAACCACGCCTCGTCCTCACCCATGGTGAAGATCGCGCCCGCGAACCCTTGGCCGAAATCATCGAGCAAAAACACGGCATCAAAGCGATTCTCCCCGCCCTCGGAGAAACCATCACGTTGTAGCTCCACGAGTAACTCAGGCTCGATCCTACGAGAGTATAGGGTCGATGATCTTGCCGTGCACGTCCGTGAGACGGAAATCACGGCCTTGGAAGCGGTAGGTGAGGCGCTCATGATCGACTCCGAGCAACTTCAATACCGTCGCCTGCAAGTCGTGCACATGCACCGGGTCCTTGATGATATTGAATCCGAGGTCGTCGGTCTCGCCGTAAGTGAATCCCGGCTTCACTCCCGCTCCAGCCAACCAGTTCGTAAACGCATACGGGTGGTGGTCGCGTCCCCAACGATGCCGCTCGCCGAGGTTCCCTTGAATGAACGGCGTGCGCCCAAATTCACCGCCCCAGATCACGAGCGTATCGTCGAGTAGGCCGCGCTGTTTTAGGTCCTGCACCAACGCCGCGCTCGGTTGGTCAGTGTCGTGACATTGGCCGTAGAGCTCCGTAGTGATCGAATTATGCTGATCCCATCCCGCATGCATCACCTGGATGTAACGTGAGCCGCGCTCGATCAGACGCCGCGCCATCACACAATTGTGCGCGAAGGTTCCCGGCGTGTTCGCTTGCGGACCATAACTCGCCAACACGTCCTTCGATTCATCCGAGAAATCTGAGAGCTCAGGCACGCTCAATTGCATGCGCGCCGCCATCTCATATTGGGAGATGCGGGTCGAGATTTCAGGGTCGCCCATTTCGTGCAGTTTACGCTCATTGATCTTCGCAATCTCTTCGAGCACGTTGCGCTTCATTTTATCGGAAATCCCCGGTGCATTTTCCAAGTAAAGCACGGGTTCACTACCGCGACGAAATTTCACACCCTGATACCGCGACGGCAGGAATCCGTTGCCCCAATAAAACTCATTAAACGTCTGCCCGCAGGTCGTGCCTTGGGTGACCGAGGTCAGCACGACGTAGGCCGGAAGATCCTCCGTCTCCGCACCCAACCCATAACTGAGCCACGCCCCCATCGCGGGTCGTCCCGGCTGCGGTGCGCCGGTCAACATGAAGGTCACCGCCGGGGCATGATTCACCGAATCGGTGTGCAACGATTTTACGAAACACAGGTCATCCACGATACCAGCGGTGTGGGGCAAAAACTCACTGACCCACGCACCACTTTGGCCGTGCTGCGCAAAGGGTTCGATCGGCGCGAGCATGACCTTGCCATTGGCGGCGCCGGTCATGGTGCTGAAGACCTTGTCGCCCACGTAAGCATCGGGCACGACCTCGCCGTGCATCTGCTGCAGCCGCGGTTTCCAATCGAAAAGATCCACGTGAGTCGGTCCGCCACTCATGAACAGATGAATCACATTTTTGGCCTTCGGTGCCATGTGCGGGAGGCCACGTAAGCCGCCAAACTGTTCCGCCCCAC
Source organism: Opitutaceae bacterium (assembly GCA_018667915.1). Classification (GTDB taxonomy): domain Bacteria; phylum Verrucomicrobiota; class Verrucomicrobiia; order Opitutales; family Opitutaceae; genus Actomonas. The sequence goes on along the minus strand of JABIRI010000184.1, from coordinate 15,277 downwards.
CGATGCGGGAAGGGGCGGCGCCAAGACCATTTTGCCCGAGCAAGTAGGCCAATCCTGCCGTGCCCAATCCCGCCGCACTGTGGCTGATAAATTGCCGCCGGGAGAGGTGTCGTTCGCGCTCGTGAATGGGACTCATGATTCAGCTCTGGTTAAGGGTTTCATCGAGGTTGAGCACGCTCAGGCTCAGGAGCGTCCAGGCGGCATGTTCGACGGGATCGAGGTCTTCGTTTCGCGGCCAATCCCCTACCTCCAACAGTTCGGCCGCTGCTGACTTTTCTTCTTCAAATTCCGCAAAATGACGGAGCAGCCCATCCAAGAGTATTTCGCTTTCTTCGCTCGCGGGAGGACGCGCCAAGGTGCGGGCAAAGATAAACTCCAATCGTTCCTTCGGTGAACGCGTCTCCGCTAACGCGCGCTCGGCCAGCACCCGCGCGGCCTCGACGTAGGTCGTGTCGTTCAGCAACGCCAAGGCATGCATGGGCGTATTGGTGCGTGGTGTGTTCACCGTGCAAACAAACCGGGCCTGCGCATCGAAGAAGACCGTGGGACTCGCGGTGCGCCGCCAGAAGGTATAGAGGCTACGCCGATAAAGTCCTTCACCCGTATCCGCCTGATAACGGAACTTATCAAACGAGGCTTCTGCCCAAACTCCCGGCGGCTGATAGGGAAAGACACCCGGACCCCCGCGTTTATCCACGAGTAGCCCACTGACGGCCAGCGCCTGATCGCGGAGCATCCACGCCGGCATGCGATACCGTGGCCCGCGCGCGAACCAGCGGTTGTCCGGATCGTGCTCCAACAACTCCGGCGTCACGCGCGCCGTTTGACGATAAGTTGCACTGGTCACAATCGTGCGGAGCACGTGCTTCACATTCCATCCCGATTCGCGAAATTCGGCGGCCAACCAATCCAGCAGATCCGCCTGCAACGGAACCTCACCTTGCACACCGAAATCCTCCGGCGTTTTCACCAACCCCATCCCAAACAGCATCTGCCAATAACGATTCACCACCACCCGCGCCGTGAGCGGGTTATCGTCCGCCACGACCCATTGCGCCAAACTGAGTCGGTTACCCGGCGCGCCATCAGGCAATGCCGGCAAGCTCTGGGGCACTCCAGCGGTGACCGTTTCCAAGGGCGCATTGTAGAGCCCGCGATCGAGCACAAACGTTTCACGGCGTTCTTCCCGATCACCCATCACCATCACCCGGAGCATCTCCGCCGCAATGGCTTCACGCTTCTCCACAACTTCGAGCAAGGCGTTCAACGCCGCGATGTATTCGGACTCGCCCACCGCCGCCACGTCCAGGATGCGGCGCAACGAGTTCGATCCGCGCTTGCTCGCTGGACCGTCGAGCGGGTTCAAGACCGTCGCATCGAATTCACGCACTTTGAGGGATTTCGACGCCGGTTCACCTTCCGCTCGTGGGAAGACCGTGAGCTCAAGCTCGTCCACGACCGCCGCCAGTGCCGGGATTTTCTCCTGCTCGGCCGCTTCCCGCGCGTGTTGCTCGGGCGTCGAGAAATCCAATACCGGTTTGGTCTGCGCGCTGCCGCCGCTGCCGTCGACTGGGGTTTGATTAAAGTATGCCGAAAACGCGTAGTATTCCGACTGACTGATCGAATCGAATTTGTGGTCGTGACAACGCGCGCAGCTCAGCGTGAGCCCCAACCACGCCGTGCCCATCGTATCGGTCATATCGAGCACATAATCGACGCGGTTTTCTTCCGGAATCCGACCGCCCTCACCGTTGATCGGATGATTGCGCAAAAACGCGGTCGCGAGCACCTGCTCTCCCGTCGCCTCGGGCAACAAATCGCCCGCGAGTTGCCACACCGAGAACTCATCAAACGGCATGTTTTTGTTAAAAGCATCCACCACCCAATCGCGCCACATCCACGACGAGCGCGTTCGGTCGCCTTGGTAGCCGTTGGTGTCAGCGTAGCGGGCGATTTCCAACCAATCCCACGCCATGCGCTCGCCATACGCCGGTGATGCCAACAGGCGATCCACGACTTTCCCAAACGCATCCGGCGTTGCATCATTCACGTAGGCTGCCACGTCATCAGGCGTCGGCGGAAGACCGGTGAGGTCGAGCGTCACGCGCCGAATCAACGAACGCCGAGCCGCTTCCGGCGACGGGCTCAATCCTCGCGCTTTCAACTCGTGTCGCACGATCTGATCAATCGGGTGCGTCGCATCGCCCGCGTCAGCAACCGGTAATTCGGGCCGCGTGATCGCTTCGAATGACCAATGTTGCCCCCACTCCGCCCCCGCATCGATCCAACGCGTGATAAGGCCCTTCTCGTCGTCGCTGAGTGACTTGATCGAATCAATCGGCGGCATGCGGTCGAACTCATCATCGGTCGTGATGTGATACACCAATTCGCTACCCGCGCTGTTACCCGGATCGATGATGTGGTAACTGTCGCGTGGCGCCTTGGCGTTGCTTTCTACGTCCAACCGCAACTCGGCCTCGCGATGATTCGCATCGGGGCCGTGACACTGAAAACAGTTGTCCGAAAGGATCGGTAAGATCTCGCGACTGAAGTCCGGCGGCGTTTCGCCGAACGAGACGCCACAGACCAGAACAAACCAAACTGAACCGATGCTCAATCGGGAGTATTCTGGCACCGGTTTCACGGCAGCAAGGTTAGGGTGATCCGCCGCACATCCATGACGGAATCGCCGGGAATGTCCGTCGCCCGCAGGACCAGCTCACCCACGCCCGAGGCCAAATCGATCTGACCCAACTCCAACGCACGAAACTCCTTCATCTGACTTTCACCAGTGGGTCGCGGCAGCGTGTCCTGATTGGTGTAGAGCGGTGGGTCCCAGCCCTGGTCGACGGTGCCCGCCAACCGCGCACCTTTGAAACTGAGCTCCACGGTCGAGCCGACGTCAGGCAACTTGCAGGTGTATTCCACCATCACGTTGTAACGCCCCGCAGTGTTCACATCGAGCAACCAAACCATGGAGTCGTCCTTGCTCGTCCAATTCACGAAGTAGGAACTGTTCGGCGCGCGTGCGCTCCGCTCCACTCCGCCTCGCGCTTCGCCATCTCGGGCTGGAATCAACGTAACTGGAAATTCCCGGTAGCCTACCGTGATCGGTCGCGCGTCCACCGTTTGGCCGAGATTAGGGATCGTCTTGGTCTGACCGAACATCGCGCGACGCCATCCATCCACCGCTCCTTGTAACTCTGCGGCGATTTGTGGTTGGGCGGCGTTGACGGGTGTCGTCTGCCCCGGATCCGCGATCATGTCGTAGAGGTTGCCATCGTCGTCGAGTCGGTGGGTTTGGGTGCGGACGGTTACGCGGCCTTTCCAAGTCGAGAAATGCTGATGCCCCGGCCATTCCGCCGCCTCTTGCATCAACAGCGGCGTGAGATCGCGTCCATCGAGCGGCTTGTCACCTACGCGCGTGACTTCGGCCAATGCGGTCAACGTTGGCAGCAAATCGATCGCACCACTGATTTGGGTGATTGTATGACCTGCCGGAATGGTTGATGGCCAACGGATGTAACAGACCGAACGCATCCCACCCTCATCGGTGCTCCCTTTGCGGCCTTTCATGCCGCCATTCCAACGGTAGCTGTTGGGTCCGTTATCGGAAAAATATACCACGATCGTATTATCATCGACGCCCAACTCATCGAGCTTCGCCAACACGCGGCCAACGTTCATGTCTTGGTTTTCGACCATGGCCCACGCGCACCGGGTGTGGTCGTCCACTTCCCGCATGGTATTATAAGAACGCTGCGTGATAGGCATGTCTTTGAATCGCGCCCAATCGGATTCCGGCGCCGCCCACGGGGAGTGAGGCGTCGTGAACGGCACGTAACAGAAGAACGGTCCATCGGCGTTCTCTTCGATGAAGTTCAACGCTCGATCCGTGCACACATCCACGATGTAACCTTCGGTGCGCACCATGCGACCGTTGTCTTCCAACAGCGGATCAAAATACTCGCCCCAGTGCCCCGCGGGATGGCCAAAATACTGATCGAATCCCCGCGCCAACGGATGATACGGCCACTGGCTGCCATTGTGCCATTTTCCGAACGCGCCGGTCGCATAACCTGCCGCCTGAAACGCTTCGGCCAACGTGCTCTCCGAAAGATCAATCCGCTCCTGTGCGGCCGACGTGCCCGTCACGCCCATACGTGAGTGGTAACGTCCGGTCAAAAACTCCGCACGGGTCGGCGAACACACTGGGCTCACAAAAAAGCGGTCGAACGACACGCCACGCTGCGCAATCGAATCAATATGAGGCGTCGCGGTCTGCGTATTACCGGAAAAACTGTAATCTCCCCAACCGGCGTCATCCGCCAAGAATACGACGACATTCGGTGGCGTCGCGATCGCGCCGAGCGACGCGAAAAATACTAAACAGCCAAGAAGCGGAGGGGTAAATTTCTTCTGCATGATAGGGGCGGACTGATTGACGCAAAATCTGGGGATCACTTCAAGGCCCACTCCGGCGCATTTCCGTCTCGAGACCGCAATAACCTTTGTCCCCCACGCCTAAACCATGATGGGATCGCACCCTCCACCCCCCTATTACCCATGAGCTTACTGCGAATCCTCTGCCTCCTTGCAATGACCAGCGCGTTTCTCGGCGCTGCCGATCGACCCAATATGATCGTGATCCTCGTCGACGATCTCGGCTACGGCGACCTATCGAGTTACGGCGCGGAGGAAATGCGCACTCCTGCGATCGACCGTTTGATGGACCGAGGCGCCCGATTTGATCAGTTCTACGCCAACTGCACGGTGTGCACGCCGACACGCGCTTCGCTGCTCACCGGTCGCTATCCCGACATGGTCGGTGCACCAGGCGTGATCCGACAAAACTTGGAAAACTCGTGGGGCTTTTTCGACCCCAGTGCCACCACCCTGCCGCAAATCCTCGGCGAGGCCGGTTACCACACCGGCATGGTCGGAAAATGGCACCTTGGCTACGAAGCCCCCAACATTCCCAACCGGCGCGGATTCGATTTTTTCCACGGCTTTCTGGGCGACATGATGGACGACTATTGGACCCATTTGCGCGGCGGCGAAAATTGGATGCGTCACAACGAAAAGATCATCGATCCGGAAGGTCACGCCACCGAAATTTTTTCCGATTGGGCGATCGACTATATCAACGACCACGCCAAACGACCCGACGATAAACCCTTCTTCCTCTACCTCGCTTACAACGCACCCCACTTCCCCATCCAGCCGCCCGAGGACTGGATCGCACGGGTGAAACAACGGGAACCCCAATTAAGCGAACTGCGCGCCATCAACGTAGCCTTCGTCGAACACCTCGATCACCATCTGGGCCGCGTCATCAACGCGGTTGGCGCGGCCGGAATCGATGAAGAAACACTGATCGTATTTTCGTCCGACAACGGTGGCTCGATTCCCCACGGCGCGCTCAATACGCCCTGGCGTGGCGGCAAACAGGACCATTGGGAAGGCGGCATCCGCGTGCCGACCTGCGTGGTCTGGCCCGGCAAGATTTCAGCTCGGCGGTCGGACATTCCCGGCATGACGATGGATCTCCTCCCTACTCTCGCCGGTATCGCTGGTGTATCTGTTGATCACAAAATCGACGGTCAAGATCTGGGATCCGTTTGGCTCGAAGATGGCTCCGGCGATCCCGACCGCACCATGATTTGGGTGCGACGCGAAGGCAACAATCGCTACCAAGGCCGCGCCTACTATGCCATCCGCCAAGGTCCGTGGAAGCTCACTCAAAGCACGCCTTTCGAACCGATGCAGCTCGTGAATCTCGACGACGATCCCTACGAACAAAACCCATTGCCCGCAAAGGGACCCGTCGCGCTCGAACTCATTCGCCAGTTGCGTCTGCACCTTCAGGAAGCAGGAACGGTTCCGTGGCAGCCTTAACGGGTCGGATCCATCAAAAGTAGAACTGAACAGTTCGACATCGAGCGGCTTTCCCCGGAAGCGCAGCTCGGACTCAGATCGGTTGTGACGCATGCGCGTCATCTGCATGCCCTAACCCATAATCTGATCGTGAAATTCCCTGCGCTCCCCCTTTCTCTTCGAACCTCGGTTACTTCGCTTTTGTTTTTAGGTGCCATGAACGCTCAGGGCCAAGGCTCCGGTCCGATTGATTTGAGCTCCCGTTTAATCGACTGGTCGGTTGCCGGCGTCGAAGGCGGCATTCCCGACTACGCTCACGTGATCGATTTCGACGCGATGGGCGGCGACTCCACCGGCCTCACCGACAACGGCCCACTCCTGCAGTCCCTCATCGACGGGCTCGAAGAAAACGCGGTCATCTCATTCTCTGCCGGCATCTACCGGATCAATCAGCGTATCATCATCCGATCCCGTTCCACCCGCGAACAACCCAGCCTGATCCTCCGTGGCGCCGGCCCCGAACGCACCAAGATTTTATTCATGGATGAGTCGGGTGACACCGGGGCACTCATCCGCGTCGCCGGTTATCAAAAAGGCGATGAGATCGCGATCACGGGCGGGCTCACCAAGGGCTCCACCTCGATTCAATTCGCTTCAACCGATACTTTCGAGACCGGTGATTGGCTGTGGATCCGCCAAGACAACGACCTCACTTTGATGGCCAGCAATCGCGGCATCACTGGATACGAGGCCAACATCGACAACGCCACTGGCTCCCAGGCCCGCGTCGTCGGACAAATCGTCAAAATCACCGCCGTCAGCCCCACCGGAGTCACCGTCGCTCAGCCGCTCACCTTCGACTACACGTGGCCCAATCCGCGTGCCCGCGAACTCGGCATGATCAGCGGCATCGGCTTCGAAGATTTCACCTTCGAGAACGGCGTGGGCTCCGATGGCACGTTCAACATTGTGTTCATTCGCGCCGCAAACGGCTGGGTGAAAAACGTGCACAGTCTCATGGCCGTGCAGGTTCACGTTTCGGCCTCCACCTCCGCCCACATCGAAGTTCGTGATTCCTTTTTCGACAATGCTTACCGGCACGATGACGGTGGCCACGGCTACGGGGTGCAGCTCATCGGCAACCCCACCCACTGCCTCGTCGAAAACAACATTTTCCAGGTCCTGCGCCACTCCATGATCTGGGGCCGCGGGGCGACCGGTAACGTCTTCGCCTACAATTTTTCGTCCAACGGTAAACAGGACAATACGCCCGTTGCCCGTGACATTTCCGGTCACGGTTACTACGCGTTCGGAAATCTGTTTGAAGGCAACATCGTCGAGTTCATTCACGCCTCGGACTACTGGGGGCCCATCGGGCCCAACAACACGTTCCTGCGCAACCGCACCACCCGCGAACGCATCCTCATTCAGGACAATACTAGGAACCAGAACATCATCGGCAACGAGCTCGTCCACGCCACCCATCACGACGTTGAAATCGAGAGCACGTCCACCGGCGCCTTCGTTCACGGCAACAACGAAGGTGGCACCCTCCAATGGCGTTCCGGCGAGTCGCAGTCCGTGGTTGATTCCTACTTCTACAGCAGCCGCCCAAGCTACTGGCCGAGCGGCGATGCTTGGCCCGCCATGGGCCCCGAATACACGCCCGGCGCCAATACTATCCCCGCCGCGAAGCGTTGGGATTCCGGCAACATGGCGCGGTTCTCCGGACCGGCGGGAACCGGCCGCTTGAGCAATCTCTCTACCCGCGGACAGGTGCTCACGGGCAACGATATCATGATCGCCGGATTCGTCGTCGGCGGCACTTCTAGTCAAAAACTTCTCCTGCGCGGGACGGGGCCCGCCCTCGATGCCTTCCTCGATCCGGCCACCGTTTTGGACAATCCAGAACTCACGGTCTATCGCGGCAGCGACGTCGTCTTCTCCAACGACGATTGGTCCACGCCCACCGACTCTGCCGAAGTCGCCGCCGTCACCGCGACCGTCGGGGGATTCGCCCTCGCCGATGGCTCCCACGACGCTTCGCTTGTCGCCGATTTTGCGCCGGGCCCCTACAGCGTGCACCTCAGCGGTAATGGCGGCACCGGCATCGCCCTGGCCGAAATCTACGACGCCGAGGGAGGCGCCAATGCCCAACTTCTCAACATCTCCACCCGCGGTCGCGTCGGTTCAGGTGCGACGGTCATGGTGCCCGGTATCGTGGTCACCGAATCCAATCGCCGACTCTTGATCCGTGGCATCGGACCCGAGCTGCAAACCTCGTTTGGGTTTGCCCCCGGCACCACGTTGGCCGACCCCGTGCTCATCCTCACGAAACAATCCGGCGACGTCATCGCCGCAAACGACAACTGGGAAGACAACACCCACGCGGTCGAAGTAGAGATCAATGCGGTTGCCCGAAAAGTAGGCGCATTCGCCCTCACCCGGGGCGGAGCCGACGCCGTGCTTTTGGTAACACTGCCGCCGGGAGTCTACACCGCCCAGGTCACCGACCGAAACGGCGGCGAAGGCATCGCCATCGTCGAAGTCTACGCCGTCACCGAGTAGCCGGTTGCGACGGAACCACTCACTTCGAGATCGCCGCGACAACATCCCGCGAACACGGTGGAGATTCATGTCTCCGTTTACGACGATACTCACTCATCCGGGCAGTGCCCATAAAGACGACTTTCTCGCCAGCTGCGTGCTCCTGGCGCAGTCGCCCGCACCAATCTTCCGACGCGAACCCACGCCCGAAGATATCGCGGATGCCGGGATCGTCGTGGTGGATGTGGGCGACTCGCACGATCCCGCCCTCAACAATTTCGATCACCATCACTTGCCCGATGACGCCGATCCGGTCTGCGCGCTCTCTCTCGTGCTCAAGGCGCTCGACCTCTACGAAGACGCCCGCAGTTTCTGCGACTGGCTCGAACCGGCGGAGTGGTTCGATTGCCGCGGTGCGAACGCGACCGCCAAGTTTCTTAACGTGCCGCGCGATGCAGTGAACCAACTCTATTCTCCGATCGACGGCACGTTGCTGCGCTGCTTCGCCGCGGGGACCCATCACGTCGCCGGTGAACCGCTCTGGGAAATGATGCGCCAGGTAGGTCTCGACCTTCTCAACTACCTGCGGTCGCTCCGCAGCCGCCTTACGTTCATCGGCAAACACGCTGAACTCTGGAACTTGGATGCATCGGAAGACGGCCCACAGGTGCTCTTTCTGCCGAGAACAGATCCGCTTCCGACCGAACCTTCATCTGGGCTGGATCGCTATATCGTCGAACAAGGTCTCAACGACCGCGTCGCCGCCACGGTTTCTCCCGATCGGCGCGGAGTCGGTTACGGCCTCTCTCGCCATCGCGACAATCCTGCCGTCGATTTCACCCGGCTCACCGACGAGTCGGACGTGCACTTCGCCCATAAACGCGGCTTCGTGGCCAAGTCTTCGGCCACCGATCCGCAACGTCTGCGCGAGCTCCTCCAGTTGGCTCGAGTAGGATAGCCATCCGCGAGGATTCGAGTAAGCGTTTCGCGGCTCGCTAGGGTGCCCGTTTTGCGATGGGGTGCTCCATGCCCCTCGATCCCCAAACTCAGTTTGATCAGCATCTGTCAGAGATGATCGAACAAAGCCCCACTGGTATTCCTCCCGCGACTCCCGCCCATCAGGAAGCCCTGGCTCGTTTAATTTCTGCTCACCAGGTTTATCATTCGGCGGATCATCAGGATGGGTATGTCACGGTGCACGCCCTCGCGCAGCTCCCCTTGTTCCACGCGGAAAACTTGGAAGAGGTCATGACGGGGAAAGCCGAGGAGTCGGCCTTGGAATCAGACGAGAGTATTTACGATCGATACGTCGCCTCACTGCCGGAAGGTTCTCGCGAAGCGGCAGAAGAATATCGCGCGATTTCGGTCGGACGCAAATTGCTCCATCGTTCCAAACACGATGGAGAGGCCATTCATGATCCGATTCACAGCCTATTTCTCATCCCGGGGGCTGGCCTCAACCCGGGCCTGCCGGGCAACTACCTACATGGCTCCATCTTTCAGGATCATATCGATGATCTCGCCGGCGCGTGGGCCGTGCACATCCATGATCGGGATGACGGGGCCGCGACCATTGAGGTGCCCAATCGCGACGAGGCATTGGAGAAACTTCAGGAGCTCCTCGCCTGCGCACCCTTTCTGCTAAGCGAGCTCGACGCCTTGGATTTTAAGATGAATTGAATCCATCCGCTGGTTCGCCCGTCAGGAGATCAGACTGCGGATCAGCTATTCAACGGGACGCTTCAGCCCCAGTTCTACGCGATCGGTCGACATGGAATACGGCAGCGTTTGGTAACGCCCCTCCGAGTCGCCAATATAAAGTCGAGACATCCCGAATTTATCGGGATCACCGTCCGCCCAAAAATACCAAAACGGATCAGCAGCGTATTCCGGTCGGCGCACGTAACCGTGATTCCGTGGGCTATCGCGCGTGACAACGCGTTCAAGCGCCCAGCTATCTCCGCAATCGGTTGACCGGTGAATTTCGATTTCTCCGCCCGTGCCATGTATCTGAGGTCCCAGACCGGTAGGAACGACCACAGTCCAAACGTCACCCTCCAGATAGAGGCTCCCCATATCATAATTGTGCCCCGTGGGCGCGACGATACTCGTCTGCCAGCCGTGACCATCCCACCGCGTGATGCGGAACTCCCGAGGCGCATTGATGGGGCCGGGCTCGTGACCTCCGCTCGTGACATAGAGACCGACCGGATAGCCGCTTTCGTCGAATGCCATGTCCTTGAGATAAACATTTTTGCCTTTGCTCGCAAAATCATACACCCGCGCAGAACTGGTTACTTCGGTCAACGGAACCTCTACCGCATCACCGGCCGCCGTTTGCCAGTTCCCACCGTGATCAATCGATTCGACGTAATACAAATCGGTGCGTTGATCCACTACGCCATTGGGGTGCCGATTGAAGAATGTGCCGACCTTTTCTCCATTGCTCGAACTCACCTGGTAGTGCCCTCCCCGTTCGTCTCCACTTTCTCGGATTCCAGCGAGTTTTGTATCTGCGCTCCATTTTATTCCATTCGCAGATGTCTCGAAATAGAGCTCTCGGACACCCGTATATTTAGTGAAAAAATGCAGCATGCTGCCATCGCTCTGCAGCCACGGCTGAGGATATGTCATCTCTTCTTCGGTCACCCGTTCGAACACCGAGATATCAAAGGGCCGCACACTACGATATTTGAAGCCGAGCCGAGTCCGACCACGCCCGCTGACAAACACCCAGAGGTGCCCCGCCGAATCAATTAAGAGACTCGGATTGTCGTGAGGATCGATCACCCCAGCCTTATCATGCACCACCGTCGGCCGAAGCACTTCATCCGTCGCGTGATCGTAGGCTCCTATCATGCAAAGTAAGTGTTTGTCCTCCACCGCTGTCGTCCCGCCGTAAACAAAGAACGTCATCCCGACTTCGGCAGCATGCACGGCTAATGGTCGGTGCTTCGCCGTGTAGGTGCCTAAACCACCCGAATACTTGTCGCCGAATTCGAATTGCTGATTCAATTCAAACCAAATGCCGCGATAGCCGATATCACGGAGTTTCTTGGCCGGGCTATTCTGCGCAACCACGCCAAGGGCTAGACTTAAGAACAGGAAGAGGATCCGGAAGAACATCATCTTAGGCTGAACTTCATCCGTGATGTTCTCTTCACGAAGCAGTCTTCTCGAGATGGGGTCGAAGCCCTACCAACAACGCTTGGTGCCAGTAAGCTTCTCGGTCCATCGGGCGCGCCGAATGAGTGCCTGCTCGGCGGTAGACCGAAGGCGCGCAACCAAAATACTTGGCGAAGGCTCGACCGAAAGCTTCGTGACTTTCGTATCTCGCATCCAAAGCGATCTGTAATATCCCTCGACGAGTTGATCGGAGTTGCCTCGCTGCTCGTTCTAGACGCAGGCGGCGCTGTAACGCGCGTGGACTCTCACCCCAACGGCGGCGGAAAACCCGTTCGAGTTGGTTCACCGACAAGCCCACGGACATCGCAATATCCGCCAACGGAAGCGTATTGTCCAAATTATCAGTCACATATCGCCGCACCCGAAGGGCTCGGTGCTCATGCGCGTGAAGGGTAGCCGACAACATCGAAGGGATACTTACATTCGAACACTACTAAGTCGAGCTAAGCGGACGCCTCCACATATGCTTTGAAATGCTCGGAAAAAATCTGCTGCCAACCCTCTTCATTGCTGCAGCTACTCATCTTGCCAAAGGTTGAATCGAAGAATTCGAGTTTGGTTTGAGTTTCACTGATCGCGGTCAACGCGAACCGAGCTAACGAGATCCCGGGTCCGGCCCAGGGGGGTAACAGGTAGCCAGACAACATCAGAGAGTTCGGGCGATCGACACCGATGACTTGATACCAAATCAGGCCCTCGCCTGGTCCAAAAACCTCCCCCATCATTCCGCCTAGCTTCGCTTCCAATACAAATCTCTTGCTCCGCTCAGACGTGTAAAATGCTTTCGGCCACCAATGCTCGATATCCTGGGTCAATGCTGTCCAAACACGCTCAATCTCGGCGTTCAGTTCGAACTCTAAATGAACTTCTCCCGCAGCTAGGCCTTCTGATGACAAAGATGAACTCATGAGCCGATCTTAACAGATATCAGCTCAGTGCGGCTTGATAAACTTCACCAAATCAACCCATCTGATAACCGGGCCGTTCTACCTCATCGATATAGTAGCGGGCTCGGTTCAAATCAGCTTGGCTTCCGCCATCGATTCCGGTGATCGCGTCACGCTGAGGATCAAGCTCCAACCACGGTCCAAGTGTCATGGGCTGTGCAGCGAGATCCACCTGATGTGCCCCGAGATGCGTGCGCATGCGTCCCATCGCCTCGGGCGCTCCGGAAACTGTCGCTAAGCTCGCGTCGATTTGGTCGGCGGATGCCTGTTGTCCAACCCGATAGGAGAGATTCCCGTAGTGGCAGAACTGCGCAGAGTGATGACCAATCTCCGCGGATGCCGCAAGGTCTTGTGCGCGGCGGCTTCGCACACAGTCGAAGAAGTTCTGGAGGTGAGCCTTAACGGAATCGACGTCGACCGCCTTGCGGAGCAAACGGTTCCCATCGTTGTCGAAAATACTGCCCCCCATATAACCCGCGTAGTAGCCCGCTTCACATTGCACCACGAGTCCAATTCGCTGACCACGAAATTGGTCGGCGTAAGTCGCGCCAGGTTTGATCGGTAGATTACGATTCTCGTAGAACACGGGCACGTTGCCGAAGTCCATGACCGTAAATTGGGTATTAGGTTGGTCACCGACGTCGTCCACCGCATAGCGCCCTCCCAGGCTCATCATGCGTTTAGGCATGGCGTCATCGCCCAAGAACCGGCGCGTCAGATCAATGGCGTGAATACCCATGTTTACGAGATCGCCGTTGCCCGTGTTCCAACGCCAATGCCAGTCGTAATGGAGTTTCTCTCGCTCCAAAGGAACCATCGGTGTGGGTCCACAAAACAAATCGTAATCCAACCAATCCGGATACCATGGCGTGCGTTGAATCAACGGAGTTCGGGTCTTATAACTCACCCCATGAATCCACTGAATGCGTCCCAACTTCCCGGATCGAATGTAAGCAGTAATTTCATCGTTATCACTATCGGAGCGCAATTGCGTGCCGGTCTGCACAATCCGTTTATAACGGGTCGTGGCCGCCATGACCTTCCGCCCTTCCGCGATGGTGCGACCAACCGGTTTCTCGACGTAAACATCTTTGCCCGCTTCACAGGCCCAGATGGTCGCCAAGGCATGCCAGTGCGTCGAGGTTGCGATGAGCACCGCATCCACATCCGAACGATCCATCACTTTGCGCAAATCGGTCGTGGTGTAAACCGAACCGGCAGCGGCTTCGAGGGACGCTTTGGCCGCTTCCAATTGGCGCGGATCCACGTCGCATAGCGCCGTGATCTGCACCCCTGCCATTTCGGAAATCGTCCGGAGATGCTGACTGCCTTTGCTACCCAATCCGATTATCCCGATGCGAATGCGATCGTTGGCTCCGATAGGATTGGCCCACGCCGAGGGACTCAATTGCCCAGCCAATCCAGCGCCGGCGACGAGCGCGCCGCGCTTTAGAAGGGTGCGTCGAGTGAGGAGGGAAGAATCGATCAGGGACATATTAGTTGGGGGGGGTATAAACGGCGGGAACTGATCGCCGAATCTAAATCACAGATGCCACGTGGGCGGGTTCGGCGCAAAGATACAAAACCATCATTCCTCCACACGCCAGCTTCTGCTTCAACGACCAGCTAACTTACCCAACTCATTGAACAGCCATAGCGGGCTTTGACCGAACAGAATCAGCCACCGAGGCAAAATCTCAAATGCACTTCGTTTGCGACTGATTGGCCGAAGTGCTCTTGCATCATCGAGTTACCTTACCATGAATTTTTACTCCTAATCACCATGAGCGCCAACCGTAAGCTGTCACGAGACTATCGTCGCCGAGCACCCTCCATCGTCGGTGGTAAGGTAAATCCCAAAGCCAAACCGACCCGTCCACCCATTCCTGTCGATGACGAGGTAGCGGCGGATGGGCTCGTAGACGAGTTAGACGGCGAACAATTATCCACTCATTCGGGCGGCGGACCTCGTTCTTCCCGATTTGGAAACTCCCTGATGAAGATAGGTGTGAAACTCCTCCGCCTGGGCGTTAAACTCGTGCCCGCCACCGGTGCTCTCATCGGGGCCACCTACGGTTATACTTATTTCTTTGGATCGATCCCTATTCTCGAATCGCTCAAGGAGCAACTGGGCATGGAAGTGACGCAATCCGAACCACCCCCATCACGCGTCAATCAAATGCTACAACAAGCCCGAGATGCCGTCGCTGCCAACGATACGCGGGTCGCCCTGAGCAATGCTATCATCGATGGTGATGCGGAAACCGCGGATGCGATTCAGGACGGGAAGCTCGTCGCGACCGCCGACGGTCTGGTTTCGACAGACTCGCAATCCACCACCGATGCGGATGCCGCTTCTCTTTTCAAGGATGCGATGAGTGTTCTCGATTCGGCCCCCCGCCCCGAGGCCCCCATCCTTATTGCTGCGGAAAGCGTCGTCGCAAACGAAGCAAACTCGAACCGAGAATACCTCACTGTAGAATCTTTCGTCTCTCCCTACGAGGACTACCCTCAAACCGTCACGGTGGTGCATGATTCACATCGTGCAAACACTCGATTCCGAAACATCGACTACCAAGCGGGGCCTCCGGCCTCCGCTGAATTCAATACTTGGATACAATTTCTCCGCATTCAAGGCGTGACACGTGATTATCGTCCAAAAATAACGCTTTTCGATCAGACGTTCCCAGCGGGTGAGATCGTTGATTTCGCATTGGGCG